>JAGCBE010000412.1 GCA_017652345.1 Methanobrevibacter sp.
CAATCTATCGTGTGCAGGTTGGAGCATACTCAAGGAAAGAGAACGCTGAGAACATGGTGAAGAAGCTGAAAGAGTCAGGGTTTGATGCAGTTCTGATAAAATCATAAGGGGTGGGAAAGGAGAAAGATGATGGAATTAGAACTACCAATCGAGGAAATCGCAAACAGGGTTGTTGAAAAGCTGAAAACCGCAGAACATGACGGATGCGCAGGATGTGCTTTTGTGGATGTGGAAGAATGGGAAATGCCTTGTTGTAAGTGTAAACATGGTTGTAAAGATTATTGGAGGGCGAAGAAAAGGAGGATTAAGGAATGACAAAGAAACAATTATGCGAAATATGTATTGAGTATAGTGAAGATATAAAATGCGAAATCAAGAACTTCTGCGAATTACAAAAAATTTTAACAGAAAACACAAATCTAAAAAAGGAGTTAAGGCAGGTAAAAAGTGAATTAAAAGAATTGAAAAACATTCGATCTTGGGAAAGAAATCCGGAAAGAATGGGGAGGTAGAAAGTGAGGAATAAGGAATGATACTTACTATAAGACATTTTCCTGACAGAAAAAGACCTTGTATAGTGCTTGAAGAAGGTAATCAAGCGGTAGTGTTAGGTTATCTGACAGACCGAAAGCGTGAGAAGTGGCTAAGGATGGCACTAATGAGGGAAGATGAATTTCAGTTAGCCGTACAAGTGAATAGTCTGTATGACATAAACGAGATTTTGGAAAGTGAGGGATAAGGAATGACTGGAGGAAGTGAAGAAAATAAATGAAAGAAAAAGAAATTGATGTTAAAAAGGTTTTAGAACATTATGAAATATATTTAAATGGCGTATTTTATTGTTCTTGTGATGTTGGTGAATTAAATTCTGTTTTTAATGAAATTGATAATAAAATTTTTTAAAATTAAATATTGACTAATGATTGCATTTGTGGTATAATATAAATGTAAATAAAAAATATTTAAAATCCATTTAGGAGGTAAAAGAAATGAGAATTTGGCATAAGGATTTAATTAAAGTGTTACCACAAAAACAACTTGTTGCACAATGGAGAGAATTGTGTTGCATGGCTAAAAATGTTCGTAAGGATGGAACTCCAAATCATTTATTAGTTAATAAAATTCTTAATTATCCATTAAATCATTTTGTGGTATATTCAAATATGGTTCTTAAGGAAATGTCAGATAGGAAAATAAATGTTAATAAAAACACTTATTTGAAATTTGTTGAAAATCTTAAAGCTGGTGGAAAATGTTTTAATAATGATATTGATAAAGTACTTCCTATTGGAAATGAAATTTTTGGAGATTGGCACAATGAAAGATATCTCATTCAATGCTTGCACAATTTAGAAGAGAAATATGATTGTGGGGGTATGTCGGAAGATGAATGGAATAAAATAAAAGATCAATTTTATGAAGTGTTATATAGATAGAAAAATGTTAATGAATTTTGGGAGGAATTGTATGTTTAATAAATTGTGGCATAAAGATTTTATAAAAGTGTTACCTAATAATTTACTTTTGATACTGTATCAGGATTTAGCAAACTTTGCTTTACTTCCGAATGTACCAAGTAATGTATATGAGAAGAAAATGTTGGAGTTTAACAAATCACATTATTACAATTATTGTTGTGAAGTTTATGATGAAATAACAAATAGGAAATGGACTGATGCAGAACAAGAAATTATTGCTGATTATTCTGGTATTATTTATGTATATGTTTCTGATGAGGAAAAACAAATTGGTGCTTCAATTACACATGAGGATTTATTTAATAAACAATCTGGATTTATGAATGAAAGACTATTTATTCAACATTATTATGCTTTGGAGGAAATGCACGATTTAGGCAAAATAAGTGATGAAGATATGAACAAAATTTTTGATGTGTTTGAGAAACATAAAATATTTTCTAATGGAGGGAATTTTATATGGTGATTGACAATGTTAATTACGAAGAATTAAAAAAACAGAGAAAGGATTATAATAATGAATGTGAAGGAATAATTAAATTATTTTTTAAATTTGGATTTAAATGCGTAGAAGTTATTGATAATGAAAATCATTATAACAATAATAATGATTTAGCTTGTGCATTTAGAAGTTATATAAAAAGGGATAAAACAGGATTAAAAGATAAGGTTAAGGTTTTTATGTTAAATGGTAAAGTATATTTAAAAAGAAAGTGGGAATAAATAAATGCCAAAAACAAATAAAGAACAGATAATAAAATTATGTAATGAAATAAATAAAAAGGAAGGCAAGGGCTCAATATATACAATAGGTTCAGATGCTGCAAATTTAAAAATATCAAGATGGAAAACTGGAATTGAGGATTTAGATTCTATAATTGGTGGGGGTATGCCAGAAGGTAGAATAATTGAAATCTTTGGTCCTGAAAGTTCTGGTAAAACAACATTAGCTTATCATTTATGTGGGTTGCATAATTTATGTTTGGATATTCCCATAGAAGGATGTGTAGATTGTGACACAGAGTTCTTTAATGGAATGAAGTGGAAGAAAATATCCGAGTATAAAGAAGGTGAAAAGGTTTTACAATATAATCCTGACGGAACAGCAGAAATGGTATTACCTGAAAAATTCCATAAGTATGAAGCAAAAACATTATGGCAGGTTTATTCAAGAAGAATGGATATGGTTATATCTGAATATCACAATGTTGTTTATTATACAACTAGCAAAAATCCTAAACTTATGATTAAACCATTTCACGATATCAGGATTGCTTGTGAAAATAATAAACAAGGATTTTGTGGTAATATTCCTAAAACATTTTATTATAATGGAAATGGAATTGAGTTATCGGATGATATTATAAGGTTAATGGTAGCAGTATTTGCTGATGGCTCGTTTAGAAGTAATTCTAAACAATGCTA
This sequence comes from Methanobrevibacter sp., assembly GCA_017652345.1. The sequence continues at coordinate 2,904 of JAGCBE010000412.1, forward strand.
TATGGGATTAACAAAAGAAAGAAAAATAAAAAGAATTTCCATGTTGTTGAATAAATGTAATATAGAATATAGAGTTAAAAATAATTTCTTTATATTTGATGCTCCATTTAATTGTAAACATTATCCAAGTGAATGGTATAATATGAATAACCATCAGTTACAAATTGTTTTAGATGAAATGAAGCACTGGGATGGTTCTCAATTTAATAGAGGTCATTTACCTTCATTCACAACAATAAATAAAGAGGATGCGGATTTTATTCAATTTGCTTATTCTGCAACTGGCAACCCTGCATATATTGTTACAAGGGATAGAATTGGGGAAACAAAAATTATAAAAGACCATGAAATAACTGTTGATAAATTAAGTTATTCTGTCGCAAGTGGTAAGAAAAGTAAAATTGCTAGTTTAAAAAATGCTTGGATTGAGCCATATAAAACAAAGGATGGTTTTATGTATTGTTTTACAATGCCAAGTTCTATGTGGGTTATGCGTAGGAATGATAAAATAATTGTTACTGGAAATACATTTGATGCAGAACGTGCTAGTATATTTGGAAATAAACCAAAGCAAATGTTAGTTTATAGAGCAAGATATGGGGAGGATGCTTTTAACAAAACAATTAAATTTTCAAAAGCTGGAATACCATTAGTTATCATAGATTCTGTTCCAAGCATGATACCAAAGGATGATGCAGAAAAAGTTTTAAAATCTGCTGAAAAGGATTCCATTGAAGAACAACGTATTGGTGGAACAGCAAGGCTTATGAATAAATATCTTCCAACTGTTGAAGAAATAATTGAAGTAACTGGAACAACTGTTGTGTTTATAAATCAGGTTAGAGATAAGATGAATGCAATGATGTTTGGGGAAAAAACTGATACTCCTGGCGGTCATAAATTAAAACATGCTTGTAGTATTAGGATTCAGGTTGCAAGAAAGTCATGGATTGAAATTCCTAATAAAGATCCAAGAAATTCAGCAACAAATAAAAAAGTTGGTTTAATTATGAAATGTAAGATAGTTAAATCAAAGGTTAGCAATCCAATGGGAGAATGTGAAATTCCTTTATTCTTCGATAGGGGATTTGTTTCATTTGATGATGTTAAACCAATAAGGGATGAACTCATGGAAATGGAAAGAAAAAGATATGATAAAAGATTAAAGAAAAATGAAGAAGAATTTCATCCAGGACTTAATTTAGATGATTGGGAGGACTGAATGTAAATGGAAAGAATAAGTAAAAAAGAGTATTATTTAAAAATAGCAGAAACTGTATCATTACGTTCAACTTGTTTAAAAAGAAATTATGGTTGCATAATTGTTAAAAATGATGAAGTTATTTCAACAGGTTATAATGGTAGTGCAAGAGGTGAAGTTAATTGTTGTGATAAAATGGAATGTCCGAGAATTAACAAACCTCATAACACTGGGGATTATTCTGATTGTCCTGCAGTTCATGCTGAACAAAATGCAATGTTATCAGCTGCAAGAAAAGACATGATAGGAGCAACAATGTATTTATGTGGTATGGAAGGAAATCAACACATAGAAACAGAACCATGCCCTATATGTTGGAGAATGATTAAAAATTCTGGTATTAAAAAAGTAATAACACATGACAAAGAGGTATATTTATGGGAAGTATATTAAATCAAATAAAAAAAGATTCATTTAAAAATGGTAGTAAAGTACAATCTGCTGATTCTGCAAAACTTGAAGGTATATTAAATAAAATGTTTTATTTAGATAAAAACATTGAAGAAGAAACAAAGTTTGTTAGAACTGTAATGACAAGGGGATTGGAAAGTCAGGAACGTGTTGGCTTACATGCCTCAGCAATAATTGATAAAGGTGATAAATCATTTTGTGTAAGACAACAGGTTTTAAGTTTATTATTTAAACAGTTACAGGGTGAACAATTACCAGTTAATACAATGCGTATATTTGAAGAAGGTAATGCTATACATGAAAAATGGCAAAGACTTTTAATAAGGGCTGGTTATGCAAAATCTCAAACATTGGATAGAACAAGATTTGATGATGAATATAAGATGAGTTTCACTCCTGATATTGTTTGTCGCATTCCAGAATTTTATGATGGGGCTATGGTTGGGGAAATAAAATCCATGAACTCATTTAGTTTTAAAAAACAATCAGAACATGCTTCTGGTAAAAAACAATTATACCTTTATATGTATGAACTTATTAAACAAGCAAAATTAAAAGGCACATGGAATGGTAAAGACTATCTCAAAGGTTTTGTTTTAATGGATAGTAAAAATGACCAGGAATTTAAGGTTTGTGTTTATGATTATGATGAAGATATTGTAAGTCCATATGTTGACAGATTGGAAGAAATTAAATATCGTTATGATAAATTTATAAAAGAAGGGAAAATGGTTAAACGATGTAATGGTTGCACATCCCCTGACTGTAAATTAGCTGAAAAATGTTTTATGAAAGATGCCTGTTGGAATGTTGGAATGGGAAGGATAAGAATATGAAAAACATGTTTCTAAAATTTATTGAAAAAATACATTTAAAGTTATTATCAGAAAAAGAATTAAAAAGACCAGAACAAGTAATTCCAATTACAAAGTGTATTGCTTTTCGTTCTGGTATGAATGAGGAACAAATAAAAGAACGATTGGCTAAAAACATGGTTAAAGAAATGATAGAATTTATTGAATATGATGAAGAAGATTCTGGTGATGGTGTTAAAATGCTATATGCAACATTATTTGTATTAAGGAGGTAAATCAAAATTGGAGAAGGTAACATTATTAAAGAAAATGAAAGATAGGGGTTTTACATTACAGAATGTTAATCAAGAGGATTTAACATTTATGTTTACAAAAGATGATGATGCAATAGTTGTAGAATGTTATCCAAAGGGAATATACCATTTATTCTGGACTAGAAAAGGTATGTTAGGATTTATGGATTCTGGTTTGTTAAATGATGTAATGGATGATTATAAGTTTAATAAAAATTACAATATGTTCTTAATGCAAAAATATCCTATTGATGGGGCAACATTATATGACTAATAAAATAGTAATAGGAATAGACCAAAGCTACAAAGATACAGGTATATCAGTTTCATATAATGGTAAGTTAATGTCAGCAACACATTGTTATACTGAAAACTTAAAATCAAATTCTAAAAAACGTGAATGTTTAAGAAACAAATTACTTGATGTATTCAGTAAAATAAAAAATATATCAATCAATAAAAATGCCAATGTTATAATTATAATAGAAAGAATTAGGTTACGTTCACAAGGTTTTATAAATATAGACTATATAAAATCCATTGGGGCTTTAAATGCTTTAATTGTAGATCTTTCCTATAAATATAATTTTCCTGTTTACTCTGTTGATACAAGGGCATGGAAATCTTCTATTGTAGGAACTTCAAAAGGTCAAAAAAATAAATATGGATTTGATGAAAAAAAATACCCAACTATTCTATGGTGTAAATATCATGGTTATGAAAAATATATAAAGCAACATATATCATCAAAAAAGAAAAAGGGTGTTATAGAATTAAATGGGGAAAGGTTTACTTATAATGATAACATTGCTGATAGTATCTGTATTAGTTTATATGGGTTTATCCATAACCCAATACTCCGTTCTGAACATTGATAACAGCCCCAAACAGCCCCCTTAAATGTTATCCCCCATAATATACCCATGCCCATATCAAAAGCCCCTATATGGTCAAAATACAATGTTGTGAAAATAATTTTATAAAAAGGGTTGACAAATATTTTTGGATGTGGTATAATCCATTTGTAAACAACAAATGTTATATAACATTATATAAATATAAAGGAGATAAATATTATGCCAAAACATCCTTGTGTAAATTGTAAATACTTTAATACTTGTGGTAATACAAATAGAACTGTACCTTGTAATGGTAGGGAATTAAAAGGGAAACAAAATAAACCAATTAAAGTTGTTAATGGTAAATTACTTGTAAGGTGTAAATAATATGGATGGATATATTAAGTTTGATTCTGGTAGTAGTATTTATTGGAGTAACAAATTAAAATGTGAATATTTACAGAGACAAATAATAGTACATAGCATTTTGTATTATGAGTTAGATAATAATGTTATAAACGATAAAAAGTTTGATTGTTTGTGTAAACAGTTATTAGAATTACAACAAGAAACAGATGACTATGAACAAACGTATTACTATTATGTGTTTAAAGATTTTGATGGTAATACAGGTTTTGACATATGGGGAAAACTAAACGATTTTGACAAATGGTATTTAAGAGGTATTGCTAAAATCGTTATGTTTATAAATAAAAAGGAAGGGGGTAAATAAATGTCAGGTAATAAATTAGAAACATTGTATATTTTAAACCTGTTTGCTTCGTTAATTTTAATTATGCTTAAGACTGCTGGTAAAATACAATGTAGTTATTTATTATGTTTAAGTCCTACTTTGTTGTATGTATTTTTTGTAGGAATAGTAGTTGTTCTGATTGTTGTAAAAATTAAAAAAGGAGATTTGTGAAATGGAAAAATCCCACATAAAAATGCGAGTTAATAATAACCGAGAAACTAATTGTTTTTTCTGTGGTTGTAGTTGGAAAAATACTTCAGAAATGTATGACATAGCAATAGGTCATAAGAAAACAAAAGTGTTACAAATTTGTAGACCATGTGTAAATGAACTTTTTGTTAAAACATTAAAAGCAGAAAGGCAATATGACTCTCGTGTTAAATCACAACTTGACTTAAAACGTGCAGCAAATGAAAGTATTAGACTATATGGTGAAGTTGGCAAAAGGCTAAGTGAAGTACCAGAACCAAAAGGAGAAGAATAAAATGGAAAAAATTGAAAAAACAAAACAGGAACTCGTTGAGGAAGTTAAAAATTTAAAATGTGAAGTTGAAATGTTACTTAAGGAAATTGAGAAATACAAAAATGATACAAGTATGATGTTAATCTTGTTAGATGGTTACAAAAACTTGGTTGAAGAATGTCAATCATCAAATGCAGAATTGTTAAAAATGAACTCGGAATTGTTGGCTACAAATTGTAAGTTAAATGATAAATTGTCAGAAGTAGATTTTAAAAAAGGGATAAGGAATCCATTTTTATTCCCTTTTGAATTTTGAAAATGAAAAGATCAACAAAGTTTTATAGAAAAAATGAAAGGGAGGTTATGGCCTCCCTTGGGTTAAAACCTACAAAAAATTCTGGTTCTGGTTGGATTGAAAAAGAAGATGGACAAAATGAATATTTGATTTGTCAATTAAAAAGTACAGATGCACAAAGTATTACTGTTAAACAAAAGGATATAAGGATACTTGAAAACAATGCAGCTGTAGCACATAAAGTTCCAATCTTCGCAATACAATTTTTAAATACTGGTGAAATATGGTTAATGGCAAAACCAGCTGATTTTACTTCAGTATCTGAATTTATAAATACTGGTGAAATTGAAAGTTCTGATCTTGGTATAACAGAATTACCAGAATGGGAAGAAAGTGTAAAAGAACAAAAAGTTATAAAATCATCAGGTGATGCACGAAAAAACTTTTATGAGGAGTTAGATAAAAAATATGACAGAACAAAAAGTGCCAGATAACCTTTATGAGAATTTAAAGTTATTTGTTGAAGAACTTGAAAAAGGATTAGACAAAATAAAAGAAATATTAAAACCACTTATAAAAGAAGAAAATGACTTTAATAGTATGGTGTTATCAGAAAAAGAAATAAAAAGAAAAATTAAATATGCAAAATCTCCAATGGAGGTTAAATATTGGAATAAGGTTTTAAATGAAAGGTATAAAAGAAAGAAAGGAAAATAAAAATGAAAATTGCGATAAAAGAAATTGTTAATTATAAAGGACATTCAGTAAAAACAAATGGTAATGTTGATTTAAGCTTTTCTGCAATGTATGACCAAATAACAAAAAGTATTGAGGTTTTACAGTTACTTAATACTGATGTGAAAATATCTGCAAAGTTGCCTGGTAAGAAACCAGTTATGTTAGGAAGTTTTAATGTTAAAAATGTATTGTTTGATAATGATGGAGAAAGTGTATTAAAATTTAATACAATGACTGACTTTGTAGAAATGAATAATATTAACTCAATCATAACACAAGATAGTTTCCAATTAAAGTTAGAGGCTGATGTTGAAATTGAAAACTCAGATGATGAGGAAGAGGAATAAAATAATCCAACAGTTAATTTCTGTTTGGTTTAAATAAAAAATAAAAAGGAGGAAATGGATGAGTGAAATAAGATATACAAAGTTGTCCTCTGCGAAAATACAGGAAACAAGAAATCTTGTGGTATCAGAATGTTCTCGTGGTGGTTATACTTTGGCTCAACAAATCAACGTCGAGGAAGACGGAAAGAGAACAAATGTTTTTCTCAAAAATGCAATTCATGTTTCCGATATTGATAAACTTATAAATCTTCGGGATGCTTTGAATATTGCGATTGAAAAAACAAAATAATTTTAAAAAAATTTAAAAAAATGTATTGACAAATGAAATTTATGTGGTATAATAAAACCATAAACAAAAAAACATTTATGAAGTGGGAACAAACAAACATTTGTTTGTTTAACATAAATGTAAAAGGCTTTTAAAGCAAAACATGCCAACAAAAATTTTAAGAAAAATGGAGGAAAAACAAATGGCAAAAAATTGGACTGTAACAGAAGCACTCGAGGCACTCAAAAATTTTGACAAGGCAGCTATTGCTGATTTCGGAAAAAGATTTCCGCTTGCAACAATCGCACTTGCAAAAGCAGGGGAGAATGTTGATACGTTTGTATCTGGACTTCCTGAGCATGTAACAATGCGTAAGATTGAATCAAATCTGAAGGATGGTGTTGAACCTTTCGAGGATGATGAGGATGCTGCTGAGGATGAGAAGCCTGCAAAGAAAACTCGTGGTGGAAAGACCGATGAGGAGAAGAAGGCTGCTGCAAAGGCAAGACGTGAGGCTCGTAAGGCAAAGGCTGCTGCAAAAGTAGAGGAAGTAGAGGAAGATGATGAGGACGAGAATGAGGAAAGTGATGAAGTTGATTATTCAACAATGAATGCACTTGAACTGTTCAAGCTTTGTAAGAAACGTGGTATCACAGCTCAGCCGAAGCAGAAGGCATCCGTATATATCAAGCTGTTAAAGGCTGCTGATGAGGATGAGGCAGAAGATACAAATGCTGAGGATGATGAGTGGGAGGACGAGGAGGAAGCTCCTGTTGAGAAGAAACGTGGAAGAGGTCGTCCTGCTAAGAATGCAAAGGCAGATAAGAAGCCTGTAAAGAAAATGCCTGAACCTGAAGACAATGATGATGAAGATGAGGAAGATGAGGAGTGGGATATTTAATCCCTTGGGCCTTTTCTCATATCTCTGTGTGGCAGGGGGTTGCTCCCCTGCCATATTAAAAATTAGGGGGAAATTATGAAAACTTCTGAAATATTAAATATGGACTATTACAAAGATAATAACAAGAATATTTTCCAGAAAGCTTTAAGAAAAATAAAACCATTTGAAAGATATGAAGATGACATTCCGTTTGATATGTTAGAAAAATATGTTTCAAAAGTTGAATATAAGTACAGTATAATGATTAACTACATCACTCCTGTTTATATTCCTGGTGAAAGAAATATGTATTCTGCAACAATAAGAGATACGGAAGAAAGTAAATGCTATGATATAGCAATATTTGCAAGTTCGTTTTATGAATTGTATGTAAAAATAAGTATTTATTATTTTTCAAAAATAAAAAATAATAGTTTGGTGTTAAAGGATTGGAATAAAAGGAATAAAGTATGAAGAAAATTATGAGGAAATTAAGAATATTTACAGATGGTGCTTGTTCAGGAAATCCAGGTCCTGGAGGTTGGGGTTCTATATTTGCATATGATGAGAATCTGGTTAAAATTTCTGGTTTTGAGAAAAATACAACAAATAATAGAATGGAGTTATTATCTGTTGTTAAATCATTGGAGAAAGTTTCTAATGATGTGGAAGAATTTGATGTTATCGAAATAAATTCAGATTCTGCATATGTTGTTAATGCTGTAAACCAAAACTGGATTGAAGTTTGGAAGAAAAATAATTGGAAAACATCAAAAAGTAAAAATGTTAAAAATTATGATCTATGGAAAAGATTTATAGAAGTAATTGATGTTTTGGATTGGTTAAAAATTAAGGTTGTTTTTGTGAAGGTAAAGGGACATGCAGGTAACTCACTAAATGAGATGGTTGATGAACTTGCAAGAAGTGAAATAATTAAAAATGTAAAATAATAAAAAGGTGGTATATATCTATGTATAATTTTTCTAAAATATTATATGTGAAGCAATTTAAAAACAAAGTATCAAAACAGGCATATCTGGAAGCATGTAAATGGTTAGCCCAAAATGTATATAGTAAAGTTGAATTGTCAAAATACATTACAGTACAAATCATAAAAGAAAATGTAAATAAAAAACAATTACCAACTTTTACTGTTAAATTGTTTATGACAATAAATGAAGAAGATCTGAAAGACTCGTACTGTAAAAAGTGTAAACAGTTACATACGATTTTCTATTCCATTGATAAACCTGATTGTGATGTTTGTAAGATGAATGGTTATAGAAAACAATTACAAACAAATGTTAGTAGTTTGGTTAATAATTGGAAGGGTAAACTTGAAGAAGGGGATTGAATGAAAGATAAAATATTATTTATAATAAATGAATGGTTCAAATATTTTTTAAATGGTGTTAGAAAAAATATAGAATATATAATTATTTCATTTATTACTTTAATAAATTGCTTGTTATATTGTACAAGAAGTTTAAATGAAATACAATTTGTTGGATTAAATGTAGCAATCACTTTTATTGTGATAATGCTTTTCAAATTAAAAAATGATATTGAAGAATATGAAATAAAGAAAAGGTTGAAAGACCAAAATAAAATTCCATTTCTAAATAAAAGGTTTACACAAAAAACAAAAGATTATATTTATATAGAAAAAAATGATTGGTCAAAAGCTGTTTTATATATGGCAGAAATTGAGGATTATTTGGAAAATATAGGAATTTATGAATGATATATGAATAGTGATATAAAATCGTATTAGCCCCATTTACCCCCTTTAATTGTTCCATGCGATGTTTCCCCCATATTAAATTGTTTACGCCTATATGGGGCTTATACGATTTTATAATATATAACAAAATAAACTTTTTTAAAAAATATGTTGACAAAAAATAAAATATATGTTATTATGAATATAACAAAAAAACAAATGTTTATTTAAACGGAGGTAAACAAAATGAAAATTAAGTTAAATGAAGTTATTGAAATGTCAAATTATATGGATGAAAGAAAATTTGATGAATTTGTTTGTAACATCCAAGAAACACAAGATTTTAATGAAATACTTGATGAAATTACAGAAGATCTTAAACACTTGGCTTCACAATATTTATATGAAGCAATTAAATGTAATTTTTCACATGAAGTTTTATCTATTGACTGTGGTATCTCAAATGATATAATTGATATAATTCAAGGTGTTAAAGATTATGAAGTTGATACAAATGTTTACTAAAACGGAGGATAAAAAAAATGATTATTGTTGATTTATTAGTTGAATATGCAATGGAAAGTAATTGGAACAAAGATGGATCGCCATCAGATGATGATTCTTATTATAAAGTAGTGCAGATTAAAACAGAAAGATCTATTTCAGAGATTACTAAAGAAGTGGAAAAAGATGGATGGATAGATGAACTTGTTGATAGCGATGATGTAATGGAGATATTTGCAATGGAAGATTATGTTGAAGATACTCTTGAGGTTAAGTTGGTTCTGTCAGAAGTTGGACATCCAGTATCTCAATGAATTTCACATTCTAAAGCACTAAAATGAATAAAACAATAAATCATTTTAAATGGGGGTAATTCTATGGAAACAAGACTTGCAAATGATATCGTTAATCAGTTACAAACAGAAATTCATTATTTGGAAAATGAAAAGAATGGGGTTTATGGAGATACAAAACTTTGGGAAAGATCTTGGTCTGCTAAGTGTTGGTTTAAATTTTCAAAAGTTATAATTGGAAATGATGAATATTTTGTTACCGCATTAAGAAGTTATGATACAGTAGTTGGTTTTATTCTTGATGATACATTGTATGAAGTTGGAAAATACTCACGAACAACTTCAAAACAAATAACAAGATATTTTATGAAATTAAAGAAGGATTTAAAAAGGGTTTACTTTGATAAAATAAGGGGATAAGTTAAATGAAAAAAGTTGAAAAAAAGTTTTTATATAAATCAAAAAATACTGGACAATTAGTAACAAATATTATTGATTTAATAAAAGTTACAATAATTGATTTTCATTATTATAAAGTAATAAATAGATGGCAATATAATAAAGATGGTTTTTAAGTAAAGGAATTATAATGAAAAAGAAAAAATCAAGAAAATATGGAATAATTTATAAAGAATTGCCGTTTGGTGGGATTGGAAAAGAAACATTGTTTTCAAAGTCTCGGTCTACAATATTAGAAGATTTTAAACAATACAAACACATAGAAATTATGAATGTTGTATTTCTGGGATGGTATGTAAATCCCTCGTAATACAAAAGAATTGAAATCCCTCGTAATACAATGTAAAAAACTCCCCCTACACATGTAACATAAAAAAATGTGTAATATGAAAACAATTCTGCAAATAAAATCCCGCCTGTTTGCAGAATATACCACCAAGCTGGAAATGGATATTAAAAGTATTTGTTTCCAGCTTATGTTAAATTATTGGGATAAAATATATTTATTGTTAAAATAAATAAAAAGTAAAAATTAAAGAACAAAATGAAATAATTATATAAGTAAGATAAAAAATATAAAAGTAAACTTTGAGGTTATATATGAGTTTTGGAAATGTAAACCAAAAATAAAAATATGAAAGATATATTATGGAAGATATATAAGGGAAAATATAAAATTAAATATTTCTTCAAAATAAAAGATTTGACATTTTTTCCGGTCACGATGTTGGTTAAAAAATGTTGACTTTGTAAAAAAATATTGGGTTGGTAAAAAAATATGATGATCGTGGAAAAATATTGTGATTGTAAAAAAATATAATGATTATATTTAAAAAAATGGTTGCAAAGTTGAAAATAATGGTGTATGATGTAATTAACAAACAAATAATGGTTGTGTGAATCGACAAAACACACGTTAAAAAAATGTCAATATGGTATGAAAAAAATGGAATATGTAAACGCAATCATTAACAATGGTGGCATTGAAAACGAAAATGGTACATATGATATGACAAAAAAAACATATGACAATTTTTTGTTTGATGTTGATGGTGTAAAAATCATCGAAAACGAAAATCAAAGGATTGCAAAGTTCGGGGGAAAATCGGTGATAATCAATTTAATTTCAAAGAAAAATATGAAAAAATCACCATCCGGCGGAAATGGCGTAAAATCGAAAAATTCCGGTTATATTGTATTGTTACGAAACAAAGGGGAATCAAAGGAAAAAACAATTACATCATTGACAACGTGTGCGGAAATCAAAGGTTTTATCAAAGAATTGGACAAAAAAAATGTGGAATATTTGAAAATTTATGATTCAATGCAAAATGTGTGTCGGAAATCGGCATGGATTGAACGTGAATAATGTTTCACGTGAAACATTGAAAAATAACAAATAATAACGTGATTTTCCATGTGGGGATTTATCCCCACATGAAATCACAAATAAAATAATGGGGATAAAAAAATGAAAAATAATTATGATAAAAATGCAATTTTTGTTAATAAAATAATGAATAAATTTGTAAATGATATTGATGGTAATGAATGGCGTTCATTTGTTTGTTGTAAAATATTTGGACAATTATGTGAATGTATTGATAATATTGATTGTGGACAAAATGATTATGATTTAAAATGTGCAACAAATAAATTATTATTGGATAATGAAATTTATTGCATAATTGATATTGTATATAATAATTGCCATGAATATCATATTATTGATTGCGAATGTGATATATTATGTGTAGATGCATCATATGAATGTTTAATGTGTTTATATTGCAATGATTTAATTGAAAAATTTGAAAAAAATAAAATATTGTGTTAATTATGGTGGAACATATGAAAATAAAAATAATCGCATTATTATTATCATTATCAATTATTATTGGTTATAATGTTTCACGTGAAACATTGAATAATTGTTATTCACGATTGATGTATGTTAATAATATTGAAATTGTAAATGGAAATAAAATAATCACGTTCACCGATTGTAATAATAATGTATATACATATAATCCACATGATAATGATATATACATCGGGGATTATTATAATTGTATTATTGTTAATGGAAAAATTGTAAAAATCACATATGAACGCATGGATTTATTTAATTGATTGGATGGTGGGATATTGGGTAAAATATATGATAATTTTATTTTGAATTGTATGAATGCAAAAAAATATTGTGATGGTGAACGAAAAAAACGAAAACAAAATGATATTAACTTTGTAAAAAATTCAATTTATTCCATGTTAATATATGACATATTTTTTAAAAAATCACAAAATCAACAAAAAAATAAAAATAATAATCACAATGGATTTTATTAAATGTTTCACGTGAAACATAATTTATTTTTAAAAAATATTAAAAAATATATTGACAAATCCCCCATATTTATGTATAATGGTATTAACAAATAAACCAATACCATAATTGAATGGGGGAAAACAATATGAAAACAACATTTATGATGAATCAAAGTGATGTTCGCACAATGTGCATCAATATGAATTTATTCACAAAGGGAACAAATGAACAATATCAAAAAATGTTGGATATGTGTGATTTTGAAATTAAAACATTTGATGTTTTGAAAATTAAATTGTTTACAATCGCAAATGCGATTAACGAATGTTCAAAAAATCAAACGATTGAAAATATAATGCATTCATTGATGTGTGATTGTGTATTTACATTTTTCGATTTTGATTAAAAAAAATATTTTCCATGCCGGGGGATTATCCCCGGCATGAAATATTAAAAAAATGTTTCACGTGAAACATAATATAAAAATGGGGGAAAATAATATGAAAAATCAACTATATGTTGTGTATGTGGAATATGATAATGGGTTTGAAATTGAAAACCATTGTATATTACATCGTTGTAATTTGCAAATTGCAAAATCAATTCGCCGGAATTTATCCAAAAAATTGGGATGTGATCGGTTTGGTTATCATGTTGGAATTGCGTCACGTAAATGTTGTTTGAATTTTCGGGATTTTGAAATCGAAACATTTTCCCCGGAAACGGAAACGGAATATATTTTGTTGTTAAATGGGGAAATTGATTTGAAATCGGGGGAGTTGTTATGATGAACAAATTCAATGATTATTTACACGATGAAATAATTATTATTAAAATCAAAATAACATTGTTTTTGATTGATTGTAAATACAAAATGAATAATAAATAAATGGGGAAAATGTTATGATGAAAAATTATATTATTGAAATGATATGTGACGATACAATACAAATTTTTGTTTTAAAATCAAAAATGGACGTTGAACAAATCAAAGAAACAATATTCCGAATGTATGATCGTTGTGATACATTAAATATATATTTGTATGATAATAAAACAATGTATGATTTGCGACAACATTATTTTGTTGATAATGATTTTAATGTATTACAAAATATAAATTGCATGTTAAAAAAATATAAATTGATTTATGCACATATTATTTTGAATTGAATGGGGGGTAAATAATATGAATAAAACAATAATCAATTTGTTGAATACGATTGAAATTGCACAAAACGAAACAATCCGGAACAATGCTTTGGAATTATTATTTGATACAATTATCGAAACAAAGCAAATCAAAAATGATTTATTATTAATTATTGATACAATAAAACATTTACATATCCAATCAAAAAATATATGTAAAATAATTATTGATTATTGTTATATATACATAAACATATAATAAAAAAATACAATGTTAAAAAATTTTCGCCCCAAAATTTTACATTAAAAAAATATGTTGGTATAAAAATATAATACAAATAATAACAAAGATATATATTGTAATAATAATAATGTAACATAATAACAATGTATTGATATAACAATAATATAATAACAATGGGTACAACATAATATATTAACAACAACAATATAATAACAACACAACATATTAACATTGTGTACATTGTCAACGTGTGTAAATAAATAATATTATTGTAATAAAATAATGAATATATAAATAATAAAAATAAAAATATATCTTTGTAAATAAAATAATAATATCATATGAATATAAAAATATATTACCATATGATAAAAATATAACATTATAAAAAATTATAATATCATAAAAAAATACCATGTCACATTTTTTATATAATGGGTGTGGTTTGTTACCATCATAATATATATGTCAGACTACTTAACTATGACCTATTTCCCTTCCCCATATCTATATGAACCTCCTCCCCTTTCTTATCATGTCCCTGATGCCCTCTAATAGCCCCATACAGGCCCTTGGAATTGGGGTATGGTATTGTTGCTTTGGGAATGGTTCAAAACGTCTATATGGGGCAAATACAAAGTCTAAAAAGTTACATAAAAATAAATAAAATAAGGGATAGGACTTAAACTAAAATATTAAAAATATAAAAATAAAATTTTACTTTCTACTTTTCAATATCTATATGAAGGAGGAAAATACTTTGGGTAAATTAAATGAAAGTAAAGTTGATTATTGGCTTACTGATGATGGACTATTGTTAATTGAAGCATGGACTAGGGATGGAATTACATTAGAGGACCTTTCCTCAAAAATGGGAATAACAAGACAAACCCTTAATGGTTGGAAAAATACTTATCCAGAAATTAAAAAGGCAATGTCTGTTGGTAAGGAACTAATTGACTACAAAGTTGAAAATGCTTTATTGAAAGCAGCATTAGGGTTTACAACAAAAGAAATCAAAGTTACTATTGGTAAAAAACCTTTCAATGGTGAAATGTTTGAATTGTTAAAAGAAACAACAACAAAAGAAGTAGCACCAAATGTTACTGCTTGTATGGCATGGTTAAATAATAGGAAGCATGAACAGTGGAAACGTAACAGGGATAAAACTATTGATGTAGATCCAGAAGAACAAGGAATTACAATTAGTATTGTAAGAGGTCCAAAAGAAGACCAATTAGGTACTAATGTAAATCAAGAGGTTAAATTTGAAAAAGAGAAACCCAGAAAACAACTTGTTGAAAAAAATGTTGAGGTTGAGGAAGAAGAATATGATGAGGACATGAGTTGTTGGGATGATTGGGATGGGGAGGAATAAATATGGTAAGAGGAACAACCCCCACTTTAATTTTAAAATTGAATACAGATTTGGATGTAGGAAATATGAAGCAAATATGGGTAACATTCAAATCAATTATGAATGAAGTTACTTTGAGTAAGAATGACATTAGGGTAATAAATGAGAGTGATTTAATTATTTCATTATCCCAAGAACAAACCCTTAAATTTACAGAAGGAATTGTAAGTGTTCAGGTAAGATTATTAACCCCTGATAATAAAGCTTATGCTACAAAAATTAAAACAATAAATATGAGCAATGTTTTGAAGGAGGGTGTAATAATGTGAATGAATTTTTGTTAGGAACTATTCAATTAGATGTAGAAGAACAAAATAGTGAAATTGATTTTAGTGTAGAAAATGAAACCGAATTGGAAATGGAGTTAAAAGATAAAGGTGTTGATATTGTTGATAATTATGAGTTGTTAAGAAATCTACCTAAATTAAATGGGCAAACAATTATTGGCAATATGGAGGAAATAGACCCCACTGTTCCTGGTTGGGCTAAAAATGATACAAAACCATCTTATGTTTATAGTGAGGTTGGTGCTGTAGGAGAAGAAAATGAACTTAATTTAACAGAAATTGATAGGTTGTTTAATGCGGTATTTGGAATTTAAGGAGGATTAAAATGCCTAATGTAAATTATATTGGAAGTACAGATGTACTTTATATTTTGACTAAATTAAAACAGGTACTTGATGGAACTAATGGTTTTGTTCCTGGATATGTTCAAAAGGTATCTGGAAAAGGTTTATCAACAAATGACTTAACAAATGCTTTGTTACAAAAGTTAAATGGAATTGCTGATGGAGCTGATGCTGTTTCTTTTACACAAACACAGACTTCTGGTATCAAAGTAGGAAGTATTACAATCAATGACACTACCATTGATATCTATGCACCTAACCAGGCAATTACTGTTGATAGTTCAATGAGTTCTACATCTGAGAACCCTGTACAAAATAAAGTTATTAAGAGTTATGTGGATAGTGCTGTTGCATCTGTTGTGCAGATTAGATTTGATGGTGATACAACAGGTGTTGGATATACCAGCTTGTCAGATCTTCAGACAAAACATCCAACAGGTGAGAATGGTGTCATCTACCTTGTACAGAACTCAGGTTCTGCTCCTAATGTTAAGGATGAATACTTCTGGAATACAACTTCCTCTTCATATGAGCGATTTGGAAGTACAGATGTTGACCTTTCTGGATATCTTCAAAGATCTGAGCTGGTTGAAGTGACAACCACTGATATTGATACAATGTTTACTTCTGTATTCGGATAAGGAGGTCAATTATGGCTTTTGATTATTGGAGTAAGACCAGAATGCAATACTTTCTTACCAAATTAAAGGGAGTATTTGTTAGGGGTGTAAAAGGGAATAATGAAGCCTCTTACAGAACTGGTCAGGTTAATATCACAAAAGATAATATCGGTCTTGGTAATGTGCCAAATGTCACAACAGATAATCAAACACCAACAGTTACAGAGGCAAGTACAAGGGTAAATTTATCAACTGGGGATAGTTTGAAAACGATTATTGGAAAGATTAAGAAATACTTTACAGATCTTAAAACGGTGGCTTTTACAGGTGCTTATAGTGATTTGAGTGGCACTCCTACTATTCCGACTAAAGTAAGTGATCTTACAAATGATAGTGGATATATTACAGGGTATACAGAAACAGATCCTACTGTCCCTTCTTGGGCTAAAGCGAGTTCAAAGCCTAGTTATACAGCGAGTGAGGTTGGTGCACTATCAAATACAACTAATTATGCAGGATCTAATGCAGTTGGAGGATCTGCTATTTCTGTTAGGGCAACATACAGCGGAAGTGGAGGAAAGCAAAATCCAAGTTATTTCGGTAAAGAAAAGATGGGTGCAATTATGTCCAATGAATCAGTGAATGGTGACAGTAAGTATAAGAATTGGATATATGTGGATGGATATGCCGGTCAAGATGTAGGAGGTGCTACGGCAATAGGCGTAGAGCGTTATTATGGAAGTGACGCAAAAGCGAGGGCGTTTATACTTACTTCTGATGCAAATAGAACGAGCTGGAATGATAGTGCGGAAATAATTACTTCCAAGAATATAGCTTCACAATCTGTTGCATCAGCAGGAAATGCTTCGACAGTAAATGGAAAGACAGTAGATGCTAATGTTCCTTCCAATGCAGTATTCACCGATACATGGAATGCTCTTGTTGGAGCAACCTCGTCAGCGAATGGTACTGCTGGATATGCACCTGCACCTCCAAGTAACGGCTATAATACTAAATATCTAAGGGCAGATGGAACATGGGTAGTACCCCCCAATGATAATAACTATGTGACGCAGACTGCATCGACAGGAAACAGCAATTATGAAGTGCTTTTTTCTGGGACTGCGGACAATACAGATAGAACAGAGGGTGCGAGAAAAAGTGGATCTTTTCTGTATAATCCATCTAGTAAAACTCTACTTGTAGACCCAGAATATGGGGCTATTAAGACTGCTGCACTTACCGCTTCTACTTTAAATGGTGTGGCTATTGGAACTAGCCCCAAATTTACCGATACAACTTATTCCGATGCGAATACATCTACTCATGGGCTTATGTCAGTTGCTGACAAAAAGAAAGTTAATGCTATTAGCAGTTACTATGGGACATGTTCTACCGCATCGACAACAGCTACTAAAGTGGTCACCTGCTCTAATTTTGTCCTGGCTACTGGAGCAAGCATAAGAGTAAAGTTTACAAACGATAATACAGCAGAAGGTCCAAGTCTTAATGTTAATAGTACAGGCGCTAAAACAATATCTAATGTAATGTACAATGGTACATGGATTGCAGGAGCTGTTATATCATTTACATATGATGGTACATACTGGGTAATGGAAGAAAGTTGGGCGTCAACAAGTACATATGGGCTTGTAAAACTTAATAGCACACCGGGAACAGGGGAGGATACTGCTGCAACACCTAAATTAGTGGATACTCTTATGGGCAGACTTGGGGAACTCTATCAATATACAACTTTCACCATGACGGTTGGAAGTAACAATGTTGTGTTTACTCTGAGAAGATTTTATAATGGAGTAAAGGCAATATACATCGCAGATAACACTGTTCCGACCCTAGGTGCTACGTCTACTAATCAATTACCAGCAGCTTATAGACCACTTGCCCTTAATGCTATATACTGTTGTGGGATGAATAGTCTATATAACTCATCATCCACAGGAAACAAAGTTAGACAGTTAGCAATAAACAATTCTGACTGGAAGATATACCTTTATGCAGGATCTACAACAGGATTGTTTCTTTCATACTTCTACATATAAGGAGGATAAAAAGTTATAAAATGGCAAAATCAACAATGAGTATAAGCCCTGCCTTTGATAATTTTATTTTTGACTGGGATTATGAAACATATTTATCTATAGGCTCTTATGGTAGTGGAAAATCTCATGCAGTTGTACAAAAAATAATATTAAAATTATTTACAGAGAAAAGAAAATGTTGTGTCTTTCGTGATGTTTATGATACACACAAAGAGAGTACATTTGATTTAATAAAACAAATTTTGGAAGATATGTCATTACTTGCTGATGTTGGTGTAAGAAAGCATAAGACAAAGGTTTGTTTTAAAAATAGTCCACTAGAATTTAAGTTCCCAAATGGTTCAAGAATAATATTCAAGGGTATGGATAGTACGGAAAAATTAAAATCATTAAATGGTGTTTCTATTGTATGGATTGAGGAGTGTTCAGAGGTTACATTGGATGCTTATCTTGAAATACTTGGTAGAATTAGAACCCCTGGTATGTCAATGCACTTTATATTGACATGTAACCCTGTAGGTAAGTTTAATTGGGTTTATCAAAGGTTTTTTGAAAAAATAAATGAAGATGGAAGTACAAATACTATTTTAAATGATGAAATTTTATATGAAAGAAAAACTCTTGTTAAAAGGGGTGTTTACTACCATCATTCAACATGTGATGATAACCCATTCTTACCTAGAGAATATATTCAGCGTTTAGATGAAATTAAAACGTATGATAAGAATTTATGGGTTGTTGCCAGATTGGGAAGGTTTGGTTCAACTGGTATGCGTGTATTGCCACAATTTGAGGTTATGCAAAGAAGATTTGTTAATCTTGCTATATCACAATTACCAGAAAAATGGCATAGAATTGGCTTTGACTTTGGTTTTGAAACTTCATACAATGCACTAATTAAGGTAGCAGTTGATGATGAACATAAATGGTTATATATTTATGATGAGTATTATAAAAATCATATGACTGATGATAAAACAGCTGAGGACCTTATTGATTGGGATGAGGATATAAAAGAGCAGGTTATTAAAGCTGATAATGCTGAACCTAAAACAATTCAATATTTTAAACAACAAGGTTATAAAATAAGACCATGTAAGAAAAAATGTGATAAAAAATCTGAAGGAAGCCGTTTGGCTAACACTAAAAAGGTTAAAAGATTTAAAAGAATTATTTGTAGCACTAGTTGTCCTAATACAATAAAAGA
Organism: Methanobrevibacter sp.; assembly: GCA_017652345.1. Next base: position 22,910 of record JAGCBE010000412.1, read on the forward strand.
GTTAAAAGATTTAACATATCAAAAAAACAAAGATGGCAGTATAAATCCTAGTCAATTCAATATTGATGCACATACCTTATCTGCTATTTGGTATGCACTTGATGATTATATTGTTGCAGATTTAAAAGAAAGGAAGAGTAATAGTGTTAAAGGAAAATAGTCAACTTACTGATGAAGAATTAAAAAAAGAATGGGATTCCATTTGTAAAAAAATAAGAACTGCATGTAGAAAGAGTATTGAAGAAAAACCTGTTATTGTTATAAAGCCAACTTCACACTCATTAAGTTATTATAAAAGGAGGGAAATATTATGAAATTAAAAAGTTTTGTATTTGGAAAAGATAAAACGCCTATTTGGTTTAATGATGTTTGTAAGACAGGAAAAGCAAAGATTAACTATGGGGAAGAGAACGAAATTATATCAGCAACTTTATATTCTCCGTCTGGTTCTAAGGTTGTAAATATTGGGGATTCTATTGTATATACAAACTCTGGATTATCTGTAATTCCCCAGGAAAAAGCAAAGAAATATGGTATTCAAAGAGGCAAAAGTAATGTAGAGAAAAACAAGGAGGAAGAGGTATGAAATTTAGCAAAGAATGGTTAAAAGCAGCACTTATTAGGTCTGTAAAAACAATGGCACAAACTGCTATTGCTACTATTGGAACAAGTGCATACATCAGTGAAGTTAACTGGGTTGCTGTTGTTAGTGCTAGTTTGTTATCAGGACTACTTAGTGTATTAACATCACTTGCAGGACTACCCGAAGTTAAATAAAAAATACTATTGACAAAAGTTGTTGTTTGTGTTATAATCAATTTACATTTGTATATAATATTTATATTATATATTTATAATTGTATAATATAATGTAAAAACATTTAAACACTTTATTATTATTGGAGGTAATAATGGGATTAAAAATAAGTGAAAATGGTTTAAACCTAATTAAAAAATTTGAAGGTTGCAAATTAACAGCTTACCAGGATGTTGTTGGTGTTTGGACTATTGGTTATGGTCATATCTCTGGTGTTAAAAAAGGAATGAAAATAACACAAGCACAAGCTGATGAATATTTAAAGAAAGATATTTCATCTGTTGAAATAAAAGTTAATAAGTATTATGACAAATATAAGTTTAATCAAAATCAATTTGATGCCCTTTGTAGTTTTTGTTATAATATTGGTAGTATAAATCAATTAACTGCAAATGGAACTAGAAGTATTGATGTAATATCACAAAAAATTCTTTCTTATACAAAAGCAGGTGGAAAAACAATTAAAGGTTTGGAGAATCGTAGGAAAGCCGAAAAGGAATTGTTTGATAAAAAAGTTAAAACAAATACAACAAGTAAAAGTACACAATCACCACTTGTTGTTAGATATTTTCCTGCATACAAAGGAAGAACTGTTAGCATAGTAACAGCACTTACATCATTAGGCATAAATAGTAATTTGGATTATAGAAAAGAAATAGCAACAGCAAATGGCATACCGAATTATAAAGGTTCTGCTGCACAAAATACAAAGATGCTAAGTTTACTTAGATCTGGTAGGTTAATTAAACCTTAATTAGTATAGGAGTAATTATGACTGAAGAAGCAAAAGAGTTAGATTTAATTGAAATGGAGAAAAATGATGAATCTGTAATTTCAGCTTATAATAATATTCCTTATTTTTTGTTAGATGAAGAATTAAGTCCTTCAATGAAAAATGAATATCAAAATGACTTTAACCAAATTGCTGGTTTGTACACAAAATATAAACTAGGATGTTCATTTTTAACAGAGGCTTCAAATGGTGATTATATACCTTCAAAATTACGTTATAAAAAATCAGCTATGATTATAAACAAGGAAGCACGTTTTTTATTTAGTAACCCACCTTCATTTAATATAAATCAAGAGGATGTTGATACAGAGTTTACTGATGAAAATGCTATATTGCAGGATTTTCTTGATAGTGTACTTGATAAAACTGATTTCAATGGTAAACTGTTAAAAGCTGGAAAAGATTGTTTTATTGGTAAGAGAATTGCCATTGTTTGTAATTTTAATGAATCATCTGGAATAACAGTTACTTTTTTAAACTCAATGGAGTTTATTTATGAAACCTCTGGGGAAAGAGATAATGAACTTACAAAGTTTGTTATGTTTATAAAAATTCTTGATGTTTCATCGTTAAGAGATCAAAGGTGGTTAAAAAAGAAGTATGAAAAAATAAACGATGAAGTTTTTTTAACAGAAGAAATATATTCTGGTACTGGGGAACTAATTGAAGTTTTAAATAGTTCATTTAAAATAGAATTTAATTATATTCCTGCAACAGTTGTTTTAAATGATGGTCTTACTGGTGAGTGGAAAGGTGAATCTGAGTTAGGTTTGTTAATTGATTATGAAAAATCATATAGTAGGTTATCAAACTCAGATATTGATTCCCTTAGAAAAAACATGCACTCAATTAAATATACCATAGATGCTTCACAAGGTAGTACCAGTAAATTATCAACTAGTCCAGGATCTTATTGGGATTTACAATCTGATGAAGAAAAATCTGAAGTTAGACAGGCACAGGTTGGAACACTTGAATCTGAAATGAAATATTCAGAACCATTAAAATCAACCTTGGAAAGAATTGAAAATGAAATGTACAATGAGGTTGATGTTCCAAATATAACTTCCGAACAATTAGCTGGTGTAATTACATCTGGTAAAACAATACAAGCTTTGTATTGGGGATTAACTGTTAGATGTGATGAGAAAATGCTGGCTTGGGGGCACTCCCTTAGATTTATTGCAGAAACAATTATTGAAGGTGGTAAACTTTATCCTAATTGTATAAAAAATTATATTGATGTGGATTATTTACCAGATATACCTTATAATGTTTTTGTTGAAAACAATTATCCTATTCCAGAAGATATTAAGGAAGAGAAAGAACTTGATATTGCTGAGGTTGATGCAAAAGTAATGTCAAAGAAATCTTACTTAAAGAAATGGAGAAGGTTGAATGATTCTGAAGCAGATGAAGAGTTAAATCAAATTAAGATTGAGCAGGAGCTTCTTGAAAATAGTGTTTTACGTTATATGGGAAATGGAAGTACAACATCCAATGAAGAAGTAAAGAGTGAAGATGGTGATACATTTGATGTTGAAGACGTGAAAGTTGAAGATGATGAAGAATGATAAAAAATCCATTTGAGTATGCACGAGTTGAAAAGTTAAAATTAACAAGAGAACAGGAAAAAGAAATCAAAGGTTTGTATCAAGAAGCATTGGAAGAACTTAGAAGATCATTTAAGTATTTTAATAGATCCACAAGCAATTATTCTTTGTTAAAAAAGATTTATATAAAACAAGCAAAAAAAGAGATTGTTGATATAATGAATTATGTTGATAATAGAACAGAAAGTTTAATAAATGGAAATATGGAAAAGATGGTTGAAATTGTATTTCAAAATAATGAAATATTTCTTAGGGGTTCTGGGTATAAGGATTATATAAACAATCCAATGTTAAAATCTGATGTTATAAATAGAATTTATACTGGTAAAATTTATCAAGGTAAATGGAATTTAAGTAGTGCAATTTGGGGAGATAATCAAGCAAAGATAAATGAAATGAATAGTATAATTGCAAAAGGTGTTGCAGAAAATAAAAGTCTTTATGAAATTTCAAAAAGTCTTGAAAGATATGTAAACCCAAATGCAAGAAAATCATATGAGTGGAATAAAATGTTTCCTGGTTCACGAAAAAATGTTGACTACAATGCTCAAAGATTGGCAAGGACAACAATCCAACATGCCTATCAACAATCATTTGTTTCGGCTACGTTTTATAACCCCTTTATAGAGGCATACAGGTGGGTTACGAGTGGTGGTCATAATGTTTGCCAGCTTTGCCTTGATAGGGAGTCTTTGGACGAGTATGGGCTTGGTAATGGCATATTTCCAAAGGACAAACTTCCATTAGATCATCCAAACGGCATGTGTACATTTGAAGTTGTTATGTCAATGACGGATGATGAAATATCCGATTGTATTGCTGACTGGTATATGGGTATTGGTGATAAAAGAATGAACAAACAACTTGATAAATTTTCAAAATATTTGAAAAAAAATTGAAAGTTGCTATTTACAAATGGTGTTGAATGTGTTATAATAACATTGATGATGTAAATTACCTTTTAAAGGAAGATGACCGACCATCTTAAAGTTCGGATTTAGAAAAAGGAGAAAGTGAAAAATGAAAAACGAAGAAATCAAAACTATGTTACCACTTAATTTACAATTCTTTGCGGAGGATGATGGTGGTAATGGTAATGGAAATGAGGACCAGACCCTTGAAAAAGAAAATTCTGGAGAAAAAACATTTACTCAATCTCAGGTTAGCACAATGATGGCTAAGGAGAAAAATGAAGGTAGACGTTCTATTCTTAAATTACTTGGTTTTAGTAATGAAGAAGAAGCTAAATCAGCTATTGCTGCTTACAACGCTTTTGTTAATTCACAAAAGGATGATAAGGAGAAAAATGCTGATGATGTTAAAAAAGCAAATGAGGAAAAATCGGCTAGTGAGGCAAGAGCTATTGCAGCTGAGAATAAACTTGTTTGTTTTGAAAATGGTGTAAATAAAGAATACATTGATGATGTTTTAGCTATTGCTGCATTAAAAATTAGTGATGAAAAAGATTTAGAACATGTTTTAAAGGATATGAAGAAAGATAATAAATATTCATCTTTTTTCACTTCAGGTAAAGAATCCAGTAATGGAACTGGTGTAAATCCTGGGCATCAGGGAGGAAGATCTTCTGATAAACAAGGAGAATTGGGTAAACGTCTTGGAAGTGTAAGTAATACAGGTAAGGAACAAAAAAGTAGTTTTTTCTAAAGGAGGATTTTAAATGTTAAACCAAACAGAGTTCAGAGTTACCTCTGGAACTACAAGAAAAATTATTCTTGTTGATGAAAAAAATAGTACGGCTGTTTCGTGCAAGGTTTCAAATGAAGGTATTGACGCTGGTAGTGATGGAAGAAAGATTGTTAAGGCTGGAACTCCTTTGTATGGTAGTTTTGAAGCTAGGAATAATCCGTTTGTTGTTTCTGGTTCTTCCATTTCCCCTGCAGCTACTGCTAATGTAACAAGTCAAACAATTACAGCTGTAACTGTTGATGCTTCAACATTTAGTTCTGCAGTTAGTGCTGAAAGTGGAACGTATGAGTTTGTTTACGATGCTGATTCACAATCTCAAACACCTGACCCTTCATGGAAGCTTGATTCAAGCGATGTAGATATTGCAGATTATGGAATTGTTGCAACTGGAACTGAAAGTGATGGGGATAAGATTTCTGTTTCATTTACAGCTGGTGGTACTGTTGATGCTAATTGTATTCTTTTGCATGATGTTGATGTTACATCTGGAACTAAGAATGCACAAGCTGTTATTTTTGGTACTATTGATCTTAATAAATTGGATGCTGATGTTCAAACTCTTATTACAAGTGATGTTAAATCTTCACTGAAAATGATTCAATTTATTAGATAGTTAAAAGGAGGAAATGTTTAAAATGGCAAGTATTTTTGATTTAGTAACATCTGATAATATTGTTGCTTATTGGACTACAAAATCATCTGAAACAGAAAATCTTTTAGGTGATGAATTATGGCCTTCACAACAGAAACTTGGTCTTGATCTTAAATGGATTAGAGGTGCTCAGGGTCTTCCTGTTGTATTGATGCCTAGTGCTTATGATGTAGCTGCTCTTAAAATTGATAGAATTGGTTTTGAGAAGGTTTCCACTGAAATGCCTTTCTTCAAAAATTCATCTGGAATTGATGAGGAATTACGTCAGGAACTTAATATGGTTCTTGAAACAGGAAATCAGGCATACATTGATTCTATTATGACAAGAGTATTTGATGATGAGATTAGACTTCTCAGAGGTGCTCGTGCTCAAAGGGAAAGAATGCGTATGTCCCTTCTCACTACTGGTATTATTTCCATTAGTGCAAATGGTCAGGATTATTACTATGATTATCACTTCAATGAGGAACATAAGTTTGAAACAAAGACAGCTTGGTCTGACCCTGATGCTGACATTGTTCAGGATATTAGGGATTGGCAGGATGTTATTGAAGAGGATTCTGGTGTAAGACCTGAAAGAGCTGTATGTTCTCCGGCAACATTTAATTATATTGTTAAAAACAATGTTATTAAGAATGCTATCTGGGGTAATGATTCAACAGCACCTGTTTCAAGAGAAAGAGTTAGGGATTATATTTCCAATGAGTTGAAACTTAGCATTGCTGTTTATGGTAAGAAGTTCATTGATGAGACTGGTGCTAAGAGAAAATATGTTCCCGATGATACATTTGTACTTATTCCTACTGGAGCACTTGGTACTGGATGGTTTGGTACTACACCTGAGCAATCAGATCTTATGTCTGGAGCTGCAGCAAATGTAACTATTACTGATGTTGGTGTTGCTGTTTGTACATCAAAGAAGATTGACCCTGTAAATGTTGATACTAAGGTTTCTATGATTTACTTACCTTCATTTGAATCTATTGATGAAGTTGGTATTGCTGATGTATCTAATACAGATGAATAATATTTAGTCAAGGAGAAAAGAAATTATGGTTGTAATTGTAAAAGGTAAGGTAGAGAAAAAAGTTACTTATTATGCTTACAACAATTTCTTTAAGACTAATGGTTGGGTATTAAAAGGGGAAGGCAAAACTTCCCCTGAAGTACCTTATTCCGAAGTAAAAAAAGAAGTTGTTGAAAAACCAAAAAATGATGCAAAAAAAGAAATTCCTTCAACAGAGCAAAAAAATGTTGGTGTTGAATCAGAACCTGTTAATAATGAAGATTCCATTTCGGATGAGGATTGGGATGAGGTTTTAGATGAAATGAAAGATGATGAGGTTGAGAAGCCTTTATCAGAAATGAGTAAAAAGGAATTGATTGCTAAAGCAAATTCATTAAATATCAAGGTTCCTAATGGTTATTCCAATCAACAAATAAGGGAATTGATTAAAACCTCTAGATAAGGAGGGAAATATGAATAGTGTTATCAGTAAACTTAAAATAGTTTTAAGGGAAAAAGATTGTCCGTTTTTCTCAGATGATGAATTGTTGTTTCACTATGAAGATAATGGTAAGGATTTTAACAAAACAGCTTATCGTTGTTTAATACTTAAATCTGAAAATACAACATTAAATTTAAGTGGTTTTGAAACTGGTGATACTTCAAAATATTTTAGAAGATTAGCTCAAAAATATAGAACAAATAACTCTGGCATTTTAAATGGTGAATAATATGGAAGCTGTATTATTTCTTAAAAACAAATTACTTCGCCATGTCAAATGGAATGGTCAACCTATTATATTCTATAGAAATTCAAAAAATGAATATAATGAGTTGACGGATGAAATAGAAAATCAATTTATTATAATTGGTTTATTCCATGAAGGTGGTGGCTATGGTGGAATGTTAAATATTGAGTTATATGAACGTGATGGAGCTAGAACATTTTCTAAAATGAAGCCAATGATTTTATGTAGTTATCAGGATGGCTTTAATTTAAAAACGGATGATTGGTGTAAGATAAATAACAATACTTATAAAATTGTTGAAAAAAATGATGTTAAAAATTTAGGTATTGCTTTTGAAATATCATTGGAGATTGATAATGGCTAATTTTGATGAAAACAATTTAGTATATGTTGATGCTTCCGAGGTTATATATGATTTTTATGATCTTACAAAATACATAAGAAGTAAAAGTAGAAAATACATGAGAAATTCTTGTGTAGAGTTAGAGGAATATATGAAAAGAAATGCACCTTGGAATGATAGAACAGGTGAAGCTAGAAGAAATTTAAAAGCAGAATTTATTGATGATTTTACACCAGATAGGTTTAAGGAGTTTTCAATTAAATTAAGTCATGGTGTTTCATATGGTGTATTTCTTGAATATAATGGTGAATTTAATCCAGCATATAAGTCAAGAAGAAGACCAATATTAGTTCCTACCCTTAATAAAAAGGTTCCTGAAGTAATTCAAGGATTGATAGATGTATTTACAGCTTACAAAGCTTATAGAAAAAAGAAAGGGTATGATTAAATGAAAGATAAAAATGTTTGGGAGATAATTGTTACAACTTTATTGGAGAATGGTATAAATGCTTTTCCACCTGCTTCAAAAATAGGACAATGTAAGGAAAGATATGTTGTTGTTAAACGTGGGGGTTCAAGTAGAATTAAAAATTATTCTTCAAGAAGGGATTTGTATGAATTTTTCTTATATGTTCCAAAAGAAGAATATTCACAATTATCAGATTTTCAAATGCAGGTAGAAAAAGTTTTAGCTAAACAACCACTTTATCCAATGATAATGCCAACTGGTGATATAGAGAATGATTATTATGATGATAACATTAACGCTCACCTTAGAATATTAACATATTATAATAATGTTAGGGATAAGCACTTATAAAGGAGGAATTTCAAATGTCTGTTGTAAAAGGAAATGAAATAGCAACAATAGATACAACTCTTGTTACAATTCAAACCTATGAAGTTGATGCAGATGAAATTATACTTGACACTGCTAATCAAATTCAGGTACAGGTCAATACTGAAACAGAAGATCCAGTTAGACTTATTGTTAAGGGTAGGTTAATTGCTCAGAAGCCGCCTGTTACTACAGTAACTGGAAATCAAATTACACTTACTGACAATGTATTTAATGATAAAATTGTTCCGATTCTTCAGGGTGGTGAGTGTACATATGATGTGGTATCTGGTGCATTTAAGAGTTATACACCCCCTGTTGCAGGAAGTAATGATAAGGGTAAAACATTTAAACTTAATGCTTACTCTTCAATTTATAATGAAGCAGGAATCCTTGTTGGTTATGAGAAAATTTCATATCCTAATTGCCAGGGTCAACCATTTGCATTTAGTTCAGAAGACGGAACATTTAGAGCACAGGATTATGTAATTAACTCTGCACCTGCTAATGGAGAAGCTCCGTATGAGCTTGCAATCGTACAGGAGTTACCTTCAGTTCCAACTGATGATACTGACGATGATGAGTTAACAGGTAATGGCTGATAATTTAAAATTAAAAGGAGAATAAAAATGAATAAAAATGTAAAAGAAGAAAAAGTTTTAAAAGTAACATCAATAGATGAGTTAAGGGAAATATCAAATGGTGAATTGGTGGAACTTCCTGGTTTTACAAGTGGTACAACTTTTGTTGCTAGGTTGAAAAGACCTTCAATGCTTGGACTTGTTAAAACCAAGAGGATTCCCAATTCCCTTTTGAATGAAGCAAATAAATTATTTTCTGGTGGTGTTTCAAAGGTAACTAATACTGGAATTGATAATGATAAAACAATGGAACAGTTAATGAATATCCTTGAAATAATTTGTGAGGAATCCTTTATTGAACCCACTTATAAGGATTTAAAAGAAAATAATATTGAACTTACGGATGAGCAGTTAATGGCTATATTTTCTTATACTCAAAGAGGTTTAAAGTCATTAGAAAATTTTCGTTAGAAGTGGTGAAATCTTAAGAGTAATTGGTGTCTGGAAAACCTTAGATATTCATACTCGCCCATCAGAATTTATGGGTATAAAAGATGAATATACAGCATTTTGTTTTGATGAGGCATGTGCTTTCATAATAACCGAAATGAAGGAAGGTAATGAGCCAATATTAAACAATTCTAATGAAAATAAAAAAGTGTCAAAACCCTCTGATGTTTATAAAAAATATAATAATTAGGAATTGGAGGTCAGAGAGGTAATGGCTTTAAGGGATGAAATTAGTGCTGGTACTATAACTGCCTACCTTACTTTAAAGGATAATGGATTTTTCGATGAAATAAATAAAGCCTCTTCGGCTGTTCAAGAATTTGAGGAAGAAGCAAATAAGGCTGGACAGGGCCTTACAAATTTCATTAAAGCTGGTGATAGTATTGCTGGCTTTGGTGATAGTTTAACAAGAAATGTTACTATTCCTGTTACTAGATTTGCACAATCAGCCATTAGTGATTTAAGAAATACAGAATCAGCATTTGTTGGTGTAACAAAAACCATTGATGAAGCAAGGTTGAAGGAATCTTTTTCGGATGCTGCTGAAGGTTATGATGTACTTGATAGAGCTATATGGCAAATGACGCAGGATACAGCTAGTTCATATGAAGAAATAGCAAATGTAATGGAATGGGCTGGTCAATTAGGTGTTCCACTTGGAGAAGGTGGAAGAGAAATAATTGACTTTACAAAAACTATGGTTATGTTGGGAGATACAACTAATCTTAGTGCTTCAGAAGCAGCTGAGGCATTAGCAAAGTTTATGAATATTACTGGAACAAGTTTTGAAGAATCTAGTAATTTAGGTTCTGCTATTGTTGAACTTGGTAACAACTTTGCTACTACCGAGTTAGATATAGTTAATATGGCTACTCGTATGGCATCTGCTGGAACAATAGCTGGTTTAACTGAGCAAGAAATATTGGCATTGGCAACTGCAATGTCTTCTGCTGGTATAAGGGCAGAGGCTGGTGGTTCTGCAATGTCTCAAACCTTCACAAAAATTGAACAAATAGTTCAAGGTACTGCTGAAAATTCTGAAGAAAAATTAAATGCTATTGCTAATGCTGCAGGGATGACTGCTGAGGAATTTGCTTATGCTTGGGAGAATGAACCCATTAAAGCAGTAACCGCTTTTATTGGTGGAATTGATTCCTTAGAACAAGGTGGAGAATCTGCTATTGTGTTACTTGATGAATTAGGAATGTCTGGTGTTAGACAAAGTAACATGTTAAAGGCATTAGCATTAAGTTCTGATAATGTTGCAAAAGCTTTAGAATATTCTAATGCTGGTTGGGGTGAAAATCTTGCATTAAGTGTTGAGGCAGAAAAAAGGTATGCAACTTTAGATTCACAACTTAGTAGGTTGAATGAACAATGGAAGGAAATGAAGGTTGAAATAGCTGAAGCTTTCCTTCCAGTTTTACAAAATTTGTTAGATATTTTAAAAGAACTTATAACATGGTGGAAATCATTAAGTGATGAAACAAAAATATTTATGACAAACACTCTTTTAGTGGTTGCAGCATTAGGACCATTTCTTTCAATACTTGGAAGAGTTATTTCAATAACAGGACAGATAATTGCAAATCTTGGTGTTTTTATAAGTTTGCTTAAAAATGTTGTATCTGTTGTTTCTGGAATAAAGGATGTATTTTTAACTAAATTTCTTCCCATTTCTTCAATAATAGGTGGAGTTGTCTTAGCAATAAAAGAATTTTTTGACATGTGGAAAAATGGTTGGGATTTGTTAAAAACAATATTGGAAGCACTTGGTTTAGCATTAGCAGCAATAGGTGCTACATTGTTAGGTGCTCCAGCTGTTGTTGCTGCTGTTGTTGCTGGTATTATTTTTGCTATATCTCAAATAGTTATAGTTATACATGAACACTGGGATGAAATTGTTAACTGGTGGAAAAATACAGCATTGCCTTGGATTTTATCTATAGGTGGATGGCTTCTTGAAAGTATTAAAAAGGTAGGTTCAAATATTGCTAATTGGTGGACTGGTACTGTTGTACCTTGGTTTAGTTCAATATTTAACTCAATAAAAGAATGGGTTTCAAATGTTTTTGGTAATATAAAAGAAGCACTGTCAACATTTTGGAATTTCATTAAAGAATGGGGTTCAAAATTAGTTACTAATATTACTTCTTGGCTTAAGAATATATTTGAAACTTTAATTGGTTGGTTAAGTGATTTAGCAAAATCAGTTATTGAAAAAATAGAAACACTATGGAATAATATTGTTGAAAAAGGTAGAGCAATTATAAGTGGTATTGTAAGTTTTGCTAACAATGTGTATTCAAAGATAACAGAAATTTGGAACAAAATAGTTTCAATGATTTCTGAAGTGTTCTCAAATATTAGTAGTAAAATAAACAGTCTTGTTGAAGGTTTAATGTCATTACTCTCAACACTGTTTGATAAAATAAAATCTGCTATTGAAACAATGATAACAACAATAAAATCTTCAATAGAAACTTTCATAAAAGTAGTAAACGATATTTTCTCTTCAATGAAAAATATAATTTCAAATATTGTTAGTACATTAAAAACTTTGATAGAAAGTGTTATGAAAACTGTATCTGATTTTATTAAAAGTGCATTATCTGTTATTTCAGATTTATGGAATAGTATTGCAAATTTTGTTGAAGAAGTTTTTGTTAAGATTGTTGAAAAGTTAAAATCATTATTTCAAAGTTTATGGGAGTGGGCTAAAGAATTACCAGGTAAATTTATTGAAATAGGTAAAACAGTTGTTGAGGCAATATGGGAAGGAATGAAGATTGTCTGGGAAAAAGTTTCTTCATGGTTTAACGAAAAGTTTGGATTTATAGGGGATTTTATTTCTGGTGTTAAATCTGTTGCTGGAAGTGTATTTGACAAAGTTTCAACAGTTGTTTCTGGTAGTCATGCTCAAGGTTTGGATTATGTTCCTTATAATGGATATGTTGCAGAATTGCATAAGGGAGAAAGGGTGTTGACAAAACAGGAGAATGAGGATTATAATAATGGTAATAATTCTTCTGGTGGTGATACTTATAATTTCTATAATGTTAAGAATGACCCTTATGAATATGCAAGGGAAATTAAAAGAGTAAAAAAGGAATTGGCATTTTAAAAAGGAGGTGTATGTATTATGATAAGTAAGTTTATGTTACAAGATATGAACTCTTTCAATTCTGCTATTTTTGGTCAAGATTTTAATTGTGATTTTTTATATTTATCTGGGGGTTTAGATTGGGGTAATGTTCCTGCTAGTCATAATACATACAACTACCCAGGACAAATAGGTGATACATTTTCAAGTACAAAAATAAATAATAGAGATATAACAGTTGAAGGTTATGTTTTTTATACACTATCTAAGGATGAACAAAATTTGTATTTGAGAGATGAGTGGAATGATTATGCCTACTCAAAAATAAAACAAAAAAAGAAAATTTTAAATGAATTGATAAATCCACAACATACATTGCGTTTTATAATAAACGATTATTATATAGAAGGAAAACCTTCATCTACTCCGCAGTATGGAACTGAAGAAGGTGATAACAATGTTTACTTTTGTAAATTCATGTTTTCAATATTTTGTGCTAATCCAATGTTTAAGAAGATTGTTGATTCACAAACTGTTCTATCTGGGGATTATGGTGGATTTCATTTTCCATTTATATTACAAGATAACATGGGTTATATAATTGGTACAAGAATTAACTATTTAATGCTTATTGTAGAAAATGAAGGTGATGTTGCAGTTGGTGGTGAAATAAAATTAACTGCAAAAGCTGAAATAGTAAATCCTGTTATTGAAAATATTTTAACTGGTGAATATATTAAAATAAATAAAACCTTACAACAGGGAGAAGTAATAACAATAAATACTGTTGATGGTGAAGAGAAAGGTATAACTGGTTATTATCAGGGTGTAACAAGAGATTATTTACAATATTGGGATTTTAGTAATTCTTGGTTTAAATTTGAAGCTGGTTCTACAATGATTGGTTATTCAACTGATAATGGTTCTGAATCTGAATTAGAAGTTGTAGTTACAATCAATCCTGCTAAATATGGATTGGAGGAAATGTAATGATACTTGATGTTTTTGAAAAGAACAATAGAACTAGAGTTGATATGATAAGAACATACAATTATGTTTATTACGAAGATGAAGATAATGGTATTGGTAAATTTGAAATAACAATTCCAACAAATGAAACTAGTTTGATATGGTTAACTGTTGGTAACTTCATTTTATTTGATGAAGGTGTTGTTGGAATAATTAAAGGTGTTAAAGAAGTTGAAACATCAGATAATGAAATAAATATTTATGGATATTTAAGTAACCACATTCTTGAATTTAGGAGTTTTTTATTAACATCAAATTATTATGATACAGTTCCTGAAATTTTATTATCCATGTTTGATGAATTGTTTGTAAATCCTACTGATGTAAGGCGTAGAATAGGTTTTCTAACAGTATCTGAGGATATACCAACAATTCCAGGTAAAGTAAGATATCAAAGTACTGGTAAAACATTTTTAGAAACAGGAAGAAATTTATTTGAAACAAATGGTTTGTCATTTGGTTTGTATCCACACATTGAGAACTATAATGAGCAAATAGAACAATATGCAAATTTAAGTGATTTTGAATTTTATATAAAAAAACCAGCTGATAGAACAATAGGAAATACTGAAGGAAATATTCCTATTGTTTTTAGTTTTGATTTGAATAATTTAAGTCAACTTACTTATGAAGAGGATGCACAAACATTTGCTTCTGTTGCCATTGTTGCCTCTGAAGGAGTTGGGGAAGAAAGAAAAACTGTTGAAGTACATAATACCGAGGAAGAATATACTGGATATGAACGTATAGAATTGTATGTAGATGCAAGGGACTTACAAACAACTGATGAACAGGGTCAACAGGAATTAACTGATGAAGAATTGGAAGAAGTTATGATTGAAAGAGGTAAGGAAAAATTAAAGGAACATGAAAGATTTATAACATTTGATGCTTCCATACTTCAAGGTAAATACAAATATGGTGTTGACTATTTTAAAGGTGATTATGTTTCAGTAGTAAGTAAAATTAAAAATAAAATATTTGATGCTCCCATAACTAGTGTAAGAAAAACATACTCAAATGGTGTTGAGCATTTTGATGTTACTCTTGGTGTTGATAGAATGAAAATTAGACAATTAAAAGAAAGGGAGATTTTTAGATATGGCTGAACGTAGTGGTTTTTTTCAAGCACAATGGGATGATAATTTACAAAATCCTATAACACAAGAATATACTGGTTGGTGGGATAGAGATTATATATATAAAGAATTTTTGGATTATTTTTCTTTATTTGTTGGTAATGGTGTTTTTGGAAGTCCAACAAATCAACTTAAGGTTATACCTGGAAATGGATTGTCTGTAATAGTTTCTGCTGGATGGGCTTTTATAAATGGAGCTTGGTATCATAATGATTCTGATAAAGAGATTACTTTACCTTTAAATGGAACAAGTACATCAAGAGTTGATTCAATAAAGGTTAGATATGTTGCTTCAAATAGAGGAATAACTGCTGTATCCGATACTGGTTCAACTAGTGTAACAAGAACAAGCAGCATATATGAATTAAAATTAGCAGAGGTTATAGTTCCAACATCAGCTACTGAAATAGTTGGTTCTAATATAACTGATACAAGAATGAATGAAAGTGTATGTGGTTTAGTAAAAGGTTTGTTAGAGGTTGAAACAACAGAGGACCTGTTTGCACAATATCAAAGTGCATTTAATGAGTGGTTTGATGATGTAAAAGATCAGGCAACTGGGGATTTAGCTGTTAGACTGCAATTAGAATTTGATGAATTAAATAACAAGGTTGAACAATATGAAGATGATGTAGAGGAACAGGTTGGTATTGCACAAGGTTTGGTTTCAGATTATGTAAATAATGATTATGTAATTCCTGAACAAGAATTTGTGTTCTTAAATAAAGTGTGTACAATTTCTGATAGTAAAGTAAAAGCAACAAGTCTTATTGATGTATATTTTACTGCAGCTACTATTGATGAAGCTGAGGATTGTCAAATAATTGTTGATAGTACTGCTGGTTCTATTATATTAACAGCTATTAAACAACCTACTAATACAATTAGAGGATACATAAGGGTAAGGGTGAATTAAATGCGAGGTAGAACTAATGTAACTCAAAGAAGTTATGCTTATGCAAATGGTAATGTTTTACCATTTACAGTTGCCACTGGGAATAACATTTCTATTGGGGATTTTGTTCAATATAAACTTAACTCCGAGTATAAAAACTTTTCAGATTCAAATATAGAGTTTTATGAACAATATAATTATAGTGGTGATAAATATGCTTTAATTGCAAAGAATGGCAATTTTGATTATATTTATTTAGTTGAAGTTAGTGGTGAAAATTTAACAATTCTTGATTTTATTGTATTGGATTTTGAACTTCAGAGTTCACAAAAACTTGGTTTTTATGCTGAAGGAAATGAAATGTATTTTGTTCAACAATCTGAGAATTTAAACCAAAATAGTAATATTGTAATTAAAAACATAACAATAACTAATGATGAATTGGTTATTACAAAAAATTATAGTGGAACTTTTGGAAGAACTACTTCATCTGGTTCAAACATGATTTTACTTGACATTGTAAAATTAGGGAGTAATTTTGTTTTATTTCTTATTGACATAAGTACATCATCAGGAACTCAATATCCCTATTTAACTGAGGTTATTTATTCAATTTCTGGAACATCTATTACTTATAGTGATTCTAAAAATTATAGACTTGGTATAACTCAATATAAAGAAATCATTGGTTTTAAAATTAAATCATGGGTTTCTAATAATGTTGTATATGGAATTTGTATGTATCTTGTTGTTTATTCTAGTACTAGTTTTGCATCCTGGAAATCAACTACATTTGTTGTAGAAAACTACTTGTTCAAAAATGTACAAGTTGATGAAAATAGAGTGGGAACGAATATGGAAGTAAATCCAATATGTAGGAATGATAGAATAATAATTTATGGAAGGGGTGTTGATTCATCAGGAGCTCACGGACTTGATTTTAATGGAATTTATATATATGAGTTAAGTAACTTAGTATTGTCAAGGGTTTATGAAATTACTAATTTACCTTATACTTCTCTTTATACAACTTATTCTATTTATTGTAATGTGAAATCTGATTATATTTTAATAAATTATTCATTCTATAATAGCAGTACTAATTTATCAGGAAATAATAAAGTAATTCTTATTAAAATAGACAATGGTGTTGTTACAAGGAAAGATGGGGAATTAACTTCTACTATTCAAATTGGTTCTAGTGTTTGCTTTTTTGAAAATGGTAAATTTTATGTTATTTTACATACAAATACTGGGGATAAATACTTGATTTATAATGAAGATGAAGATGGGTTATATCCTGGGGAAGTAACAAATTATGTTGAATCATATAATGGTGGTAAAACTATGGGGTTTGCAAAAACAGGTGGTAGTGCTGGTGATATTATTCAGGTATATACACCTATAAATGTATAAACTTTTTATTGACAAATAAAATTCTATGTGTTATAATAAAACAAAAAGGAGGTGGGTAATGTTGAATCCTGTTTCAATCATAACAGCTATTGTTGGTATTATTGGTTGTGTAATAGGTGTTGCTACATTTTGTAGTGCACAAATAACAAAAGCAAAACAGGATGGGGTTTTAATTGAGAAGGTAGATCAATGTGTTAGAGGAATTAACGAAATTAAGAAAGACATGAAAGAAAAGAATAAAGAAATTGATTTAGTAATTGACCAACACACTACTGATATTGTTGAATTAAAATCTCAGGTGAAAACAATTTTTAAAATGTTAGGAAAGGAAAATTAAATATGAAAAATATTGAAGATGAAGGTGTAAAGATATATGATGAAACAGAAATAGAAGAAGATTATGTTGTTAAAAATCTTCTGGTTGATATGATTAAATCCCAAAAGGAAAATTCAAGAAGTATAATAAAATTATTTATTTTTGTTATAATATGTTACACCTTGGTTCTGTTTGTTGGAATTATTGGTTTCTTTGTTTATGAAAGTAGGTTTGATGTTGTTGAAGATAACTATGAAACTTACGAATATAATCAAGAAGGTAGTGGAGATGGTATAGAATTTAATAATGTTTCTGGTGATATGTACAAAGATAGTTCAAGTCATAATGAGGAGTAATGTAAATGAGTTATGCTAAACAAAATGTAAAAATCACCAAAGGTAAAACTTTTATTAAAACATCAGGTGGTTCAACTAAAACAAAAGTTTTGAAAAATTCAAATGGTAAGAGAGGCAACCCGAATAGGTGTCCTACATGTGGTAGATTTATATGAGTAGTAAACACATAGAAACAAAACATAAAATAAAAAATATAAATAATAAATTGATTTTTAATGAAATGCTTGAAAATTCAATGCTAAGTGAAATAGAAAAGAAAATGATGCGTATGTATTATGTTGAAAATAAAACGATGGATTATATTGCTGATGAATTAGGTTATAGTCCACAAGGCATTCTAAAAATGCACAAAAGAATATTGAAAAGGATAGGGTCATTATTGTAAGTATAACTTCAATGGTGGCTCTATTTTTTTAGTAGATTTTTAATACATAAATGGTACATTTATACTTATTTGATATATATTATAATATACACAAAGGAGGTGTTAAAAATGTTTAAAATTATAGCAACAGAAGATTTTATAAATATGATGTTAAATATGTCAATAAAGCATATGAGTGTTTTGATGAAATCTTTTGTTTCTGTTGAGAAAATTCCAGATGGTGAAATTATAAATAAAGACAATTCATTTTTGTATGATTTGTTAGAGCAAATGAAAAATCAGGAGATAGAATAGGAGGATAGTTTAATATGCCTTATCCAAGTTATAATTTTATGAATCAACAGCCACAATACCAAAATTATTTCAATCCACCATTACAACAACAGATACAAATGCAACCTCAACAAAACTTTTCAAATGGTAAAATAGTTGATAGTATTGAAATGGTAAAATTTGCCGATATTCCTATGGATGGAAATAATTATTATTTCCCTAAAGCTGATGGTACTGAAATATTTTCAAAAAGATGGTTAGCAAATGGAAGTACAGAAATAAATACATATGCAAAAATAGATGTAAATCAATTAGAAAGTGATAAAAATACATTTGAGGATACCTTGATGGAAAAGTTAAATATAATTGATGAGAGAATTGAGAAATTGGAAAAGGGTTTGAGTAAATCAACAAGAAATTCATCAAAGGAGGCTTAGTATGAATATATTACAACTACTTATGTCGAATCCACAACAAGTGATAAATAATGTTATAGGTAGAAACCCTATGGCTGGCAATTTAATGAATATGGTTAATAGTAATGATAAAAAGGGTATAGAGGAAATGGCTAGGAATTTAGCAAAAGAAAAGGGACAAGATCCTGACAAATTATTTAATGATATAAAATCTAAATTAAATGTGTAACTAATATTCTTAGGCCTAGAATATAGTGAATAAATTTATTAAAGGAGGAAAAGAAATGTTTAATGGTGAAAATGGTTTTACAATGCCTGTAGCTCCTATGTTTGCAGGTGGTGGCTATGGTGGAAGTGGATTTTTTGGTGGAGATGGTTTTGCATCAATTATCTGGGTTGTAGTCATTCTTGCTTTACTTGGTGGTAACTGGGGTAATGGTGGTTTCTTCGGAAATAACTCAGGACTTCAGGGTGCATTAACAAGAGGCGAGCTTTGCCAGGATATGGACTTCCAGGATGTACAGAGTGGAATCAGAGGTATTCAGCAAAGTCTTTCTGATGGTTTCGCACTTCAGAATACTAATTTTGTTGATAGGGTTGATAATCTTGGTACACAAATTGCAACTGGATTTGATGCTTTAAATCTTGCTATTGTAAATGATGGATACCAGACAAGAAATGCTGCAACTCAGAACATGATTGCAAACCTGCAGAATACAAATGCTATTCAGTCAGAGATTAAAGATTGTTGCTGCAATGTACAATCTGGTTTTGCACAAATCGCATATAATCAGGCAACTGATACTTGTGCAATTCAAAATAGTATTTCAAATGCTACAAGAGATATTACAGAAAATGCAAATGGTAACACAAGAGCTATTCTTGATTTCCTTGTACAGGATAAGATTTCTACACTTCAACAGGAGAATCAGGATCTTAGACTTCGTGCTTCCCAGGAAGCTCAAAACAATTATCTTGTGAATGAGCTTAGACCTGCAGCTAGACCTGCATATATTACATGCAATCCTTACACATCAGCTTATGGTCTTGGTATGAATAACTGCTGTGGTTGTGGAGCATAATGAATAACAATAATTTAATGGATATGCTATCTATTCTGTCAATTATACTTCAGTTACAAGTTTATGAGGAACAAAAAACTCAAACTGGAAATGATGATATAATGCAGGAATTGCAAAAGCAAAACAAAGCATATCTAAATAAAATTATTGAAAACCAGAATATA
This sequence comes from Methanobrevibacter sp., assembly GCA_017652345.1. Next base: position 43,093 of record JAGCBE010000412.1, read on the forward strand.
ATTATGGAACAACTGAATAAACTCACCCAAGAGGGTTGATAATATAAGCAAGGGTGGGTAGTATATTTCTATCTGCCCTTGTTAATTTTGCAAAGGAGGTTTAATATGGCTTGTCAAACAGTTTGCAGGTTATGTAATAGACTTATCATAAGTACAGATGTTACGTTTACAGATGGTACTGGTTTAATAATTACAATTCCTGCTGGAAGTTATAATGATGGTGAAAAATATTGTATTGTTGTAGCCCAAACAATTCCTACTGATACTACAATAACTGCACCAGTATTTATTCAAATAGGGGATGGGGAAGAATTATATCCATTAGACAGATGTGATTGTTCACAAGCTACTGCTTGCAATATAAGAACAAGAACAAGATATAGCACAAGAGTTGTTACTGATGCTACAACAGGAACATTTAGATTGTTGGGTAGAACATGTTGTGCTCCTAACAATGACTTAACATCAATAAATGGAACTGCTCCAGTAACAGAAGCTTCAAATGGTTAATTTAATATAGGAGGTAATTATGATGGATATGTATAGAATACATGATATGTTAGAAAATGTATCAGAGGCAGCTAGTACCGAATTATCTAAAGGTTCAAAGGAAGTTAATACAAAAGAATTTGGTGAAGTTGTTGATATGATTAAAGATTTATCAGAAGCAGAAAAAAATAAAATGGAAGCATGTTATTACAAAACTTTAATTGAAGCAATGGAAGACTACTCAGAAGATGACTATGAAGAATATGATTATGACAGAATGGGTTATCCTCGTGGTGGTGGACGAGGTGGAAATCGTAGAGGAGGAGGCAGAGGAGGAAGACGTGGTTATAATGGTGGTTCTGGCTCTGGTGGATATGGTTCAGGTGGAAGAAGAAATTATGATGATATGATGGAAGATCCTAGGTTTATGGATTATATGCAAAATAAAATGTCATACTCTAATGGAGCTTATGGTGGTGGTCAGAGAGGTATGTCAAGTTCTGGTGGTCAAGGTGGTAACTCTCGTTATGGTTACTCATATGATAGATATATGCAAAACCGCTCCAACTACTCAAAGAGTGACCCTGAAGACAAACAGGAAAGAATTAAAATGATGGAAGAATATACTCAGGACCTTGTTTCCTCTGTATCCGATGTTTTAAAGGATGTTTCCCCTGAGGAGAAAAATATGCTTAGAGGAAAACTCACAAAGTTGGTAAATACTATGCAATGAGAATAATTGTAAATGATATCTTATGGAAAATAGTGTTTGTTCATCCATCTAGTGTACAATTATTAAATAACCAAGGTTTGCCTACTTTTGGTGTAACTGATAATAATGTTAAATGTGTTTTCTTGTCAAATAAATTAAAGGGAGAATTTTTATATAAAGTATTATGCCATGAGTTATGTCATGTATACTGTTTTTCCTATAACATATTTATGTCTGTTGATGATGAGGAACACTTAGCACAATTTATATCAGAATATGGTAAATCCATAATATCCGATACAGATACATTATTGGATATAATGCTTAACCATAATATAGCCCTGTAAATTCCATATAGCCCCATATTGGCTTTGTATTGTATCATTGGTGTATTTATACCATATTATATAAAACAATCCAATATGGGGCATTTACGTTGTTATAATGTCATAAACTTTTTTAAATTTGGGGGTTGACAACCCGCTCCGTATATGATATAATCCAATTAAACAAAACAAATGTGGTTAAAATGTTAATCAACAAATAATTTTAAACACTTAATAAAGTAAAATTCAAATGGAAAAATTACCAAAGGTTTTGTTTATTCTAGGACCTGTAATTGTTCCCCCAACAATCAGGTCCTATATTCAAGGGGTATGGTGTAATGGTAACACACAACACTTTGACTGTTGTATTAAAGGTTCAAATCCTTTTACCTCTGTTTCCTATTTAGGAAAGCAACTAAAAATGTTAAATAAACAAAAGGAGGACATTGTTATGTCAAACAAAATCGAAGAACTTATGAAGTTAAGAAAAGCAGAACTGGATTCAATGTGCAGGGAAAGGAATATCACTTTGTATGTTGGTAAGAACCACATCAACAAAGAGGAAATGGTAAAACGTATTATTGCACATGATGAGCAGAATGCTGTGCAGGAAACAAAGGTTGAGGAAGTTAAAACAAAGGTTGAGGAAAAACCTGCAAGAAATAGTGGTACAACCATTGGTGATATGGTTGATATGAAAACAATTAAGGAACAGATTTCTGATGTTAAACCAACTCCAGAAATTCAAAAACCTTGGATTTTAGGAAATAAAAAGGAAGCCATTGAAAAAGCTGAAGTTGGTACACTTGTTGCTTTCCTTGATGAAAAAGGTAAACCTAGAACTGGAAAATTAGAAAATCGTAGTTCTTCCAGACAGGTAGTAAAACTTGTAACTGAATTTGACTGGACATTCATAGTTCCTTATGATAAGGTTTTATGGGTTAGGTTTGATTCAAGATGGCCTAAGGCAATTTATAAAATGTTGAAGGAGTATAAGAATGGACAAATGCCCAACATTGTTACCAAGGAAAGCGATTAAGATAAGACAAGCTTCCCTTGAATTGTTTAAATTAAATGCCGAGTACAAAAAGTACGAGGAAGAGTATAAACAAAAAAGGCAGGAACTTCAAAACCTTATTTTTAAAAGTGGTTATGAGGATTTTGCTATTGATACATCAAACATAGGGAAATACATAAGAGTAAAATCCATTAAAACAAATAAAATTATTTGGGATGTTGAAAAGCTTAAACAAAAGATTGGTAAAAAGTTATTTAACAAAGTTGTTAATAAAACATACACAATAACAGATTATTCTGGTTTGGTTAAGTATTTAACATCATGTGGGGTAGATCCAAAAGTATTTTCAAAATATGTTTGTGTTGAAAATAAAGTTGACAACAAAAAAATTGATGAGCTTGGTGAGCTTGGGGAAATATTGGTTGACGATCTTAAAGGATGTTATGAGGTTGAAAATGTTTCCCAGTATATAAAATTTTATGAGGTTGAAACAAATCAAGAGGAAGATTAAATATGCAAAAAGTCAAGGTTGGTAAGCCATTCACATTTAGATGTGGTGGTGAGGAACTTGCAAAGGTTTTAACTTATTATGGTTATATTCCAGATGCTTGTTCAACAGAGTACAAAATAGTTTGTCCTTTCCACAATGACTTAAACCCTAGTATGATTGTAAATTTAACAGAAGGAAATTATTATTGTTTTGGTTGTGGAAAATCTGGTGATGCTTATACCTTTGTAAGAGAACTTAATCCAAAACTTAATGATTTACAATCTGTACAAAAACTTTTTAAAATATTAAATTCAAATAAAGTTAAAAAGTTGGATTTTTCCAAAAGGGTTAAAATGCGTAAACCTAATGATGAACTTTATGATATTTCCTGGGATTATTACTATGGACTTAGTAAAATAAACTGGAGTGAAAACAAATTTGATGAAGTTGTTCAAACAAGAAAATATATGTTGGATAGGGGATTTAATATTGATGTATTAAATAAATGTGAAGCAAAAGTAACATTTAATAAAAGTTATCCAATAATATTTCCAATGCTTGACAATGGAACATTTAAAGGTTGGGTTTGTAGAACAACTAGTCCAGAGATTGAAGAAAAAAGAAAATATCTGTATAACGAAGGATTTTCCAGAAGAGATACACTTGTTGGTAATTATGGAAAAAAGGATTATGTGATAATCGTAGAAGGTTATATGGATAGACTTAAATTTATTCAATATGGGGAAGAAAATGTTGTTGCAATTCTTGGTTGGAAAATGTCCAAAGAACAGGAAATTAAATTAAAGAAATCAGGAGTTAAGTACATTATTTCTGCATTGGATAATGATGAATGTGGAAGAAAAGGTACAAATTATTTAAGAAGCATTTTTAATAATGTTATTAGATTTAGTTATATAAAAAATATTAAAGACCCAGGACAAATGTCAAAAGGGTTATTTAATAAAATGTACAAAAAAACAATGTCACGATACAAAATAAAACACAAGAGCTAACACTTACCTATAAGCAAAGAGTATTTCCTCCGTCATTACGTTTGATAAGGCTGTAGTGTTCGGATAATAAATTTGGAGAAATGGTATGCAGGTCTTAAAGCAAAGGGATGTTAAATTTTGTATGTGAAAGAAATGGAGGATTTTAAAAATGGGTTTACTTGACCGAATCAAACAAGATGCACAAAAATCTGGACAAAACAAAGGAAAATTCTTTTTTGTAAAGGATGGACAAAAGAAACGTATCCGTTTTTTACAGGATCTTCAGGATGGGTTTGAAATTGTTTTCCATGATAACTTTGAAGCAGGTATAAATGTACCTTGCCAGGAAACATTTGGTAGAAGCTGCCAATATTGTGATGAGGAAGGTATTAGGACAAGAAGTCAATATATCTGGTCTATTTGGGATTGTGAGGATAAGGAAGTTAAGCTGTTTATGTATCCAATGAATAACTGTTCCCCAATAGGTCAAATTGCTGCAATGTATGAAACTTATGGAACATTAACAGATAGAGATTATGTTATTTCTGTAAGTGGTAAGCAGCAAAATAAACAGTTTAGTGTTATTCCGATGGATAAGCAAACATTTAAGAATAGCAAAGCAAAAGCAATAAGCAGATCAAAATTCTTAGAAATTTTGGATAATGCTTATCCTGATGAGCATTCACAATATTCTGATGATAGCAAGGGTAAAAAGAAAAATGTAAAGGAAGAAGAGGAAGAGCTTGATTATTCTGAAATGACTGCAAAAGAATTATACAAGTTATGTGAGGAACGTGAAATCGAGGCAGAGCCGAAAATGAAACAAAGTTATTACATTAGCTTGCTTGAAGAATATGATGAAAATTCTGATTCAGATGATAATTGGGATGATGAGGAAGAGGATGAAAATGATTATTCCTCAATGTCTGCAAAGGAGTTATACAATCTTTGCAAAGAAAGAGATATTGATGTACAACCCAAGAAACCTGAGAAGTATTACATAAGACTTCTTGAGGAGTACGATGATGCTCACGAAGATTGGGAAGATGATTCTGATGAGGATGATGAGGACGATTGGGAGTAAAATAATGGGAAGAGTTAATCTCTTCCCTTAAATTCCTAAAGGAGGAAACAAAATGGTAAAAGATTTAAAAATAGTTGTTTTCGGGTGTGATAATACTGGAAAAACAACTTTGTGTAATAGCTTGAATGAAATGCTAAATGCAGAAGGTTATAAATCAGAAATTGCAAAAAGTATTGGTGCAAATAAATCTGTTGATGAATATATTGACTTTATGCAGGAAAATTTAGATAAAGATCATATTGTTATATTTGACAGATTCCCTATTATTGAAGAATCAACATGTGGCAGGGTTTTAAGGAATAATGATATTTTTGAAAAATGGAGTGGTAGTGAACCGATTGATTTATTAGAAAATGTTGATGTATTTATTTTCTGTTATCCTGGATTGTTTGAAGTTCTTAATTGGGGAGAACGTGAACAAATGAGTGGTGTTAAAGAAAATGCCTTAAAACTAATTGATGCTTATAATCAAATGGCTGTTGCATTAGTTGGTATCGGAAGTGTTGTTATTGAATATAATTATAAAGTTGAAACAGTGTCAGATTTATTTGACTTACTTGATGGAGGGGAATTAAAGTGAATATAACACATGCTGTTGATGAAGAAGTAAAAGGCGATAAGCTTAAAGCAATATTTGATAGGCAAAAAGAGTTAATGGAAAAATATCACGATATTGAGTTAAAAAGTGGTTTAATGCAAACAGAACAATGTCCTGTAAATCTTGATGATAAAAAAGGACAGGCTAGAATTAAAGATTTTAGCTGGAGAGTTATTGAGGAAGTTGGGGAAGCATTAGATGCTCTTGAACAGGATGATATGGTTCATTATTCGGAAGAGTTGATTGATGGTTTACATTTTCTTACAGAATTAACTATTTTATCTGGATATGATTATAATAGTTTCTTTGATGTAGAATATAAAGACTGTTTGTCAATGCTCATTGATGATGCTTCAAATTTCAGTTGTATAAACGATGCAGTATCAAAGCTTGTTAAGGATTTAGGCATGATGTGTAACTGCTTAAAAAATAAACCTTGGAAGCAAACAAATATGGTTACTGATAAATCACTTTTCTTTTCACAATTAAACAAGGTGTGGAGAAATTACATTGGTTTGTTAAACTTCACTTTGACTTGTGATGATATTGTGAATATTTATCTTAAAAAATCCCAGGTAAATAAATTTAGGCAGAGATCAAACTATTGATTGTAAGAAAATATAAAAATTTTGATGATATGTTTATAAAGTTTAACCGAGAGATCCTAACAAACACTAGTGGTATGCTTAGTAGAACAAATGGATTTCTCGGTTATATGGAGAATATAACTATTGGTTGTAAGTCCTGGGATTTTAACTTAGATTTGGGTAAGTTGGGATATAAGAAAAATAAATGGGGGCATTTATTAAGAACTTATATTGACTATGATAAATTACTTAAATTTAGGGAAGATATAAAAACAACCTCTGGTATGTCCTTCACTTTTTATTTTAACCAGAAACAAATAAACAATGGTAGTTGTTTGATTGCAATAGTATTAACACGAGACATCTCCAGAGGCCCTTGGAAGCGTGTTAATGTGTTGTATCGTACAACTGAAACCCAAAGGCGAATGGCTGCCGATTTGGCGCTAATACAGGCCTTCATCAACGAGTTACCACAAGATATATGTAACTTTGAATGTGTTGTATTTCATATGGTACAAGCATATATAAGTGGAATGGTGATAAATGGTTATTTAGATTTATTTGGAGTTCCTATAGAAGGTATGGATAATCACCCCTGGATAGATTGTATGTTAAAGAATCGAAGAAATTATTTTACCAAGGATTCAAAAATAAGTACATATCAATCACAAGCAAGAATGCAAAAATTAGCATTAGGTTTAATGGATTGTCCAGAAATGCTTCCAAAGGATTTAAGTATTGATGAATGGTTTTTAAAACGGAGGAAGTAAATGTTAGTTGAGAAATATAAAAATTTTGATGAAATGTATTTGAAGTTAAATCAAAAATTCTTAACAAATCCCGATATTATTACAAGTGTATTATCAGATAGTGGATATGTAGAAAATGTAGTTATTGGATGTAAAAGCTATGACTGTACATTAGATCTTTCAACATTTGGTTATACAATGGGTAAGTGGGGGCATTTGCTAAAGACTTATATTAACTATGAAAATCTGTTAAACTTTTATGAAAAATTAAGAACTGTTTCTGGAACATCATATACATTTTATTTTAATCAGAAAAAAGTTAATAATGGAAGCTGTTTAATTTCAGTTGTTTTAACAAGAAAAAATAGAAATCAAAAATGGAGTGGCATGAAAGTTTTTTATCGTGTTACCGAAACACAAAGAAGAATGGCTGCTGACTTAGTAATGTTAAACAGATTTGTTAATGAATTGCCAGAAGATATATGTGATATACAAAGTGTAGTATTCTTTTGTGCTCAAATATATTGTAGTGCTAAATTTATAAATGGATTTTATGATTATTTTGGTATTCCAAGAGAAAAACTCGATTATTCCCATAAATGGATAAATCAGTTAAAAAAGGATTATGAAAGGTATTTTCAACCAGATAGTAAAATTCATACTTTTCAAACTTTAGCAAGAATGCAAAAATTATATTTGGGGTTGACAAAATATGAAAAAATTGATATAATGAATTTATCAATAAAAAATTACTTTGAAAGTAAACAAAAAGGAGGAAAAGGTAAATGAGAATTTACATGGATTGGCAAGAAGCCTATGAAGAAATTAAAAGAGATTTAGCAGAAATGGGAATTTCAGTTTATCCAAAAACAATGCAGGATAAATATGTAGAAGGAAATCTTGATTATTCAACAAAAGAGCTGCAGAATTATTGTTATACAATTCTTAATGCAAAATCTGAGGATGTTAAACCATATACTATTCAACCTTGGGCTGATGCTGAATTTGAGGAAAGAATTGATAGTGATGGAAATGTTAATCCTGGGGAAGCATATAAGTTAAGGGAAGAGATCTGGAATGAGTATATGCACGATGGGAAGTTTGCTTATACTTATAATGAAAGATTTTTCAGAAATGAACAACTTGAAAAAATCATTAGTAGGTTAAAGAATGATAATGATAGTAGACAGTTGTGGTTAAGTGTTTGGGATTGTAATGAGGATGTTGATAAACTTGGTGGAATTTCAAGAGTACCATGTAGTTTAGGTTATAATTTCCAATTCAGGGAAGGTAAACTAAATATACATTATGTTATGAGAAGTTGTGATTTTAATACACACTTTAATAATGATGTATATTTAGGTATAAAATTATTGGAATATGTTGCTAAGAGATGCAATATGGAAGTTGGAAATTTTACCCATACAATGTTTAGTTTACATGTTTATCGAAAAGATTTAAAAAATGTATTTTAATTGTTGACAAATACCCCTTTATGTGTTATAATGGATTTAACAAATAACAAAACACATATGGGGGTATTTTGAAATGGAAGAAAAAAAGAAAATCATTGAAAAAATCAACAAAATCTTAGCATTGGCTGAAAACAATCCAAGTAAAGAGGAAGCAATGGCAGCTGCTTTAAAGGCACAAAGGTTAATGGCTGAATATCACATTAAAGAAGCAGAACTTGGGAATGAAGTTAATGAAAGTAACATTGAATCAATATGTTGCAAAGTTGATGGTAAAGTTCAAAAATGGAAAATTCAATTAGGAATTGTGCTTTCTAAAAACTTTAGATGTAGATGCTTCTTAATGGATAATGATGTTTGCTTTTATGGATATGATGAAGATGTTAATATCTGTAGAAATGTATTTTTTTCAATGTATAAAATTGGTGTTAAATTATCAGACAAAATGAAACGTGAAGTAAGGAAACAAACAGGAACTGCAAAAAATGTAAGGAATACATTTTGTATGGGTTTTGTTGATGGTATAAGAAGTGAATTGGAAAAACAATGTACAGCTTTAATGATTGTAATTCCAAAGGAAGTAAGTGATAGTTATGATTTAAAATTTAAAAAGGCTAAAAAAAGAAAAGCTGCATTAACTATTTCAAATGATAAAAATATTTATGATAAAGGTTTCCAAAGTGGTAAAGACGCTATCAGATCAAAAGGAATTGAGGCAGCTATATAAGCTGCCTTTCATAGTTTAAATTTGGAAATGAGGTGATATATATGTATGGTTCAAAAGGTCTTACAAAGAAGGAGTTAATTGATTTAATAAATAAAAATTTTAAGGATGTTAGCCCAACAGAAACAATAGCTGTTATGTTTTTTACAGGAGATGTTGTTGAAAAAGAAAATGAAATTATTATGTTTATGAAAAAGTTAAATGATTAGGAGGATTAAGTAATGGATTTACATCGGCATGATGAGTGTTCTAGTTTTGATGGTTATGGTAAAGCTAGTGAATTGGCAAAATTAGCAAAGGAGTTAGGGCATACAGCTTTGGGTATAAGCAATCATGGAAATACAAATGGTTTAGTCCAACATTATTTAGCATGTAAAGAAAATGGAATAAAACCTGTACTTGGATGTGAAGGATATTTTTTACCAAAGTATAAAGAACAGCATAGGGGATACCATTTATGTTTATTTGCAAAAAATAAGGTTGGGTATCATAACTTAAATGCTTTGCAGTATGAAGGGGAAAAACAAAAGTATTATAATCCGATTTGGACTTTTGAATTGTTAGAAAAATACCATGAAGGTTTGATTTGTACATCAGCTTGTATTGCTGGTTATTTATCACAATGTTTAAAAGAGGATAAATTAAGTCAGGCAGAAAAATATATAAAAAAGATGGTTGAAATTTTTGGGGATGATTTCTATATTGAAATACAACCATACAAAATATCAGAACCTAATTTACAGGAAATGGTAAATGTAAAAGCAATAAAATTGGCAAGAAAACTTAAGGTTAAATGTGTATTAACATCAGATAGTCATAGAGGTAGGAAAGAAGATTTCCCAACATATTTAAAAATGCACGAAGTTGCTGGACATGATCTAAACCATATTGAGGAAACATATAAAGAAAGATATATGCCAAGTGATAGTGAACTGTATAAAAGATTTGTTAAAATGCACAAAAAGGATTTTAAGGAAAGTACAGAATCCATTGGTAAAAGAATGATACTTAATTTAAAGGAAATTGAGGATAAATGTGTTGAGGATATATTTAAAGATTATGAGGAAATATTACCAAAATATTCTGATGATTCAGAAAAATTATTAAAATCAAAAATTAAAAAAGGGTTAGAGGAAAAAGGTAAATGGAACAAAAAGTACCAGGAAAGAGTTAAACAGGAATTTAATGTAATTAAAACATTAGGTTTCCATGATTATTTTCTAATTGTTGCTGACTATGTAAACTGGGCAAAGGAACATGGAATAAATGTAGGACCTGGACGTGGTTCTGCTTGTAATTGTTTAATTGCATATGCTTTAGGAATTACTGAAGTTGATAGTTTATTATTTGGTTTGGATTTTCGTAGATTTCTGCGTGAGGATAAAAAGAAATTACCTGATATTGATATTGATTTTGAAACATCAAGAAGGCATGAAGTTATTGATTATGTTATAAATAAATACAAAGGACATACAGCAAGAATTGCAAGTTATGGTTTGTATAAGGTTGATAATTTAATAAATGACTTGGCAAAGGTTTGTGGTTTACCAACTGATAAATCTATTGATGAAACCGAGGTAAGAAATAATAAAAAGGAAATTGCAGATATTAAAAAATTATGTAATAAATATATAGATGAAGATGGTAAACTGGATAAAGAAAGTTTGTTATGTAGTAGGGAAGCAAAGTTATATAATAGTCAGTATGACGATATAATTACACACTTCACAAAGTTGTATTTTAAAATGCGTTTTATTGGTACACATGCAGCAGGTGTTGCTGTAACTGGTGGGGATATACTTGATTATACTGCATTAAGAATTGATAAAAATGGTAATATATATACCAACTATGATTTGAATGATATGGAAAATATTGGAGTTGTAAAATTTGATATGTTAGGTTTAGGAACAATGGAGGAACTTGGGGAATTAAAAGGAGTTACTGGTTCAAATCCAATATATGATGAAATTGTAGTTGATGAAAAAATAATTGATAATTTTAACAAAGGAAATACAATAGGAGTATTCCAATTTGATAAAAAAGCAGTTAGGGATATTTTGATAAAAATAAATTGTAATTGTTTTGACGATATAATTGCAGCAAACGCAATGAATAGACCAGGCCCTTTAAGTTTACACATGCCTGAGGCATATGCTGAAAACAAAATAAATATTGATGAAGCAAAACAAAGTTTATATTATGATTATACAAAAGAAAGTTATGGTACTGTAATTTATCAAGAACAGATTCAGCAGATATGTGTTTATATAGGTGGCATGTCATGGGGAGATGCTGATAAAGTAATGAAGATGATTGGTGGTCAATCTCAAAGTGAAGATGCTAAAGCTGAATTTGAAAGGAATAAAAAGGAGCTACATGATAAGTTTGTAAAAGGTGCTATTAAGAATGGATTAACAAAACAACAAGCAGAGGAAATGTTTAATACTATGCTGGTTTATTCATTTAACAAAGGTCATGCTTGTGGTTATAGTTTAATATCAGTTAAGGAGATGTACTATAAAACTTATTTCCCAACAGAGTTTTGGTTTGCAAAAATAAAGTATGCTCCAAATGAGGATGATTATGATAAGTTCTGTAGTTATGCAACAAAGGATGGTTGTGTTGTTTTTCTTCCACATATAAATTATTCAAATGAAAGAATGAGAATAAGAAAGGTTGAAGGAGAAAATTGTTTACAAAGAGGTTTATCAGAAATTAAAGGTGTTGGGGAAAAAGCTGCAAAGGAAATTGTTGAGGAACGTAAAAGGAATGGTATATTTACTTCATACGATAATTTTTATGATAGGTGTAAATCTCGTGTTGTAAATGAAAAAGTTATACGTTTAATAAAAGAATATGGTGCATCAGAATTTGATAAAAATATTTATATTAAAAGGGTTACTAAATATAATAGCTCATTGATAGGAAGGGATTTTAAATGATAAATCTTATACAATATTGGAATGTGCATTATAAAGATAGAAATAATATTGAATATAAAGCAACATTCCAAACATGGGAAAATGATGTTACAAAGAAAAGAGAATACTGGATATTTAGACCACCAGATAGAATAGTTGAAATTGTTTCAAAAGAAGAAGGCAATGAATACTTCAAAATGTTAAAAGAAAAATATAAAATGTTAAAAGTGATTAAACTGATAAATGAGGAAGGGAAAAATAATAATGAAAAAAATAATTTTAATAGTAGTGTTAATAATAACATTTAGTTTTAAACTTGTAATAGATGCTTCAGAATTGAAAGTGCCAGATGGTTGTGAAGTTTTAAGGTGTACATTATATTTGCCAACTGGAAATAAAACATATGATGGAACTGTTCCATATGTAGGTATATGTGCATCAAATAAGGAGCATTTAGGACAAGTAGCTGCATTATATACAATGGATATGCAGTTCATAGGAAATTTTGAATGTAGAGATACTGGTGGAAATAAGGATTTAGTAAGTGGTGAAAGAATAGACATATTTTGTGAAAGTAGAAAAGGTGTTGAGGAATGGAAAAATGACTATGGGGATTATGTTATAGTTAAATGGATAAAAGGGGTGGGATGAAATTATGGATGTAGAAGATGTAGAAATTATAAATATTAAAGTAAGACCAAGAAAATATTTTATGTTATTTTATGGATTTGAGGAAAAGGTGTATATACATTTTTATCCACAACAAAAATGGAAAGCTGAAATAACTTCTTGTTCTGACATTGTAGAGTTAAGAAGAAATAGAATAACTGTTCAAATTAAAAAGAGTGATTTTGAAAAATATTTTAAGGAGATACAAAAATGAGTGTAAAAGTAGGAGATAAGTATATTATTGAAATTGGGGAAGTTTATGAAACAACAGCAGAGTTAGTATCAGAAGTCGGTGAAAAGACTTGTGAAACACCAGATAACTTATATCGCATTAAAGGATTTAATAGTCTTGTGTTTGATGAATATGGGCTTGATAAGTTACAACAGTTAAATCTAGAAACAGTACAAGAGTTAGCATATCAGCGTGGCTTGAATGATGCTTGGGAAGCAGCAAGGAAATTAAGAATAACAAAAGAAAACTATCCAGATATGGTGGAACTAAGAGAATTATTCCACATTGCACCGCCTAAGAATGATGTTGATATATTAAAAGATTTTTCCGCATCCGAAGTAATTTCCAAAATCAAAGCATGGGAACAGAAGAAAGCCAAGCAAGAGGACTTCAAGGTTGGGGATGAATTAGTTGATGTTGATTCTAAAGAAAAATGTGTTATTATTGGGTTGCGTCAAGAAGTAATAAGAATTGTATGGAGTGATGGTAGTGTTGGTTTGATGGATAAAAAGGATTTCAGAAAGACAGGACGTTCATTCCCACAAATAGCAGAGGTTCTTAAACAGTTGCAGGAGGATAAGGAATGACAAGAGAAGAAGCAATACTGCACGCAGAAGAAGTTGCAGAGAAGAATGAAAGGGAGACTCCAAGCACTGATGGGAAGTCAATCTATCGTGTGCAGGTTGGAGCATACTCAAGGAAAGAGAACGCTGAGAACATGGTGAAGAAGCTGAAAGAGTCAGGGTTTGATGCAGTTCTGATAAAATCATAAGGGGTGGGAAAGGAGAAAGATGATGGAATTAGAA
>JAGCBE010000413.1 GCA_017652345.1 Methanobrevibacter sp.
GGACTTATTGGCCCAGCAAGATACATGACCACCTTTCATGGTAGATTATATACTACCTCAGCATCTATACTTTGCCATCTCCAGCTATCAAAACTTTTTTTCTTCTTCATGCCTTATAATATTGTTAGCTAAAACCTTTAACGTTTCTACAATGTCTTTTGTATCACCATCTAAATCAATTCAGTCTGATAGTTTGACTATAGTTTTGTCTGGAAGCTTAAGCCATAGCTCTCAATTTGGGAGTGAGAAATAATGCCTTAATAATTCTCCTGGCTCATCTATAGTCTCCCATCTTCTGTTGAACGCATTCAAGAAATTTTTTAATTCTTTTATGACTATTTCCATTTTAATATAAATAATGATATAAATATTGTATAGAAACACTAGGTACAACCGTTGTCAAAATTAATTTAAGACACGTTGTATGTGCGGGGTGGAATAATTATCCACCCACACATTCTTTTTGTTCAATTTCTTCATCTTCAAATGGTGGTAGCTCTTCCATCTCCTCTATTTGGTCAAACAGTGAAGGCATTTCAGAACATTTAAACAACCATCATTTAGCTCTGTTACCATTTCAACTAAACACACTAAACTTTTTTCTAGCATCTAAGCGCTTTCTTAATTCTTCTACGCTTTGTTGCCGTCGTTTCTTATCAGAATATGTTATAAAGTAATCTGCTTTTGTTCAAGCTATTCAACTTGGCTCCCAATCTCATCATCGTGGTTTGTATTCATATTCTATTAAACTGTTACGAGAGTGTTCACTCTTTCTATCTGATTTAATTTCGTATGTAACCACAACTCAATCTATTAGAGCTTTAATGTCCCAATCTTTAAACCTTTTGTTTGGGGCCGTCTCCAATATTTCTCATCATAAATCTTCTACGATATGCTTTGCAAATGCTTGTTCACATATATCTCAAGCTATTTTACTTTTATCATACTTTGTATTTGTTACCATAATTATTTTTTAGATTTAAAAGACTTTGAGCCCGTCTTTTTGGCCGTCTTTTTCTTGACAGTCTTTTTCTTTTTCTTTTCTTCCTTTAGCTCTGTTGCTAATTCATCTAAACTAACGCTCTCTACTTTCTCAAATATAGCTTCTTGCTTTTCTTCTTTCTCTGTCACTTCCTCAACTACATCAATAGTTAATGAAACGACCTTACCTTGTATTACTAAGTCATTAATTTCCTTCATCTCTTTATACGTGAATGTGTATTGAGCAAATAGTTTAGTAGCGTCTTCAACGGAAGATATGGTGTGTGCAGAATGATATGGAAGTTTTGTTTCCTCTCCGTTAAAGAACTTAAAGTCCTTAACTTCTCTATAGATATTAACGTTCTCTATTTCAATTTTAGAGTTTAGTCTATCTATAATACTGTTTACTGCGTCCACGAGTAGATTATAATCATTAATTCATGGAGCACGACGAATGTTCGCTAATTTGTATAACATCTTTTTATATAGGCAATCTAAAAGTTTCATCGACCAGAGCGTCAGTTCACTTACGTCTCTGCTGTCTTGGTCTATTAGGAACAGCCTCATTTACCACCCCCATTGTTGGACCAGGTTCAACTTCCACAGGAACTGTATTAATCTCTACGTCTCTCTTTCTTTTCATCTCTTTCTTCCTTGCCTCAATCTCTTTGTCTAATGTTTCATTTTCAGCTTTAATTCTTTCTAATGTTTCTCTTTTGGATTTATTCTTCTCCAAGTATTCTTGTACTAAAGACTTGCTTTCTTTTGCTATAACTTTGAAAGGAGCCTCTAATTCGGATACAGCTTGAGAATATAAATCCATGACTACAGTTGCGAGCTGGAACTTATCTAATCATAACTTCTTTCACTCCAGATACTTCTCACATACCTCAATAAGTTTAGCATTTATATCGTCAAGCATATTATCGTTATCTTCTTTGTTATGCTTAATTATAACCTCTAAACCCATCTTCTCTAATGAGAACTGTATTATGGATTGATAGACCGTTATGTATTGTGATAGAACCTTACGTTCTACTTTAGCTGTTGTTTGCATCTATATCATTCTCTAATATAAATCTATTTATTTTTAAGGCCAATGTGTCAACTATTCATTTAATGTTATAATATGAAGCATTCATTAATCTAGCTATCTCGTATTTACCTCTACCTTCCTGTAGATAAGTAAGCACTTTCTCCTCCATAGGAGTTATGATGTTATTAGTAACAAGTATCCAATTCAATATATCATCTTCCATATACTCAGCTATGTCTTTCTCTTTTAGATTATCAATGTTGTATAACTCAGCTCAATATTGATTGATTTTATTATACAATGCTCATCATCATCTATTGAATAGATACCATAGCCTTGTAATCTTCTTATTGTATGGCACTTTGTTATCTAATATCATCTCATCTGCTAACATAAATGCCTCACTTAATATATCTTCCTTCGTGTATGTGTAGTTCTTTACCTTAAGTAAAGGGTTTCTTCTCATAAGTTTAGACATATTCTCATATAACATTATTCTTCACTGGTCTAAGTCTTTAGTATAAGTATCCAAAATCGTTTCATAAATGTTTGGCTTACTTTTACTCATTTTATTTTAATTATTTAAAGGTTTATTGTCTGCCAGCTCATCTGCTAGGCATCTTCAACAAGTAACTACATCAACTCATAGCAACCTACTAACACATTTATACATATATTGTGAAGCTTCTGCCGCTAATTGAATATAGTCTGTGTTGTACATATCTGTAGCAAGCACTTCTTGAGCAAATTGATATGTAGCAATGGCGTGTTTCACTAAACACCAGAACTGTTCATTATAATCTACAGCCAACGCCTTCAACATACGCATACTTCTTCTTCTTTGCTCTGTTAGTTTCTGCATTTCATAGTAATGATAGCTACTTTCTTCCTGCATTTTCTCAACTTCTTCTGCAGGGAATTGGTCGCTGTCCATTAGGTCTGTTTCTAGTGAGTTGTATAGCTCATAGTGATGAGAATATGAAGCTATTTGATTAGCCATAACCTCAATCAACTCAACCACAGCACCTCTTTGACTATCTTTATTCTCCATTCTGTACTATGTTATGAATTAAAGTCTATTACATTCTGTCAAGGCTTCATTCTGTTGCTTCTATTTCTCATTTGTGTATTCATAACAAATAATCATAAAGCTTTTCTCTTACAAAATTTTCTGCCTCGTCTCTTGTAATAATATGTGTTATGTTTTGGTGCTGTATTTTCTTTTGTTTAGTAAACACTAAGTAACTAAACGCTATCTTATCAATATCTGGATGTTGTAAGAATTGAAACCATGGATAGAACCTACCTTGATAGCATCATAGTTCTCGTTTCTCTCACTCA
>JAGCBE010000414.1 GCA_017652345.1 Methanobrevibacter sp.
AGACTGATGAGTACCAAAGACTTGATTAAGTCCTACTGTTACCATTATTGGTAGGGACTGACAAAAATATATAGAAGACTGATTATGCACAGAGTTAGGTTACTGATGGTACATATATAACTTTGATAGGTATAATCCAGAGAAGGTATATCTATATGTATTTGATGGTGGCTCAGCATTATCTTCTGATTATGATAGATATAAGTTTGGTGGTAACGAGTTTGATGCCTACTCTAACAAATACTCTTGGGGTAGAACAGCTGCACCTTACTTTACTTCTATCAATGGTAGATTTGACTGAGTAGATAAAGCTATACAGAAAGCTGTAAAGAGTAGAAAAGAGTATAATGATAAAGAGGTAAGAAAAAGTCTGAATGAAATCAAAACAGCTATTAAATGAAAGTGAGGTTATGATGTTTATAAGAAACTTGATAGCCTTAGCTGAATTTTAAGCGACATAAAACAAGCTGTAGTGGATACAAGTGCCACTAACGACTGAAACAGCTCTAAAAACTTTTCTGGTATCAATGGGAAGCTGGATTTAATGGCAGAATATGTGGTTAAAATTAAATCAGATATAGATAATCAGCTTTCAACTATGGATGAAGAAATAGCTAATAGAATACAAGAGAGTAATACAAACATAAATGAATGAATGTCTAATAGAGTAACTATAGAGCAGTTATTACAGCAAGTAGAGAGATTAGAGAATAAATTGAATGAGGTAGTAGATAGTGTAGTAAGTGAGAGATTACCACAAGAGCTTACAGATAAGTATGATGTAAATGTAAGTAGAAAAGGCTGAATGAGTGAAGAAGAAGTAATGCAAGCCTTATGAATACCTACTAACTATGGTAATCAATACTGATTAAATCAGTGAATGAGTGAATGAATAGAGATGTGAATGAATGAGGGAATGGAAGAATGAATGGAAGAATGATTATGAATGGCTAGGGAACAGTGAGTAAATGCACCTGTAGATATGCAGTGAATAGCTGAGCCAGAAATGCCTTTAAATTATTAACTAACAAACAATGGTACAAATTATAAAATCTAACTGATGATGAGGTAGCTGATGAGGTGGTGGAGGAGAATGAGATATGAAAAGGAGTGTATATGACCCAAACAACCTCTGAAAGAATGTATACGACTATACCTATTTCATAAACAAGCCAACTATACCTACAAAGACATCAGATTTGGATAATGATAGTGACTTTGTAGATAGTTCAGATTTATCTACTGCATTAGCTGGTAAGCAAGACACCTTAACAGCTTGAACTGGTATAGATATAACAAGTAATGTGATTAGTGCTACTGGTGGTGGTTGAAGTGGAGATGTAGTATGACCTTCTAGTTCAACTAACTGACATTTAGCAGTATTTGATGGAACTACAGGAAAGCTGATTAAAGATGGTTGAGAAACACCTAACACAAAAACATTCTATATAGATGGAACTTGAGATGCTAATTTTGCAGTTGCTTGAGATGCTTGTAATTGGGTAGCTGCAGGAAATGTTGCATATATATACGATATTTCAGCATCAACATCAACTGATTTCCCAAGTTTATATGTATATACATCAGTAGATATTTACTCAGACCACGAAATTTACACTTTCACATCACCAGCTACTACTATAGTTCCGTGAACTACATCTGATTTCGTATTTGATGCTGATAAAATAAAAATAATAATGCACGAATGAGCTGCATATTCTATTAACATAGAAAGATGACAGCAGGCTTATTATTTATCAACTAGCAGAAATTACTCATCTCCATATAATCCACAGTATCCTTGAAGTCCAGCTACCAAGAAGTATATAGATGATAAAATTATATCTTCATCTACAGCACCAAGTTCTCCTACCGAATGAATGGTATGGTACGATACAACTAATGATGTATTAAAGACATACGATGGTAGCAATTGGAATGAAGTTTGATGAGGTGGTTGAGGTTGAGAATGAAATACAAAAACATTCTACCTATCTGACACATCAGACACAACAAATGCACAGGCTGCTTTAGACTGGTACTTAGCAGGTAAAAATCCGATAGTAGTATTGAGTGATATAGCTTATATCGTTGTTTGATACTTATCAACTCAATTAACAATGATGAGTTTTTATTTCTGAGTTACTAATTATAAGCCTAGTTATTCTACACAGTCTTATTCGCAAACCGCTATTTATAGATTAGAAATAAATATTAGCTCTGGTAGTGTAACTTATATAACAAATAGTAATACAAGCTCTATTGGTGGTACTTATTTATCTCCTTGAGTTGATTATCCTACTCCATATCTACCAGAGTATGAATGAAGTCCAGCAACTAAGAAATATGTAGATGATAATGTAGCAGTATTCTACTCTCCATCTAATGATACATCAGATTTGAATAGTGATGTATGACCTTATATGGCTAGTTGGCTAACAAGCACTGGACAGTTACCTTTAGATAAAACAACATATAAGGACTGTGTAATAGTTATCTGAAACAATGTATATAGTAGGAGAATAGTATGTGATATAACAGCTACAGAAGATGACCATTCAAGCATAAGGCTACAATTCTGTAATATAAGAAGTGTAACTACAAGCAATTATACATCTTGAACTAATGTTTGAACGAGTAGGACTAATGTACCTGTAATATATATGAACTTTACTTACTATAGTGGTGTTTGGACTTATGTAAGTTCAGAGAATAACCGACAGTTTTGAACATCACCTTATGTATTAGCAACAAACTATAACTACTCAACTCCATATACACCACAGTATCCTTGAAGTCCTACAACTAAGAAGTATGTGGATGATAAACTAACAACAGATGCTACAACACCTAGTTCGCCAACAGAATGAATGATATGGTATGATAGCACAAACCATCAGTTAAAGTATTATGATGGTAGTAACTGGAAAACAGTAACAGCTTCGTAATTTATATTTATAATTATATAATCAAATGAAACTAACAGCAACAACAACATCTACAAGCCTACAAGATTTAATTAAGGCTTATGATGAAACTAATAGTACAGAGGTACTTAAAAATGTATTTGAAAGACAATGGACTAATCTTTGATTTGGAATAGAGATAATGAAAGATAGTGCAGACATCTATGTAGAAACAGTTTTAGATGAAGCTACAGCTGATAGCAGACCTGTAAATGATACAGCACCTATCTTTGCTTTTAATATTGATAATTTAGATAAGGTTTACATCTATTGAAATTGAGATTTCTTCTTATCTATTGTTTAGTTCGTAACAAATAGAAGAAAATGTTTAATAGAAAAATCTGAACTATATCGTGGAAAATCCACCGACCTTATGAATGAATGGCTATTAGTGGTTGAACTCCCACTTACACTAAAGAAGTAACAGGAAACTGATACATAGACCTAACTGATGCAGTAGCTAATAAACTTTTGGAATTAAAAGCCTACTGATGATGTACACAAGCAAGCACACCTACACCTACTACACCTGTAGATATAGTTTGTAATAACTGAGCTTTGAAAGTAAAAGATAAGGAACTACCTGTATGATATGTAAGACTAGCAAGTATAGAATTTGCTGGTAGTACATACTACGATACAGATGAAAAGTTGTATGGAACTGATACAATTAGTATGAAAATATCTTGAAACCAAGCAACTTGAATGAACTGTTTTGGTGCATATACAGGAACAGGAACTTGAAGTTATAACTATTCTCTATATGTATATTTCCATAATTCAAATAATTGTTATTTAAGATATTGAGATAATTTATACAGACCAAATTTGTGAACAGGAACAAGAACTATAACATACTGACCTTGAGCAACTACTTGATTTAATACAAATGTAAATATTACAGAAGACACTTTTGAGAGTATAGATGCAGCTTATATTGGTGCATTACCTAATTCTAGTTCTGCTAAATTCAATGGAACATTCTACTGAAATATAGAAGTAAGTGATACAAATGGAACAAGACTAAAATGGATACCTTGTAAGAGAAAGAGTGATGGAGTGATATGATATTATGAAGTAGTGAACTGAAACTTTTTAGAGCCTGTATGAGATACACCAACAGCTTGAGCAGAAGACTATAGTAA
>JAGCBE010000415.1 GCA_017652345.1 Methanobrevibacter sp.
GGTGGACGGATGCTGAATTCAATTGGCTGTTTTCTGATTCTCACATTTTCCTCTTGAAGGAATCCATTGATGTATGCGTTGATTCCTACTCTTACACCTTTATTTCCACTAACTACACCGTATCCTCCAGGTTCACCATATAATAAGTGTACATTGTCACTCATAGCATCCAATGTTGCTAAGTCGTGCTCAATCACAAGGACGGATTTGCCTGCTTCAGCAAGGGAACGGATTACCTTAACGGCATTCAATCTTTGACGTACATCCAACCATGATGTAGGTTCGTCGAAGTAGTAGAAATCACCTTCACGAAGAACAGTTGCAGCTATTGCCACTCTTTGAAGCTCACCACCACTTAAGTTTTGCATGTCCCTTTCAAGAACATTCTTAAGGTCTAAATCATCGACAATTTCATCCAGTTTGTTCCTTTCATCCACATTGGTAAGCAAGGTCTTCACATTTCCTTTCACTACTTTTGAAAGCTGGTCCACCATTTGTGGCTTATGGATTGTCTTGATTTCACCAGCTTGAAGCAATTTAAAGTAGTTTTGCAATGCTGATCCCTTATAGTATTCGATAACATTGTCCCAAGTAGCTTCCTCGTCATAGTTTCCAAGGTTTGGGATAAGCTCTCCAGACAATATTCTCATGATAGTTGACTTACCGATACCGTTTTGACCAAGCAAACCAAGTACGGTTCCATCCTTAAGGGTAGGCAAACCAAAGAGTTCAAATGCATTTTGACCGTAACGGTGAATAGGCTCATCAAGAGCTTCAGGTAAATTGATAACACTGACTGCACCAAATGGACATCTGTTGGTACAGATACCGCATCCGGAACATAATTCTTCTGAAATGAGAGGCTTTTTACTCTTTTCATCAATTACTATTGTATCTTCTTCCATACGTACACCAGGACAATAGTGCATGCATACATAGTTACATTTTTTAGGTTGGCACTTGTCCTTGTCTAAAATAGAAATTCTACTCATTTTATCTCCGTTTCCTCTAAAATAATAATATAATAAGTTTGATTAATTAATTTATAATAAATATAATTTGTTTTTAATAGTTTATAATAATTTTGTGTAATATTGTAAAATCACATTTGTTAAATATTTATTAGTTGTTTTTTGGTTAAATTTAAATAATTTTGAGTTTAATATAAAAATAATATATAGAAAAATTTTAGGAGTTTATTTAAACTTTTTTTAATTAATTTTATTGGGATTTAAATGAAACAGGTAATGATTGTAAGAACTGACATCAAGATGGGAAAAGGAAAAATAGCTGCACAATGCTGCCACGCTGCTATAGGTGCATATAAGCAAGCTGACAAGGCAAAAATCAGAAAATGGGAAAATGAGGCCTATGCAAAAGTTGTTTTAAAGGCCCCTACTTTGCAAGACCTTTATAATATTAGAGAGCTTGCAAGAGCCAATGGTGTAGCTTATTATTTAGTGACTGATGCAGGAAGAACCCAATTGCCAAAATCTACAGTTACAGTCTTGGGATTAGGTCCTGATGAAGATGATGTTTTAGATAAGATCACTGGTGATTTGAAGTTATTATGATCTTATCTTTTAGATTTTACCTTATTTTATTTTTTAAACTTTTTTTAAATTATTTTACAAATTATTTGATTTATTTAATCAATTTCTACAACTCTTGTTTCTTTCTTAATCTTATACTCTTGATAAATCTTACCGATTCCAATGAATTCAATTGCAAATATGAAAAGCCCAATGATTAAATCGAATATCCAATTGAAGAATCCAAACATGTCAATTCCATATTGAAGGTAAGCCAAAATTGCTATTGAAAGCATAATCTTAGTATAATCAACAGTATAATGTCTCCATCCTATTGTATCGATGCAGCGTTTAATGGAAAGTATATTGAATGCACCAAACAGACTTCCTCCATCTGCAAGTCTCGCAAGTGAAATCTCCAAAAAGAATGCTACTATATATGTTACCATCATGCTTA
>JAGCBE010000416.1 GCA_017652345.1 Methanobrevibacter sp.
AGTCAACTATTTAGCAGAGCAGCTATCAATGCTCATCTGGAACGAAAAGCAAGATGGATACGATCCTATTGTACCTAACGATGACTGCGATGCTTACACTTATTCTTGCAGGTTCTGGTATCAAAATATCGAAAACATAGCGTGGTTTGATATACTAAAAGCAAATTGTGTTTCGCAAAAAAGAGTGTATGATATAATTAAGCGATAGAAGGGAAGAATAATTTTTATGAACAAACAAGAAACTATTAACGCAATTAAACAAGAAGCTAAAAAACAAGCAACAGAGAGAGTATCAATGACTAAAGAAGAAATCGAACTCAACAAAGAATGTTTTGAAGCAGCAAGTATGCCAATCGATTTCAAAGATGATGATTTAAAGCTCGGTGTTGGAGAATTAGACATTAGAGGTTTAAAAGAAAAAAACTATAAGCAAGTAATGTTTAGATTATTGGCAATTCAAACAAGCCAAACAAGACAATTAACGCAAGTCGTTATTGATATGGAAAGACTTTTAATGATTTTATTAGGTCAAATGGGTATTAATCCAGAAGAAATCGGCACTAGAATTAATACTTTAATCGAAAAATTGACAAAAGAAAGCGAAAAAATCACTAGAGATTCTCAAAAAAATTAAGAAAACGAGGTATATAGGTTATGGCAGAAGAAGAAGTAAAATTCGAGGATAAGGTTATACCAAACACAGGTATTCCAGTGTGGCAAGTTGGTTTAGCTAGTGCAGTAAATGACACTTATAACTACAACATTAACGCTTCCTTATGGTACGGTCTTTTGCCTACCTTCATGAAAACTTATGCCTGGAAGTATATTAGAGTCGCAACTCAATGGTTAGATGGCTTTGTATATTCTTTACACGGAGATGGTGGACAAAGTGGTATCATTTCTACAAAAATCGGTAATGTCTTAATTTCTGGTCTTACAAAACAAATAGTAGGCGAAAAGTTAATGTTAAGACTTAATGTAGAGAATCCTACTGAAATTGATAAAGTTAATTTAAAAAAAGTTAGCAAACACGTTTTAGAGAATAGATTTATTGATCCTATTTATGCTAGTATCGGTTATGCAGAAGGTATTGGCACTTCCTTAATCAAAGAAAACCACGATTTATATGGAAAAGTTTGGTGGGAAGCAGTAAGAATGGATCAATGCTTTTACAGAACAAATTTCGCAGGAGAAGTAGAAGAAGCTACTATCTTAATTCGTGGATATACAGACACAACAAACAAAAAGAACAATCAACAATTCTTTTTAGTCGAACATAGATTTTACGAACAAGTAGATAAGAAAATCGAAAAAAATCCTGATGGCACATATAAACCTGTTGCAGCTAAAAGAGTTCCAATGGTTGAATATTTGGTTAAAAGAGTTAGAGGTACTATCAATAATGGTGGTGCAGATTCTCCAAGCATTCAAGACACATCTACTTGCACATGGGCTGAATTGCCAAAATGGTTTAAAGATGCCTTACAAGAAGATTATGGTGCATTAAGAGTAAGCGAACCTCAATTACTAGGTTTTGATTACATTGGTGTTGAAGTATTAAAAGACAGTTATATCGATTTAGGACACCCTAAAGCAACTAATTTAGGCGAAAGTAAGTTAGTTAAAGTTCAAAGCGATATGATTACATACGAAGTTGCAGCATCATACAAAATTAGAGATATGTATTTAGGTAAAGGCACAGTTTATATGCCAAAATCATTGTCTTTAAACGATGTGTCTCCAAACGCTATGCAATTCCGTTCTGGTATGGTTGAAAATGTATTGTCAAATGTTGGCGATAAGAAAATCGAATTCATGAAGGGTGTTGATCCAAACACACAAAAAGTCGTTGTTGAACAATTCGAACTTCGTGGAGACCAATGGCAAGCAATTATGGATGACTGTATTAGAAATATTGCAACCAAATGGGGTATGTCTCCAAAAGTTTTAAGCTCATATTTGTTGAATAGTCAAACAACAATGACTGCAACACAAATTGATAGTGAAGATGATATTTCTATCGCATTTATTAACCACGAAAGAAGTTATTACAGAGAACCAATTAATAGATTACTTGAAAGCACACTCAATTTTATGGGTATCGCAACAAACATTTCTATTGATTTCGCATCTCCAAGTTTGATTAACAAAGATAGAATTATCGATAGACAAACTAAATTGCTCGATAGTGGATTAACAACCGAAGAAGAAGCTATTAGAGAGATTTATCCTGATTTAGAAGAAGAACAAATCCAAAAGAGAATCAATGATGCAGTAGCAAAAAGAGAAGAAAATGCTATGAACGAAATTAACGAAATGAACGATGATGGCACTTTTGGAAACGAAAATAATTACGATGATTTAGGTGGGAAGAACTTATTTGGGTCAACTAATCCAAATCAAAAAGTCTAATTATGCAAGAACTATTCGAAAAAAACGACAAAGGATTATATTTAGCAAACACTAATGACTTATACCAAAGTCGTTTTTTGCCATTGTTACAACACGCAGAAACAAGCATAAAGAAATTAATTATTAAATATCTGTGGCAAAATAAGAGTTTGTACGAGTTGAGAACTGTTATTGATATGTACATTAAAGATTTTGCAAAGAATCGTTTGCCAATGGACATTGAAAATAGAGATTCATACATTAATGGCTTATATGCTATGGCAAATAAAGTTTATAAAGAGCAAAGAAAAGCTAGAAACGATTTTGCCGTTGTTTTAGGTTTGTTAGTTGGTGCTTTTATGATGAGTGGCAAAAAAATGCCTAAAATCAATACACCAGAAGAATTGTCGAAGTTTATCATTGAACATAAAAAAGAAATTGCGAGTATCAAATATGATATGTGGACACAAGCAAAGGCAAGTGTTAGAGTTTTAGACTATCCAAAGAAGATTCAAGAATATATTGAAAAGGCAAGCAAGATTCCAACAACTGCTATTGAACCAGGAAAGAAACCAATTTCAATATGGCAAAAAGCCGAACTAGATATTAGACACCAAAAGCAAATGCAAATGGTAGAAGATGCTCGAAATAGTGGAGATGATTTGTATTATATTAGCAGTCATCCTGATTGTTCTAAAAGGTGTGAAAAATGGCAGGGAAAATTAGTCAGTGTCTCAAAACACGCAACGGAAAGTGGTTTTAGAGTGGAAAAAGTCGATGGGCAATGGGTTTATAGTTTAACCGACATTATGGCTCAAAAGGACAAGTACGGATATAACAACAACATTATTTCTGGTTTTAATTGCCGACACTACTTAATTAAATACGAAAAAGGCAAATTACCACCAAAAGAATACAGTGCTACCGATGTTAGAAAAATGCGTGATATCAATAACAAAATCAAAGAGTATGAACGCGAAATTCGTAGATTGAAAAGTGAACAACAAATGTATAAACAAGTTGGAGATAGGAAAAAATATTGGGAATTGAATCGTGATATTATCAATAAAACCAACGAATTAAGGGAATTTTGCAATAAAAATGGTTTTGCGTTTGAAAAATATCGTATAGAATAACTTTGAGAAAAACAAATATGCCTAAAAAATTAAATAAAGCTGGACAACAACAAGAGTATGTTCCTAGTGGGAACGGAGATGTAAGTGGCGAGTATGCCGATGATGGTGGATCAAATAGACACTTTGTTTCGTTCACAAAACCACAAGATTTAGGTGTTAAAGTCGAAGATAAAGGCGAAAAACCTGCCGATATTACTCAAATTAAACCTAAATATGATGGAAAAGGCAAACAAGTTTTAGCTGACAGTTTAAAGAAAAGACTAGGCAAAAGCGCAAATGGAAAGGTACTCATAGAACAATTACAAGACGCAGATGATGAAATTAGTGGTGTAATTGGAGATTTTTACGAGAATAACCCTCAAGTCAATTTAAAGATAGGCAAAAACCTAAACTCTAAATATATGACTAAAACAAGTTATTTTGGTGGACAATGGAACGTTGAAAGAACAGTTGCAGTAGGACAGGGATTATTTACCGACCAAGATTCTTATGCTAAAGGTGGTGTATTTTTTCATGAATCTGGACATGGACTTGATGCAACCTATGTAAGTGAAACTGGTAAAATTCGTGGAGAATGGTCGCACGATTATGTTTCTACCAAACATGGCAAAAAAATGTATGAAATGATTTGGGAAGAAATTAGACAACATAAAGACAAATATCAAGAAATTAAGCAAGCAATCAGCGATGAAGAAAAACAAATTGCTACTAAATATTGGAATGATGATTTAAGCAAAGAGCTCGAAGGTTTACAAGCCGAAAGATTAAAAATTAGGCAAGAAGTCAATAATAATGAAAAACTTAAAGAATTTGTCCAAAGAGAAAACCAATACTACGATGAAATAAGACAAATTAGAGTTAGATTTAGAGAAAGTGGCTTTGCAGATAACAATATAGAAAACGAACTTATCGAAAAAAGAAAAGAACTCGTTGCAATGAATGAAGAAAAAAATAATTTTGTAAATTCGTTGTATCAAAGTTATCCAGAATACGATGCAAAGAACAAGAGAGCCGAAGAATTAATCCAACAAAAATATGATTCTGCAAGTAAAGCTAGAGGAGATATTTGCAAAAAGTATGGAGATTTAAGTGATATGTTTGAAGGTTCTGGTGTCGGTAGTTTATGTGGCATGGGGCACGGATACGGATATTGGAATGATAGACATAGAGGGAACGAAGCGTTTGCCGAAATCACAAGTGCAAAAGCAACTAACCCTGAATCTTTAGAGCTTATGAAAAAATATATTCCAAAGACTTTAGAGATTTACGATGAAATTATGGATAAAATTAGGAACGCAAAGGCATAAGGAGAATATATGAATAAACAATTAAAAGAATATTTCGAAATGTTTGGCGAATTTCCATTTTTACTTACAACACAGTCATATGATGATGAAGATTATAAAATTTTGATGATTCAAGCAGTAAATAGAGGTACACCTCTTACAGAAGAAGAAATTGCAAATTACTTCAAGAATGACTATGATATTGTTGATGATAAGAAGTTTAATAATTTTGGGAGAAAATAATTATGGCAGAAGAAAAAGGTTATTGGTTTAGCATCAACAGTTACTGATTTAGGAATAGTAGTTGGTAATATCGTTCAATTACCTACCTTCCCTACAACAACCGATGATAAAACTTATGTTTTAAAGTTAGTTGATGGCACTCTAACTTGGGTAGAAGAAGTTGCAGATAATCTAGGCGAATAATAGAAAAAATCAAAAATTAAAATGGGTTTAATACTTATGTATTACTCATTTTTTTATACACATTTTTATACAGTGTCGTATAATAGTAGTGATAATAGGTAATTTTGTCTTAACAAATAGCCGAATAAAAATTATCACAATGCAAGAAAGGAAAACAAGATGGCACAAAATCAAATTCCAGAAATTAATGCAGAAGATAAGAAATTATTAGCTGCGTTGAAAAGATGGGGTGTCAGCGATGAAGAAGGCATGGATTTCCTTAAAGACTTGAAAGAGGAAGTTGTTGAAGAAGAACAACCAAAAGAAAATGATCCTCCAGTCGAAGAAGAAAAACAACCTCAACCTCAAGAAGAAACCCCAGAAGAAAACCCTGTTGCATCTAGTGATGATAATGGGGAAGAAAAAGGCGATGAAGTTCCACCTACACCTGGAGAGGAAAAACCTCAAGAGGAATTACCACCTCAAGAAGAACAACCACAACCACCAGTAGAAGAACCTAAACCAGAAGATGCTCAACCTCAACCTCAAGAAGATAACGTTGATTACAAAGCCAAGTACGAAGAATTGCAAAGAGCAGTCGATGGCATGAGTGCAAGATTTGATTCTTTAGAGGAAGCATTAAGAAGTGCTGGTATAATGGCACAACCAAAACAAGAAAATCCTGTTGGGTTAACTAATCAAGAACCATCGGCAGGTGGGAACTTTGAAGAATCTGGCGAAGATATACTCAAAGCTCTTAACAGATAATGAGAAAATAGAAAGGAATTAAGTATGAATATTAAGGAAACAATTTCTCAAGTATTATCTCCTACAAATGCGACATACATTAATGGTGTATCCGTTCGTAGAGATTTCTCAAAAGCTGTCTTAAAGGCAATTTACCAAGGATTAGTCGAAAAAGATGGCAAAGGTGTTAACGGCAAATTCGTTACTGAACAAGAAGCTAACGATGCAGGTCAAGTTTTCGTTAACAGACTTAAAGCACACGATCAATTAGGTAGAGAACACGGCTCTGCTAAAAATGGTGGCGCATTTAACAACAATGGTTACATGAGCCATACAGAAACAGTTGGTATCGAAATCTTAACTTATTTCGATGAACCAATTATCGTTCCAAGAGTTACACAAGATAGAATCGATGTTGATTTAGCAGCTGGCGAAATCGCTAACTACGTTTCAAATATCAACGTTGCATTAAATGGTTCTTCTTGGGCTGCAAAATGGATGGCAACATTCAACGCAGATGCAGATAAGAGAAACATTAAGAAACTCGCTACTGCAACATTGTTAAAAGACTACATCGAAGCTAACACATTACTCGATTTAGGCGATATGGAACACGACATTGATTCATTCCCACTCGATACAAGAATTGCAACATTCAAAATGGGTTACAGACCTACATTAGTTGCAGCTGGTGTTATCATCGTTGGTGGTGCTAACTATGGTTACGACATCGTAAGAAAAGGCACATTAGATGCTCAAAGTGATAAGAGAGACCTCGATACTGGTTTCTGGGGTGTTATTGATAATGTCGAAGTTCACGGCTTATCAAATAAATCCCTCATGCACGCTGCATACTTCTGTGGTTTACCAAAAATGGAATTCGTTAGTGATGACAAGCTCGTTGGATGGATTTCTTCATCTTACGCAAATGCTCGTGGTTTCTCAACTGTCGAACAAGTCAAGATTATCGATGCACATGGTGGACAGGGTATCGAAATCCAACCTTTAACAAAAATTGGTGCAGTCGCATGGTATCCAAAAGGCAACGTTGCATTAACAACTGTTGATTCTTATGATCCAATCGCAGAGTTAAAAACAATCTTCTCTGGTGTTGCATCTCAATTAACATTCAAGTTAAAAGGTGGAGCTTCACGTTATTACAGTGATAACCTCGCATTCTCTGCTATCTCAACAAGTGCATTCACTGTTGGTGGATATGCAAAAGATGATGGTGGAACAGACCACTTAAAGGCAGGTTACTACTGTGTCGCAGATGCACCATTAACAACTGTGGCTGCATTCCTCGCAAAAGTCAAAGCTAATGACACTGCAAACGCAGCATTCACTATCGGTTCAAGTGCAAGTTTCTCTGCAACTCAAACTGCTGGTAAATATGTAACTGCTTGTGTTATCGCAGATGATGGCACTTGCACACTCGTAAGCAAAGTCATTCCATCCTAATTGATGACATAACTTAAAAGGGGTAGGGTAAAACCTACTCTTTTTTTGTGTATTGAAATAGGTATATTAAAAGTAATATAATGGGGTTATGAGAAACTTAACTATACTTAAAAATCCTTACGATGATGAGGTGCTTGTATTCAACAATGAAACAGGTAGATACGAATTAACATTGGAAGAAACTAAAAAACTATTTGATGTTATGCCGACTAAAAACGATTCAATTTTAAGAAGAAGAATCAAAGACAATTCAAGACTAATTTACCAATATTTAGTTAATCATAGTAATACTGCAAATAGGCAAGTAATTAACTTTATGATTAATAGAACGGAAGAAGGTAGAAAATTCATTCACGATGTCTTAATTGCACAAATTGAAAGTGATTTAGAGTTCGGTACAAATAGTTTAGGTAAGATTCCAACAGTTAATATTCAAAGTGGACAAGTTGCAGATAGATATGCAGTAAGAGAAAACATGGTATGTCTTAACGCAGAAGGTGTCATTGATGATTCAGTCAATTACTTTGGATTTAATATTTGTTATATGCAACCATATCCTTCTGGAATATTTATGCTTGTATATGGATACACAAAGGACAATTAAACATGGGAAAATTTGGTGCTAGTTTAACAAATAGTGAAACATACATCTTCAAAACAGGGAAAATGAAACCAAATTCATTCGAGCTTGATGCAGAAACTATAACTGAATTTAGAGGGAGACCAGCAAGCACTTATGAACAAAAAAGATACAATGTAATGAAGGGTATAGTTAACAATAAAAACTCAATTTACATTTATGCAACTAATTTACCAGAAGGAATTAAAGTTGATGACAAAGTAGAATATCTTGGAAGTATTAAAACAGTTTCAAGTGTTGGATATTATTTAGACCAGAGTAAAATTATCGATGGTGGAATATTTGATCCAGAATATATCATGGCAGTTAGCCCTAAAGGAATAACATTAGATTAATATGGAATTGGAAAAATTAGGAGAAACATTGGTAGGAAAAATTAAAAGAGCATCTTGGTTTCCGTACGCAAACGGCAAATTAAGAGACCAAGCTACAAGTGGAACTCTAATTGATCCAAACACTTACGATATAAAATTTGATAGTTCAGTAGCACCTTATATTCCTTATCTTGAAGAAGGAACGCAACCTCACGATATACCATTCGCATTTGTTGGAAAAGGCAATTTTGTATGGTGGTATCCATATAAAGATGGTGTTCCGTTCTTAATGGGTATGGGTGGAAGATTTAACGGAAAATTTCATCCAGGAAGCACAATTCATAAAGGTTTTATTAGTGAAAAATCTGTAAATACGATAATTGAATATATTAAAAATAAATATAATGGGGTAGTAAAATGATTAATTTAAACGAAGTTGCAAATAAAATAAGTGAAATATTAAACTCTGTCAATAATCCATTGAGGATTGACAAAGAAAGAGTTCTTTTTGATGTTGCAACGGAAGGATATAGAGTAGATTCTATCGCAGTTAGGGAAAAAGGAAAGAATGCTATTCCTGTTTTTATTGCTTTAGCTGGTGGCGAAAATCAACCAATTCCAAATTTAAGTCAGCAAAGTAAGTCTATTAATATCGCAGTTTACTATCCAATTATTTATAAGGATGTTTTTGTTGATTTAGAAACATACCTAGACAATGAAATAGTCGGCAAAATTTTAAACTTTGGGGATTCAACTAAAGAATGTCTTTGCAATCTTGGTGTAGCTCAATATGGAGAAATTCAAAATCTCGATTTAGATATGTTTAAAAAATTTGTTGCAAACAAATACGAAAAAACTGTTGAAACTAGTGTAAATTGGCATTCGATGATTTTGACACTCTACGCAACGAAAATGAACGAGGGTTATATATTCGGCAACGAAATTGAATTCGCTCTTAAAATGACTTATTTTGCACCAAATTTGCTTATTAAATATCAAAACCACGATTATCAAAGATATAGCGAAGAAGATAAGACAATAAATAATGTTCGTTATTATGCTTATAGAAGGGAAATCTTTGGTGGATATGAATACATTTATATTACACTTGATCCAACTTCTGCAAACGGAATCGCGCTTTTGTTATCGACTAAAGGCAAAACTGATATTTATATGTATATTCAAAATGTAATGACTTTGCAAGAACATAAAGCAGACAGTGTTACTTTAATTTCTGCAAGTGCAGATGAAGAAACAATCGAAATAGATTTAGTAAGAGCTAATGCTGGAACTGGTGCAAGCATTAGTCCTATTGCCGAACAAAGAATCGGTCAAGACTCATGCGCTAAAAATGTTGCAAATATCACTAATTTTAATAAGTCAATGTTAGTTTATCCAAACCTAAAACAAGACTTTTGGCTTTTATTCTTAACATTGTATAATAGGCAAATTCTCGAATATATTAAAGATATGACATTAACAAAAAAATATTCAAACGGATTTGAGTACGAATATAAGCAAATCGGCTTACAATACAATGAAAATGCAGGTTTAGGCGCACCATATACATTTACGATTACTTGGGGAGATAGCAAATAATGAGTCAAGATTATCACATTTATTTACATTCCAACGAAGGAAACTCATTGACAAGTAATACACAACCTAAAGAAGAAGCTATGGGTGGTGTTTTTAAACCTGAAACTTTTATTAAGCAAGTCAAAAAATGGGGCAATATGGGAACTGGTGGATTAATAAAAACAGGTGTAAGTGAATTAGAAAAAGTTCTTCCACACGCTTCATTAGCCATTGTTGCTGCTAAAGGAACTGAAAAGGTCTTATCAATGGGTTTCCAACATTTAGCAAGTTATACAGGCAATTATGAATACTCAATGGAATTTAACAACTTTATGACTATAATTAATATGACACCAGTCAGTCTTGCTTATAGGTCAATTAAAATACATTTTCAAACAAAAAAGTTTAATGAACAACAAGCAGCATTTAGAGAATTAATGGGCGAGAATTTTTTAGGTATATAATATGGCATTGAATTTTAGATTAAATGGAGAACAAATCTATCCAATCGTAAATACTACAATTACGGAAAGAGTAGGAACTTTTAGTGATGGCTCTTTACCACTCGAATTGTCTAATATTAAAGGTTGTTTTTTGCCAATGGCAGAATTAAGTATTACTGACACTGAAAATAACTCAAAATGGCTTTATGTTGTACTTGCTGATGATGTCGAAACAGTTACAAAAATGGGAACTATTTATTATAGACACAATTTAACTGTTCGTAGTGGCATTTATGAAACAAAAAAACATATCTTAAGAAATACAAGTTTTACTCAACCACCTAGAATTCTTAAAGCGACAACAAATCAATTATTGGCTTGGAAGGGAGCTTTTATTAGTTCTACACCATTTTTCTATCCTGAATCTCAAAGTGGAAAAGACAATTATTCTCATTTTGATATTCAAGTTAGCAGCAGAACTAAAATTGCA
Organism: Methanobrevibacter sp.; assembly: GCA_017652345.1. Next base: position 10,892 of record JAGCBE010000416.1, read on the forward strand.
AAAGCGACAATTAAATTGAGTTCTTTTTTATGGGAATATCCACAGGGGAATTCCAATTTAGATAATCCAACTAGATATAAAAATAAACACGATAGAATAGAAATTAAAATTTTGAAATACTCTGGCACTGTTTTAATGGATAGTGTAAGTTATACTACTTATAGCAAGACTGAATTAAAATTAAATGTAGATCATAATGTTTTTAGAAATTTCAACGATGATTCTACTTTGAGAATTCAAGTCATTCACGATGCAACTTTTATACCAAATAGTTCAATGAACGCAGGTGGCATAGCAGTTGTTAAAGCAGAATTAGAAGTAGAATCTTATTATTATTCTATGTATGACATTGTAGAGATAGTAAGAGAACAAAGTTTAAAATATTATAATGGTGCAAATTCTTTACAATTAGCTTGTTTAGAAATGACTGATGCAACCAAAATTGCAGAGTTGCAAAGCATTATCGCACCTGAAATAAGTTTTAATGGAATGACTTATTACGATGCTTTATATCAACTATTCTCATATATCGATGCTATTCCTGTTGTAGATAAAAACGGCAATTTGTCTTTTGAATATTTAAACGATAATAATGGAGAAGTTATTGATATAAAAGACAAACTAGCAGATGAGAGAATTTCGATTAATGATGAATATTATACAACTAAACTTGTTGCAAATTATCAAAATGGCAGACAAGAAAACGCAATATCATATCCAAGCAATAACAAAAAATGTAGAGTTGGAACAAAATCATTAGGAATCCCTGAAAATAAAGGTCAATATGTTTTAAGACTTCCAAAACCAATCGACTATATTGATAAGTTAGTTATTGCAACAGGAACTTTAGATTTTAATGTAACATTTTTATATGTAAATCAAGGAACACATTTAAGCCAAACATTCAAAAATCTTAATATTAGCGAGTTAGAAATGCAAGATAGAACACTTGAATCTTCTGTATATAGCACATTAAACGATAATAGAGAATTTTACGAAGAAACAAGACTTTTGTGTAACTGTTTATGTTATACAAGAGGAAGTGAGTACATCGATTTGTTAGATGAGCCATCATTAACTATATTGACTCACGAAATATATAAATATGCAATTATGGCTCAATTATCTTTTGAAATGGGTGTTCCTAGTAATTCAACTATCGCAAAATATGACGGAGACAAAGTTGTTGAAATTGATGATATAGAGAGCGATGTTGAAAGAGATATTTGCGATAAGCAAGATATTTATTTCAAAATTCAATACCACGCATTATTTGATGGCAGAGTTGAACAAGTAAGCACTAAAGATAGATACGAGGGAGAATCTTTTGTTGCACAAGATAGCACGCAAGTACACTTAAATAGAATGGGTAATAATTTACAGGGTTTAATTACTAAAGTAGGTAACGAAATCGAAAATATTACTTTTAATGTAAGTTCTTATGGCTCAAGAATAAAACTTGGTTCAATTTGGTATAACGATGACAACGAAAGATTTTTAGCAAATGTTGTTCAAACTACATTCTCGACTGATACAAACAAAGTTATCGTTAAAGCTCAATTTACAAAGAATTTTAATATGTTATCTCAATACACTAAAATCGACCAACAAAAGAGATTTTATGAAGTCAGCGAATTAATAACTAGCAAAGGTTACGAAAACATTACCGAGTACATTTATTTTACTTATGAGCAACCTTATAACAGTTATTATGAAAGTTCTGCAATCGTAAGCGATGAATTTTTAGAAACACTTGTTGGAGATACATTGCTCGTGACAACTCAAGAATTTAAAGCTAGTTATGCAACGATCAAATGTTATCCAAGATATTACGATATTGTGAGCGCAACTAATGGATATGTTTATCTACCAATGCACTCATACGGAAGTGGAAACTCAATTTGTTTTGAAATGGATTTCGACAATCAAATTAACGCAGGCAATAGATTAACAGGTGGTGGAGATGAAGAAAAATATTTTGCAAAGTCAACGCTATATACTATTTCTAGTGGATTTGCTGATAAAGTAGATATTGCCATTTGGAACGATAATTATAGTGGTGTAGAAATAACTTATAGCGAAAATTTCCCTATAATCTCAAATATTGTCGAACCAAAAGTAATTAATATTGAAGGATTCAATTATTATAAAAAACCTAGTGAGATTTTCCATTTAAACTACGCATTAGCATTTTTAAGTGGATATAATGAAGAATTCTTTTTTGGAGATAAATTCATCAACGATAATGCAGTTATTCCAAATTGCGTTTTAAGTAGAAATGTTTACTTTAGTTACGGAAATAAAAAATACTCTATTATTGACAATAAAGACATTAATGGCAATATATTAAATTGCTTAATTTCAACTGATATTCAAACAATAGATGATAAAAAATATTTACAAGTAACGATTGATTTGGCTAGTTCTATTACTTGCAAATCTTGGGCTTTAATTGATGAAAACAATAATATACTTATTGCAAGCAACAAAACTTTAGAGGAAGAAAACCAAATAATTTTCTATGTAATTCCTCGTAGAAATAGAATATAATCAAGAAAGAGAAGGTATAAAACTATGATGTATGTAATTTACAATAATGATGGCTCTATAAAATACAAACTTTTAAACGAGTTTGTTGAGCAGGGAAATAACAATGTAAACGAACTTTTTGTCGCTATTGAAGATAGAGCAAATTGGACTCTATACGCAAGTTTTAAATTGCCAAATGGCGCAACAACAACAGTAGTCAGTTCTACACCTACAACCGAATTTATCGAAGGCATTGGAACATTCACAGGAAGAAAAATCTTATTGTCTAATGCAGAAACACTCGTTGCAGGTGCTTTACAAATGAATGTTGCTTGTTTAGATGAAAACGATACAAAATTAGTTGCCTTCAATACATATATCACAGTCAACGAAACAGGGATTCAATTAAGCGATCCAATTCTTTTAACTGTTCAAGAGTATGAAAATCTTTTAGTTGAGCTTAAAAGAAAAATGGAATATCCAGTAAAATATGTGCAAGTTACCGAATTGCCAGACAATCCTTCTTTAGATACTATTTATGTCTTAAAAGGTGCAAATGATTTAAACGAAGTATTTATGTACAATGGGAAAACTGAATCTTGGATTCCTCTTGGTTCAAATAGAATCAACCTCGGTCTTTACTATACAAAAGAAGAAGGGGAAGAATTCGAAAGCGAAATAGATGATAGAGTTACTAATGTTGAAAACGAATTGTCGAGTGTTGCTAGTGGAACACCTAAAGGAACTTATGCAACATTAAGCGATTTAGAAACTGCATATCCAACAGGCGCAGAAGGAATTTATGTAGTTTTAGATGATGGACTTTGGTATTTTTGGAACACTGCAAATAGCGAATGGACTCCAGGTGGTGTTTATTTAAGTCCAGGTGTCAAAAAAGGAACAGGCATTAACATTTCAAACGATGGAAAAGTAAGTATTAATAGTAATGTAGAATCTATCTTAAATAGAGTTCCAATTAACAACCAAAAGAAAACACATTTAATCTATTCTTGGTGCGAACAACTTGGTCCTCACAGTGGCACAAATCTTTTAGGACACTTTACATTATATGCAGGATATACAACAACCGACTATCTTTTAGTCAATATTGGAGATACGCTTACATTAACTATGCAAACAGGTGTTACTGAAATTCAAGTTCACGAATATACTGTTGATGATAACGGAAAAATCATTACTTATTTAGGCAAAAACACATATACTTCATCCACTAATATTATCTTTGGAGAAAAGAGAATCATTAGAGTTAGTGTTAGAGGTAGCTCAACACCTTCATTTGCGTTAGCACAATCTTGCGCAAAAATCATTTCTTATAGAAACAAAGAAGATATATTCGTTTATCCTTATGGCAAATGGGAATATTGTGTTGCTTATTATTGGGCAGGACAAAACCCAGATACAGTTGCAGAAGCATTAAACGGCGATCCATACTATGATACAGTAGCAAAGAATTTTGTAAGCAATGTATGGGCAGCTTACGGAAATGCAAGATTAATGGCAATGAATTTAAACTATGCTTATGTTAAATACGGAATTACAAACCCATCTATTTTGAGAACTGCATACTATAAAAATAACAATATTGCATCTTTTAAATTAGGTTTAGTTGCTGATGATGGTGCAGTCAACGCTTATACTTCTTCATTTGAAAATATGGAGAACACAAATAATTGCTCAATTATGATGACTACATACAATGGCAATTTAACAAATACTTATGCAACTACTCAAAAATCACTTTATAGAGTTATTATTAGAAGCAAAACAAGTGAAGGCACTACTTTAATTACAACTAAAGAAGAAGGAGACACTTTGTTTGATTCATTCGAAATCAAAGATGGGTTTGTTTATAATGGCGATAAAGTCGATTTGAAAAGACACACTAGAAAAAACGAACTTAAATACACTTATAAAGGTTTATTCCCATTCGTTTCAACACAGGGTGGTGGACAAAAGCCTTCTTCAATGAGTCAATACAATGGAAAGTTATTTATCGGTTGTGATAACTATGGTTGCAACATTATTAATTTAAGTGATTTATCACTAGTTGCAAGTATTAGTGATAACCAATTAGGACATTTTAATAACTGCGAATTTACAAACGAAAAATACGATGCAGCTGATACATACCCATTATTATTAGTAGGAAACGGAAACAACGCTTACAATCCAGATTTAGGAAGTGAATGGGGAGATTATCTAAAATTAATTAGATTTGCAAACGATTTAACTTCATTTAGCGTTGTTAAAAAGTACATTTTTAGAACAAATCAAGCGGGTTTTTATGTTAATACATTAGGCATTGACAACGATAACAAAACATTATGGTTAGTATGTTACACAGGACAAGATTGGACTAATCCAACAAACAATGACTTAATCTTAACTTCTTGGGATTTAACCGATTGTGAAATCGATAATAATGGAAACTATATTCCAAAAATGAAAACAAGATGCGTTTTCCCTTATGTTAGAGGAATGCAAGATATGACATTCTGCAACGGATATTTGTTTATGTTAGCCGCAAGCCCAACACAGGGAACAATACCTGCTGAATTATACATTTTTGATACTACAAAACAAACAATGAGAAAAACAGAAATCAATTATGTTTCTAATGTAGGAGAAATCGAAGCTATTACTAATATTTATGATGATGAAACTGATAAATACTACTTATTATTAGGAGAAGCATTATACGCGCAAAGTGGTGGTGTAAATGGAACTTATGGACACATTTATAGATTAGATACTATTGATTAAAGGGAGAATGATATGCAAGTATTTATTATTAAGAAAAACGGAAAACCGATTTATGTAGGTTTAAATACTGATTTGACACCTCAAGAATACAATAAGGTAGTTCAAGAAGCATTACACCAACAAGAATTAGAGCTTAAAGAAAAAGAGCGACTCGAAAAAAGAGTTGCAGATTTGGAAAAGGCGATTCAAGAAGTAAGACACGATATTAAAATTGATCGTGGAGAGGAGTAAAAGATTATGAAAGAATTTATTAACGAAATCTTATCTTCTCCATTTGGTTTAGTATTAGAGTCTTTTGTTGGTATCATTATTCTTGTTATTCTTGTTTTAAGTAAAACTAAATTTGGCAGAAAATTACTCTTTGCTTTAATGGATAGAATCACAAATAGCGAAAAAAAAATCGACAAGCAAATTGAAGAACTCAAAAAAGACAAAGAGGAAATGCAAAAAGAACACGAAGAAACTATCAAAAAGTACGAAGTTGAGATGGCTAAAAAAGAAAAGGAATACGCATTTATCGAAAAATTCCTTATTGATACTTTAAGCAACATAAACAATGTCAAAGTAAAAACAGCCATTGAGGGCTACGAAAAATTAAAAGCCGAGTATTTAACCGATGATTACGAAAAAATAGGTTACAATGGCAAAAAGGACTAAAATATGACAAGAGAAACACCGACACAAACATTAAAAAGACTTAAAAAGGTTTCAAGATTTATTTTTGCAGGGGAAATTGGCTCTTGTTTAGCACCATTTGTTGTACTCACTGCAATTAACTTTGATGAGTATTTTATTCAAAGTGATGCTTGGAGAACTTCTTTATCGTTTGCTATGCTTGCTGGCTCAACAGTTATCGCAATTTGTTTAATGGCTAAAGAAAAACTTAAAATGAATCTTGTAAGTGCTTTAACTGGTTTAATCGTTGCAGATGCTATCTTTTGGCTTTTAGGTAGTTTAATAACTGATTTAGCTTATATATTATTATTTGTTATATTTGGTTTCGTAGGTGCTTTAGTTCTTGAGATTAAACGCAAGCAAGAATTAAATCAAATCGAATTGCTTAATAAAGGCATCGAGAAAGCCGAAACTGATATGATAGCAGAAGAATATAAAAGCGAAAAAAAATCTATTGTAAAAGTTCGTATTAAGAAATAAAATAATTATGTTGCTCAGGTATTAAAGTACCTAACTTAAAAAAGTGGGCTTGAGGAAGAACCCACTTTTATTTTTGTTTAATGTAATAACTTTTGCGCTTGTTCTGGAGATAGTTCTAGTACTTCTTCGACTTCTTCCTTTTCTTTGTTGAGTTTTTTAGTGAATTCTTCTCTACCTTCAATCTCAATTAAGAATTTAGATAAGTCTTGAGTTTTTCTATCCAATGCACTTGCTCTATCTTCGACAACGAAACGATAATTGTCATAAAGTTGCAAGATACCAAACGCGATCCATAATGTAACTTGGAATAATCCCCAAATAAACTTTTCAAGACTCCAAGCCCACCCAGGAACGAAATATACACCGACAGTTGCAATAATAGCAGCACTTAATATATTCTTGCCAAGTTTTTTAGTTCTTTGGTCTTTGTCAGTATGTTCTCTACGCGTGTATGTGCTTAATTCAGTATCATACTCATTTAATAATTCTCTAGTATATACTTTTATCTTACAAGATTTATAAAGAGCTTTGATTTGCTTTTTGTCGAGAACGAATACACCTTCTGGAACTGTTTGACCTTTTTCAAGTAACTTTTTCTTTGCTTTTGGTGTAATTATATCTCTTTCGATAAAATCTCCGTTAGAATCGTAGAAATCATCATATTTGAGTCTAAAATGCGATAAATAAAGTTTTCTAATCTTATATAATCGTTCAGTTTTTAGTCTATCTTGGAATTCTTCGACTTTATCGCTATAAGGTAGAGCCATATCTGCGCGAGCATTATAATTGTCTTTGTGTTTTTTCCACTCATCACTTGCATAACCACGAGTGAATCCGTTTTCGCCTAAACCCATTTTGATTAATAAACCTGCGAGAACACCGATTAATGTTTCAGCAGTTAAAGTAATTGGATCAAGTTCGGCTGGTTTGAGTGTTAATAATTGATAAAGAACATAAGATATTGAAACAATGATGACTCCAATATCCATTAAAATTGTTTTAAGGTTTTTTCTAGCACTTGCTAAACCTTCATTAATTGATTTAACTAAATCGCTCATAGACTACCCCTTTAATTTTTAAGTTCTTTCATAATTAATGTAATGCCTTTAGAAATCTCAAAGATACCGAGTTTTGCCATTCTGCGATAAAGTTTTAAACTGACTTTTCCTTTTCCGTTTACTACATCATTAAGAAATTGTCTTGAAATGCCTAATCTACCAGCTAATTTTTCCATTGTAATATCTTCATCAATGCAATATTTCTTAATAGCTTTGACATCCTCTTTTTCTAATTCGAAGTTTGCGATAACGTTTGCTTTCATTTCTTTATCTCCTTTCCGTTAATTGCATTTTTAATTCTAAAATTGCTTGTTTGTAACCTTCGTTATATGCCATAAATGTTTCATTTGTGCATTTACTGTTTTTGGCAGTTTCGTATGCATCGTCCAGGAATTTATTAATTTGTGTTTTTGTCATAACCTATTTCCTTTTTTAATGCACTTTCGAAACCATCAAATGAATAGCCCATGTAAATTGTTCTTTCATATTTTTTGCTATTTTCTGTGCAAACATAAGATTTTCCATCACAAGTAGAGATGACATATCTTTTTCCCTTATGTTTAAAATCGCAATAGTCAATATCTTTTCCAAAAAATGAACTTGTGTGCCATTTTTGGATAACTTTTAATCCAAGTGCGTTCAGTAATTTAAGTATTTTAATCATTTTTCCTCTCCTATAACAGACTTAACTGTTCGTAGCCTTTCCCTTTCTTTTCTTTCTTAAACGCAACTTTTGGTGAGTTATCGACTGCTGGAGTATCTTCATTGTGAAGTTCAATTTCACACTCATACTCTGGTAATCCAAATTCGTTTCTTTCAATTACTGGTTTATCACTGACTTTAACAATATCCCACAGTACATTTTGGAAGATTAATTGTTTTATGTATCCACCAGTCTTTTCATCAGTGAGAAACGGTTTTTCTAATCTAACAATCATTAGATGCACCCCCCTACTAAATTAAATGGTCTATACGCATTAATAAATTTATTTACTAACTTCTTTGCGCTTTCGTGATACTCGCCAGTACTTGAATTATGGTCTCCATATAATTGATTAATTTCGAGCTTCTTTTTGTTCTCTTTCTTAACCAATTCGCAACATTCAACTGGCTTGCCATCTTTGAACACACCGAGAATAATACAATCTCCAAGTGCCATTTTCTTGCCATAGCCGAATGTTCCAACACAATTATGGAGTTCATTTCCTAATGCAACTAAATCGCTTTGACAACTAGGAATGACAATTTGCAAACCTTTGTAAGATAAAGCATATTTATCAAGTTGTGGTTTAATCTTTTTAAGAACGGAATCAATTTTTCTATTCTTTTTCTTATCGATTCTTTCTGTAAGTGCATCGTGTTGTTCTCTTAAATTTCTTGGGAATAAAGTTCCACGATCCATTTTTCTTTTGAGTTGTTTACTCATATCCAGGCAATCCCTATAATAGAGAACTTTTTGATAAAACCAATTTTGTTGTTCATCAGTTGCTTGCTTATTAAGATACTTAACAATTTCAATGAGTGTCTTTTCATCAAAATTGAAACTACTTAATGCCTTTTGTGTTTCCCAGAAATTTTGCTTATTAACCATTTCTTGAGCATTTAAGTTATATTTAATTGCTTTCATAATGAACGAGTAACACGGTTTTTTATCACTAACGAATTCTTGGTTATCAATTAGCCATTTTGAGAACGCTTTTCTCTTTGTTGGAGTCAATCTATTAATTGCCGAACTATTGTTTACTAGATAACTGAAACCTGCTTTAGTTAATAATTCGCAATTATGGTCTTGACCGAATTTTCTTAAAACTGACATAACGGATGATTCTTTCATAATATCTTCGTTGAGCTTTAAGTAAGGAATCTCGTTTTCAAATGCCTTTTGTAATTCTTCAAGCGTATATAATTTTGCTCTATATAGTTTTGGATACCATAAGCCATTGCATTCACTTAATTGATTAGTTGCATAATTGACATAAGAGTAACATTTCTTTGTGCCAAAATTCATTTGATAGCCACCGAGATAACTAAATGTCAAATCTTCACTAACGAAATTCTTTTTTAGAAATTCTCTGCCGAGTTCTTTAATTTGTAAGCCATCTTTTTTTGTGGATTTGAAGCAATATGTTCTAATGCAAGACTTTCCGTTAATCTTGTCGATAATATCAACATAAGATAATCTACAAGTTTGATTTTCGGTAATTTGTTTGCAATACTCGACAACCTTTACTGGAATATTACCAGTCGAATAATTGCATTTGTCCTGATTCTTCATATTTCTTCTTTTCCTTTTCAATGGCTTTTTGTTTTGCTTTTTCTTCACGCTCTTGTTTCTTTTTGAGTTTTGCTAATTCTTCGGCTTCATACTTTTTAAGAGCTTCTTCTTTAGCTTTCTCTTTATCTTCTTTAGTCAATTTGACTTCGTATGAATCTTTTGCGCTAATCTTGACTTCTTCATCTTGGATATAATGAATAACCCAACCAAATACTACTTTATCTTCGATTGCGCCATTTTTATTGTTGAGTTGTTTAGCAGCGCAACTGTTAACATATTTGATTATTGCTTCTAAAGTGATTTTCCTATCTTTATAAGCGTTTTTTAATGGCTCATTAGCAGCAAATTCATTTAAGACATATTGACCGATAGCAGTTGCCATAAAATCATTTTTTGCTGCTTCTAATTCTTGTTTGAGTCTTTCAACTGGATCGAGTGAGAAATCTAACTTAATTTTTTCTTCTTTAGTTTCCTCAACTTCGACATTTTCAGTTTCTGTGGAATCTTCTTCTTCACATTCCATTTCTTCTAATTCTTCATCAATCATATTACTCTCCTAATTCAATGCCAATAGCTATACATAATTGCCTTTTTAATCCTGCTGGATTATTGTACAAAACTACGCTATCGAACTGACCAAACATAATTTTGTTAATAATATTTTTAGGCAAGTTTTCAAACGTCTTTAGTTTATTATTTATGTTATATTCCATAGAATCAAATCGACTTTTTAGTTCCAAATATTTTTCTTTATAGTCTAATAATTCCAAATATTCTTTTTTAGAAACATCAACTCTATCTTTGGCTTCAAACTCTTTATTCTTCAATTCGAGTTCTTGCTTTTTTAGTTCAAAGTTTTGATTCGCAATTCTTTTTTCTTGCTCTAATCTAACTTGGTTATCATGATGATTTAAACGAGCAATATCTGCCTGTAATTTTCTATCTTTTCTTCCCATTTTTCTACCAACCTTTCCTTTTGAAAACATTTATAGTCTTTTCGCTACATTTTTCAGTTTTGCACAACGTTTCTTTTGCTTTCTCAATTTCTTCTAATGAGTATTTTCTTTCCTCATTTGTTGCTTCGTGATATAAAATGTCTATTGCTTTTTTAACTGTCATAACAATTCTAATTCTCCTTTTTCGTTCATTTTTGCGACATAGATAAGACCTTTATCAGTCCAAATTGCTAGTTTTGGGTTTTTAACAATAATACCAGTTTGAAATGCTTTTCTTATGTTTTCAACTGACATAGAGCCAATATCTTTAATAACATTTTTTTCGCCACTACTATTGTCATAACACCACTTATCGCATAATTCTTCAATAGTGTCGGCAGTGTTTTCTTTGGTAATTTTTTCCATACCGCATGAAGTTAATATTGTTTTGCCTAACTCAAAATTTCCTTCCGTTATGCAACCATCTTTCGTTCTAATAAACATAACTATTCCCCCACATATTGAACTTTACAATGAAATGGTTTAAATGTTTCAAACACTTTTTTTGTCTTAATGAATTTACTAATTGCTTGCCTACTGTAAGAGAAGTATTTTGCAGCTTGATTTACTGAATCGAACTCGACTTCGTGTTTATCGCATTCATCCCAATATTCGAACTTACATTTGCGAGGTGTTGTATTCATAGGTTTTTTAGTAATTGTAAATTCGCTTGTTATTTGTCTATCAACGAATATTGATCCATTGAGTGAGTTATCACTACTTAAATAAGTCAATACTACGCACTCGGCAGAATTTTTAGCTGCAAGTTTATTAGCCCAATATCTTAATTGAGTTTGGATATATTTATCTGTAATTTTTCTTCCCATTATTCGATTACCTTCTTTCTTTGACTCCCATACCACATATTTAATCTTTTCTTCCAGGTATGAGCTTTTCCGTTCATTTGATATTGCATAAGTTTTTCAATAGTAGTTCTTCCACTAAAGATATGACTTACGTTTGAATGATCCGTAACAAATTTTCTTCCGTTGTAGATATTTTCAAATGTGTAATTGCCGATATATTTCCACCTACCAGAATATATCTCTCCGTAATGCTTACTAACTACCATAATAAGTACCTACAAATAAATTAAAGAACAATAAGATGATTGCTATTGCTAATTCAAATACAGTTCTAACAAATTTCTTTTCTTTCGTTTCATCATTGTTATTCACAATGTCAATGACAAATAAAATTATAAGAATCAAAGAACCGATTGTATTTACTAGAATTTGAGTCATAATTTACACCTCTATTTCAGTTTCTTGTTCTTCTTCACTTAATGCAGTTCCTCGTTTAATGTTATAATAAGCACAACGATTTTTTGCTAATTTAAGTGGACATTTTTCGCAGCCAGTATGCTTTAAGCAAATATCTCTTGCTTCGGCTGGGCTGACATATTTAAGTAACTTTTTCACTATTTTGCCCCCCTTAATTGATAATATAATTGTTCGATTAATGCGTTGCTATCGTTACGAGCTTGAACAATGTAAGCCATAAATGAACAGACTTTATCAAACCCAAGTGCGTAATAGATATAATTAAGCATTTTGTTTCTTCTTGCTTCTTCCATATCTACACCTCGATTCCTTCAATAAGAGCAATTAAGTTTTGATACTCTTTATTTGAGATTGTTTCGTTGGTTAAAAGTTTATCTGCAAATTCTTTTAAGCTCTTTTTATCCTTTAAGAGAAAATTTAGACACTCTAATTGATTTCTTAAGTTGGTAAAATCGTTTGAGAATTGTAATAACCCTTTTTGGCTATCTTCATATCTTTGTGCTGCCAAACGATTAAAAATTTCTAAATTGCTTTCATTTCTTCCCATTTCATAACTCCTTTGCTTGACACCTATATAATATACTTGCCTTTTCATAATGTAAAGTAAAAAGTTGACAAAAATAAAAGAAGGTAGTCTTTTTCTTTCCTACCCTCTTAATATTAATTTAATAAATGCTGCAACGCTTATGATTATAGAAACTGACAATATGAGAGCCAAAATGTCCATTAATGCGATAAACATATAGTCTTTAAAGCTTAATGCGACTGGTGGCTTATTCTTCTTCGTTTTTGCCATAGAGCAATTCCTTGAACTCGTTATATTTCTTGACATAGAGTTCTTTATATTGACCATCTTTTTTGCGTGCATCAGGTTTATTTGTTACAGTAAATCTTAAGTATTTGTCGAAGAACTCTTTAACATCCTTGATTGCGTTTTTATATCCTTGTTCTAAACCATCTCGGTAACCTTTGGATGCTTTGCGTTCACGAATGTCAGTATGTCCTTCATCTTGTCCACCAGAAGTAACATTGTAGACTTCCCAATCTTCTTGAGTTTTATAGTAGTCAATCCAATACTTTTCTCGTTCATTAAGCATCTCTTTAGAACAATACTCCGTTTGAATTTTCCATCCATAAGGATTTGAATGAGAATAATACAATCCACGATGCCTTAAAGATATGTCAACTTCTTTAAAACTGAATAAATGTTGTCCTAGTCTTTGCAGCATATTTTGTGCTTGACCGACATACACGCATTTTCTAACAGTTCCATCTTCTCTAGGTTTACCCATACGAGTCAAGATGTAGATTCCTGATTCTTCTGTTAATCTAGGATCATAAATGTGAAGGTCAATCATTTCTTCGTTAAGCTTATCTTGTGCTTGGAGATAATTCCTTTGCTTTGCAGATTTGTAACCCATATCATTTACCTCCAAAATTTGAGTTCGATTTTTCTAGCAATATCAAGTGGAACAATTACGATTCCAACAAGGATGATTGCAATAATTTCTAATGCTTTCTTCATAATAATCACCTACTAATCTTCAATATATTGCCACGATTGTGGAGCTTTAGTAATAGAATATTTTTTCAATGTTTCAAGCAAAGACATACGATTAGGTTTGCTATCATTAAGAAATTTTCTAAAACCTACTTTTCTAAACATTGTAAGTACCATAGGTTTATCTAAGATTTCTAATCTTGTAATGTGAATAGCATAACCATATTCAGCACATAAGTAGTTATCAAGTTCTTCATTATCTAGGCAAGCATATTTTAATAATTTTTCGTAAGGAATATTCTCTGCTTCATAGTGGTAATTATAATCACAATCATTAGTGAAGTGTTTGCAAGGATATATTTCTTCTACCTTATCGCACCAGAACTTTGCTACAACTTTGCCATTAAGATAATATCCTTTGTTTGCAATTTCGGTATTGGACAAAACTCTATAATGTTCACATTGTTTAAGGTAAGGTTTTCCTTTTGTGCAATATATGAATATCCATCCGACATAGTCTTTAGGAAATAGTTTTCTAATTTCAATAGTTTTCTTTCCATTTAAGATTTCGGCTACCCAACGAGGTTGTATTGACATTAAAATTGATTTTTCCATATCTAATTCCTTCCTGTGTTAACTGTCATATCTTCATCATTGAATTGATAAAAGACATCTATTGGCTTATATTTCTTTACAGGATTATTTGCCTTATCGATAAGTGGAACAACACCATCCCACTTTGCTTTTTGTTTCATTGTATTTAAGTATTGATATTTGATTTCCATTGTTGCAATTTCATCATTATACCATTCCTCAAATTCTTCTTTGGACTCACAGAGTTTTATTCCACCTTTTTCATCTTTAACGATTATTTTGTAGCCATCTACTGTGTTCCAATTTATTGCTCTAACATCATCACTTAGCAGCAAACATTTATCGTGGATTCTAGGATTTTTATTGAGTTGATACAAGTGTTCTCCACAGTAAGTTACTTGTTCGCAAATTTCCTCAATGGAGAAATATTTCCCTTTAACAAAATTCTTTTCAAGCCAAGTTCTCAATATTAATTGTCTGGTATTGATTCCCTGTGTATGCTCTTGAATTATCTTTTTTCTTAAAGCTTCTAATTCACTTGTTGTCATCTTTCTTTTCCTCCACGATATCGGATGGATCAATAATCACATCTATGCCACAATGGTGACATCTTGCTACATAAGTGCCTTTATTGTATTTTTGTCTAACATTAGACCTTTTAGTATCTAATTCTTCATAACAGAATGGACAATGCATATCTATCCTCCTAATAAGCAATTAGAACCATTAACCACATAAGTACTAAAGAGATAATTACAAACATTACGAAGAATAATCTTGCTCTTGTAGGTGTTTTAAACATAATAATATTCTCCTTCTATATATCAAATGGTAATTCATTATCTAAGTTAATATCTTTAGATTCTTCTACTTCTAATTCTTTAAGAATATTATCTCTATCTACATTAGGAATACTATTATTATTTATATTAACTTTACTTAACTTATCTTTACTTATATTATCTTGGGTTGCCATTTGGTTGCCAGATGGTTGCCATTCGATTCCATAAGGTCTATTAGTTTCGATAGTTGTATATGCATTGTTCTCATCCAAGAAGAGTCTATTATCTTTTAGATAGTTACTTGGAGTATATCTATCTTTTCTCTTCAAGTTGTGAATCCACCAATGTTTGACTAATACTACTCCGTTTGGACATTCTAACAAGAATTTCTTTGCGATTAATAGTTTTAAGTCATCGATGGATGCACCAACTGTTCTTTGGACTTTAATTGGACAATTGCAGAATCCATCATCATCGCATCTACAACTGATATGGAAATACAAGTTCTGGGATGAACTAGGCATCTCCATAAAAGCATCACTATCGATAATGTCTAAGCTTATGCATCTTCTTTTTGCCATAACTACCTCTTTCTATTTGATCCCACCAATCTTCTTGCAAACATATGTTCTAATTCCAAATTTGTCTTGAACATCGTTTTTCATAACATATTCATTTGCATATCTATCAGACAAGTGCATTAAGAATATTGCTTTTGTATTGGAGAGATTTAATTTTTCTAATCCTTTAATTGTTCCTCTTAGTGAGCAATGGGATTCTAGGTTTCTCTCGTGTTGAGAGATTTTGATATTAATTTCAGCTAAAGTTTTTTCATCTATGTTTGGCTGCTCTTTCATTTTCTTTAATTCGTTAAGTTGAGCATAAACAGTAGTATGATAATAATTACATTCAATGAATACATAATCAGGTTTGAAGTTTGATAAATCACAAGTCCATCTTTTGTGGTCATTTACGAAGATAACGCATTCATCTTTAGTTTTGATGATGAATCCTATTGAACCTTCGCAATCGTGTTCTACAGAGAATGGCATTACAAATAAGCCATCTAAGACACGATTTGGTCTTTCTAATAATAATTCATTACCTTCGCATTTAAGAATGTCTAAAGTCGGTTTTGATGCGAAAATAGGCATTCCTAGTTCATTTAGTTTGATTGCAGACTTACAATGGTCTTGATGTGCGTGGGTAATCAAACAAGCTTGAATTGTGGATAACATTATACCACAATCATTTAACTTTTTGTAAATGTCACCAATTGGTATTCCACACTCGACCATAATGCGAGTGGGAACACCATTGATGTCAAATTCGAGTATAAAGCAATTTCCACTACTAGAACTTGCTAAGCACTCTGCTTTCATTAAAATCCGTAATCTTTCTCTTCAGAAGTTTGAGATTTAACTTCTTCTTTAGGTGCTTCTTCCTTTTTTTCTTCGGAAGGTTTTTCGTTTGCGACTACACCATCTTCATCAACAGTGAAGTCTTGGATAGCACCTTCTTTTGTTTCTTCATTGATTTCTTTTTCAACTTTAGTAACAACATCTTTTGCAACGGATGGTTTGTCATTAAGTGAGTCATCTTTATCTTCCCACATATTTTCAACTGCATCTCTTTGTGCTGCATTGTCATATTCTTTTGGATAGTTCTTAAGAGCATTGTTCTTCATCTTGCGAAGAATCATTTGTTCCTTACTACCACCAGAAGTATATGTAGGATTAATGTATGTAGAATACTTAGGATTGTCGATTAATTCTTCAACAGTATGTTCTTCGGCAAACTTATTAAGTTCATCGTAGAATTTGTTTCTAGCTTCATCATCATTAACCTTTTTACCATTTTCAAACTTCTTAAATGCGTATAAAGAGTTTTGTCTAATTTGAGCAACAATGTTTGGCTTAATGCCTTGTCTAGTAGCAATTAAATATTCAACTGAACCATCAATCTTTTGAGCAGGATATACGACCATAACAACTTTTCCATCATAAGATTTTGGAGTCCAAGTTGGTGGAGTCATTTCTAATCCGTTGAATGAAGGAAGAGTATAATCATCACCTTCTCTAATTAACCAAGGAGTTTTTAATCCTGTTCCCTTGACTAATCCAACACCATACTTACGAAGAAGTTTTTCATTACCTGCACCTTGTGGTTTAATGCTTGGAATGTAGCTTACTGTTCCATCGGCATTAGTAACTTTTCTTAAATCGAAGTATACTTCACTAGGCATTGCTGAATAGTTAAGTTCAGTATATCCAACATTTTGAAGTGCTAATTTAAGCAATGATCCGTTTAATTGCTTGAAGTCAATTCCTTGAGAAGTAGTTAATGAAACTAACCCAGCAATTGCGTTCATTACGCATTTTTTACCATATTCGGTGAATTGAACACCATTATCTTCACTAGACATATTTAGGTCATTCATAAGTTCGTATTGAACCTTTAATGCACCTGTTAATTGTCTATTTTCAGTTTTTGTAACTTCGTTTCCCATATTGACCTCCTCTTAAATTTTTTGAACAATTGGGTTCATAATGTTGTCTGCGATTTTAACACAGATTAATTGTGAATCAGTTTTGATTCTTGTTGCAAATGTATCACTTGAGATTTCTCCACCTTCATCGAATAAGAATGGAAGATTTGGAAGTCCAAGAACTTTCTTAATAGATTCAACAATTGCAATACCTGTTACAACTCTTTCAGATTTAGAACCTGATTTCCAAGAAGTAGTTGTAGATTCTTCTTTGAATGTATCGTAGATGTATGGCTTACAAATTGCATCGAATCCACCATTGATATTTTCTTTGATGAGTGCGAATTTAATTTTGCCAAATACTTTGCTTACATTCTCATCTAACATTCTTAATTTAGTGAAATTGTAAGTATTAAGTAATTCTTTCTTTTGTTCTACATCGGCTAATGCTCTTTCGTGAGAAGTTTTGTTTTTCTTAACATCTTCTAAACGAGCCATTTGTCTTTCGTAGTAATCTCTATTAGCAAGAACTTCTTTGAATGGTTGCATTGCTTGTTCTTCATCATAGATCAATTGATTTTTATCTTGAATGCCTTTAGCAAAGTCATCTCTAGACTTTCTATAATCTTCTTCAAGTTTTGCAATTTCGTTTTGTAATGGTTCGATTTTTGGATTCTTAAATTCGACTGCTTGGCTTTGAAGTTCTAAGTCAGCTTTTACCTTTTCGATTTCAGAACCTTTACTTGTAATCTCACTTTCGATTCTCTTTAAATCTTCATTGAGAGATTCAAGTCTTTTCTTAGCTTCTGCTAAATCGTTTTCATCCTTAGTGATGGCTTCTTTGTTCTTTTTACCATCATCGATGATGATTGCCTTTTCTTTTTCAAAAGCTACTTTTCTATTTTCTCTGGCTGCTTCTAAGTCCTTTTCTTCGTAAGGTCTATGACAGTGTGGACATTCGGTTTCAACTTCTGGATTAGCAATCTTGGAATCAATTTCTTTTAATTTGCCAATCAAGTCATTTCTACGATTTGTTCTATTAGAGATATCTCTTTGAATTGTTTTAATATTATAATCTTCAGTTCTAATCTTGAATGAGATATCTTGCTTTTTCATATTGAGTTCAGATTGTTTTAATCTTAAACCATTTAGTTTACCTGATAATTCAGTTTTAACAGGATTTTCATTTGCTTTCTTCAAGTCATCGTTGATAAGTTGACTTAATTCAAGTTTCTTATCTCTAATCTTGTTAGCAATGTCATTAGATGCGACATCAATAGTATCGTTACCTTTTAACATTGTGATTTTGTCTTGATGGTCCTGG
Organism: Methanobrevibacter sp.; assembly: GCA_017652345.1. The sequence continues at coordinate 29,660 of JAGCBE010000416.1, forward strand.
ATGCCTTTCTTAGCAACTTCAACTTCATCATCAGTTGGATTAGCAGTTTCTTCTAACAACTTGATTTGTGAGTCATCACCTGTGATTTGTGTTTCAAGTTCATTGATAGTACCTGAATATTGTTTTTTGAGTTGATCCACTCTACCACCAACAGTTCTTAATTCGTTTGTGATGATGGATAAATTAGGATTTGCTTTAGCAATATCTTCATCACTTACATCACCGATTAAGCTAACGATAAATGCTCTTAATTCAGTCCAATCTTTGCTTTCACCTAAGTTACCTAGGTAGAATGGATTGACTAACATTTGCATAAAATCAACTTTGGTTTTTGCATCTTGAGTGAATCCGAAATCTTCACATAATAATTGGTTATAAGCAGTTAATGTAGGTTGTTTAACATCATTGTATACGCAAGTAGTTGTGTGACCTTTCATTTCGAGGTTTGTAGTTCCCCTAGTCTTAACCCAATTTTCTTTGTAATCTTTTTCAAGAGTAATTTGCTTACCATCGATTACGAATGTTGCTTTGACTCTAACTTCGAGCTTTGTATCAGATAATGGCTTAATAGCAGCAACATCACTTGAGCCATCTAATAACTTATCAGTTAATAACCAATAAATTGCTTCTAATGTATTAGTTTTACCAATACGATTTTCTCCGATAATTTTAGAATTACCATCGAATTCATAACTAGCAAACGGAATGTTTCTATAGTTTGTTAGTTCTAATTTTTTTAATTGAATCTTTTTCATGTAATTTCCCTTCTGTAAATAATTTCAATTTTGTTGGTTTCTTCCCATAACCTAACTTGTTAATCGCTCAACATCAACTTTAAAAAGTTTTGCAAGCATTCTAATTTGTCTAGCTCTAGGCTTTGATTTATTCTTTTCCCAGTGCCAGACTGTTTCCCTACGAACACCTAAGTATTTCGCTACTTCTGTGATTTCGTAAGACTGTTCTTCACGAATCTTTTTAAGATTATCGCCAAATGCCATCTATATACACCTCCTTTAAGCAATTTTAATTTAGCACCTTTACAACATATATGCAACATATTTTTAACATTTTTTTAATGATGCTCTAATTAATACTTAGTTGTCTAAAATATATACTAGTGATAATATGTAATTGCAATTAGATAACGTTGGTTTCTTCCCTAACTGGCTGAATTCTAGTTGCATTTTTATTTTTAGTTTGATAATCTAGTAGTAGTGATTAGATAACAACATTCGTAATTGCGTATTTAATCGCCTCCAATTTGAGTCAAGTAGGTGTGTGCTGTTTCATAATTCCTCAATTAACACCTACTTTTCTTTTTGTTTTAAAAGTGGTATATTATGGCTATGGGAAGAAGCTATGCAAAACAACAAAAAAACAGTCAGGGCAATATTACAAGCTCTAAATATTGTTAGTTTAGAACAAAAATACGAATATAAAGTGTGCTATGAATATAAATTCAGCACCTCATTAAATGATATAGTTGTAGTTAGAAAACTAATTATTTTTTTAGGTAGATCGCCAGTATGGTCTCAATATTTTAACAATGACTTAGAGATCATTACTTTTTTGTTGCAAGAAATGGAGAAGTTTGAAAACGGAACTATACACTACGATACTAAACCACAACGAGAGAAGAAAAAAAGAGGTCGAAAACCGAAGGGAGAAAAAGAAAATGGAAAAGATTGTAATTAGAAAAACTAACAGATGTGACACTAGAACACTTGCGCCTGGAGCAGTAGTTACTGAAGAAGCTGCTAAAAAAGATACCCTTTATCACATCGAAGCAGTGAAAAAATGTGGAAACGCTTTTATCAAGTTGATTAAAGAACAATTTTCTCATCATGATTACACCAAACTTGGAGATCATCTTAGCGAGTTTACTTTAGGACTTAATAAAGGGTTTGATTCGCCAGAGATGGATAAGTGGTATGAAATGCATGTCACAACCGAAAGACATCATTAAAAAAAACATGTTCCAAATGATGTCAACTTAGTCGATGTACTAGAAATGCTTTGCGATTGTTGTTCAGCAGGAATGGCAAGAACAGGAAAAGTGTATGATGTCGATGTTCCAGATGAAGTATTAAGACTAGCAGTTAAGAACACTGTCAATATGATTGTTAGTTCAATCAAAGTATTAAATGATGAAAGAAAAGAGAACTTATTAAATGCTCTCGATGAAATTAAAGATGGTTATGATGCTTTCTTTATTGGAAACAAATTCGATGATGACAACATTAAAAATACTCACAAAGAGCAATTTGCTTTGTTATCAAAAGAACTAAACTTGTCTTTGAACAAAGGCGCACTAGCTTGGATAAAATGTGAGTATGACTGTTATTACAAAGGCGATTATGAAGATGAAACAGGAACAGCATTTGAATACATTCGAAATCTTATCTTAAAGGGAGAATAATCATTCATAACTACATATTTATAGATAGAGTAATAAAGTATATAAATATGCGTAAAAGCAGCTAAAAACTAGCAAAAATACTTGTTAAACGAAAACAATGTATAATTATAGTATGATATGTGTAAAGTGAGGGCGATGAGAGTGTCGCATAAATCTAAGATATATAATATCTTAGGTGTAAAAAGGCTATACACTGTCTAAAAATGGGGAAGAATTTGCGACAAATAGAAAAGAAAATTATGGAAGGTAAAAAAGAAACACCAACAGTAGATGTTGAGAGAGTGCAACCAGCAGAGGTTAGCGTTCCTAAGACACTTACATTAGATGAAATCGAAGCTGAAATGATGAAATGCTTATCAGTCAACGAGACATCTAAAGTTTTCTTAATGAGTCAAAAATTCGATATGCTACAAAAGTTCGCTGCATTCAAGCTAAAACGTTTAGAAATCGAGTCATTAAAACAACAAGAAGTAGTTAAAGAGACTGAACCATTACAGATTGAGATAGTGCGTGCAGATACTCCAGAACAAGAAAATAGAATCAAAAAGATTGATGAAGAAATATTAGCAGGTAAGGGAAAATCACAAGATGCCTAAAATTCAAATAGCAGAGAAGTTCCTACCACTATTCAATAGCGATTATTTGAACTTTATTCTACCAGGTGGCAGAGCTAGTGGCAAAAGTAAGACTACTGAAATATTGGCAGGTGTAATTACTGCAACTAAACCAAATGAAGATATTGTTATAGCAAGAGCATCGTATGGCAGCATAGGAGACTCTGTTTTCAATGAGACTTGCGAAGTCATCGAGTCGATTCCTGCATTTGATGATCAATTTGTATTTCGTAAGAGTCCTTATCGAATCATTCGCAAAGCTAATCAAGCTACTATCTATTTCATGGGTATAGGTGGCTCAACAGAGCGTACCAAGGGTTTTAAGCCATTGCACAAAGTCGGCTTGGTTATTTTGGAAGAAACACAAGAATTAAGGTCAAGAGAACACTTAGAGCAAACGATGGCTACATTGAGAAGAAGATTCGGTGAAGATACAGTTGTAGTAATTGTATTTAACCCACCTGCTCAAGAATTGCATTGGATTAATGTTTGGTGCGAAGAAAAGAGAAAAGATAAAGACTATTGTGTTATTCATAGCACTTACAAAGATATTCTCCCATTTTTGAGCGATAGAGATATTAAAGAAATACGCAAGATGTATTATGAGAATAGACAATTTCATGATTACATGTATGAAGGCAAACCTACTGGTGGATTCGGGGCAGTTTATCCAATGTTTAGAAAAGATAAGCATGTCATTACTAAGCAAGAGTATGATTATTTAATAGCTAACAGTGATATAAAACCTGTTCTTTGCGTAATAGGGGGCGATGGTGCAGTTAATAATGACTGTACTTCATTCGTTCCTAAGATAATATTGAGCAACGGACAAACAGTCCAGGGCAGTTTATTCCATCATGATCCTAAAATCGATGGTTCATTTGGCTATCATCAACTTGTAAGAGACTTTGCAAGCAAATGGCTCGATAATATTTGTGCAGAATTTCACTTAGGAACTAGACAAGAGATAATGATTGCTCAAGAGCGAGGTGTCAATATAACTGTGTTGCCTATATTTGTAAGAATCGATAGTGCTGCGCCAGACTTAGTTAAAGAGTGTCAATTCTTTTGGGGAGATAGATGCGATGTCGCAGCCATCAAGAAGGGAACTATTACCGAGATGGTTGCAACTGTGCAGAGTGCTATTTGCAGTGATAATGAGTATATCATCGATTATGGTGGACATTATAACTATGTCAAAAACGAATTCCAGCCTCGCAAAGTCAACTATTTAGCAGAGCAGCTATCAATGCTCATCTGGAACGAAAAGCAAGATGGATACGATCCTATTGTACCTAACGATGACTGCGATGCTTACACTTATTCTTGCAGGTTCTGGTATCAAAATATCGAAAACATAGC
>JAGCBE010000417.1 GCA_017652345.1 Methanobrevibacter sp.
AGGAATCTTCTACAATTTGAAGCATATAATCATAATATGAACCTGATGTGTAAATTCCATCATCAGACTTTTCAAGACTTAAAGGCCTTCCATTATGGCTTCTAAGACCTAAATCATTAATATATTTTGCATATGCGCTTGCCAAATCATCAGATAATGCACCAGTCCAAGTGCCTGTTCCACGAGTTCCATCTGTAGTGTATTGACCCATAGTCCATTCATAAGCCTCATCAGCAGTGTCTAAAGAAATGATAGGGCACCAGCACATTGCTCCGCAGATACTGTCAGACAACTTGTTTCCATTTCTGTCTATAAGCGCTGCACCAATGGATTCAAGATATGGTGTGTACAATTCACTGTCACCGCTTGCACCTAAGATAGCGCTTTGGGCACCGCCACCACTGTGACCAAATGAGAATATTCTTTCACTGTCTCCAGGAAGGGTATCATCATTGAATTTCAAGTAAAGCACTGCTGCCTTCAAATCAGTTACTCCCCAAGGAGCTCCTCCAGAATAATTTCCTCCTTTTTCTCTACCTCTGCAACCTGCATTCACATAAATGAAACCTGCATCTGTGTAATCCTTTACTTCCTTAGCATTATAACTTGTTGGAGCCTTTTGAGCAGAATATCCTGCAGTGTTGATAGGCATTACAATAGGTGCATTGGATGCAGAATAATTTCCAACATGACCGTCTATCACTGTACATTTATATGTTCCATTGTCATTTTGCTCGCTTTTGAAGTAATCTCCAGGAACATAAATTCCTAATGACTCATATTCGGTTGCTTCAGGATCTGTACAGTACACAAGTCCAATTTGATAATAGATATTGTTTTCCTCATCATAATTCCAATTGGACATGTCAAGGGTTAATTCCTCATTCAATTCTGTGAGATTAACCTTATAATTATTAGTATCAGTTAATAATCCCATTTCACTTGCAGCCACCAATAATGTAAGCAATGCAATAACTACAGCTATAAGCAAAATAAGTTTATTTGTTCTATTCATATGCACACCACAATCTAACTTTGTTTAAATAAATGAAAAAAACTAATTATTCCAGAATCTCAATAGTTCTGACTATTTCCATAAATTTGGAAACTATATCGCTTACTGTCCTAAGTTCAAAAATATAAACGAATCCATCCTCTAGAAATACAACTGAAAACATTTCAAAATCAATCTCAGGAATTGAAATCTTTGAATGTATCTGAATGGTTTGCCTTTTACCTACATTTGCAATTTCAGAAGATACGATTTCAGCATTATCATTCAATAGGCTTTCTTCAATGATTTCCTTGAAATCATCTAAAGAAGGCATTTCGGATTGGAATGCAATTACATTCAATAAGCTGCCATCCTCATAGCTCAAGGTAGCTATGCAATCAGGATTGTTTTCCAATGGAACCTCTTCAAGTTCCCATTCATCGCTGTATTTGAATGATAACTTTTCATTTGAACATGTATTTAGATTAGACATAAAAAGCCCTCTTGAATTATTAAATTGATTATATATCTTTTTATAATTCTTTATGAATATAAATTTTATTAAAACATTATTAATTAACTGACATCAATATGATAAGCATTTCAAAAATGATGAAATAAAATCAATATGCTAATTAAAATAAAAATAACAAGTTAAAATCAATTTTTATTTAAAAATAAGAAATTATAATCGTTTAGAAACCAAATAGAAAGATTTAAATTAGAATAAGAACAAAATAAGGTATGGGATTAACATTTATAAAATACCTTTAAAGAATTATAGGCTAAACGACTTATTAAGCATTTTTCACTCAATGAATCGATCCAAATAATTACATACTCAACATAAAAACCCTAAACTCAATATATTTGTTAATCCCCACACCCCCTATGAAAGGGAGAACTGATTTTGAAATTAAAAAGATTATAAACAATATCTAAAATAGCTAAAAAATAGAATAAATAGGATAAAAAAATAAGATAAAAAATAGAATAAGTAGAATAAAAGAAAAATAAAAAAAGCAAAAAGAGAAAAACAGTTATCTGATACGTTTTCCCTCTTTTTCAAGAAGTCCTTTTTCTTTTATCATTTCGATGAAACGGCTGTCATCGGTAACGAATTCATCATACTCTTGAACTTCTTTTTTATTGGATCTTTTGACTATTGTAAAGAGATATGAAGGTCTTCCCTTTTTCTCTTTAGGAAGCTCACTCAATTCATAAAGAACTCTTTTGACAATCAATTCCTTAGAGCTTTCAATAAAGCTGATTCTATTGTCAATGTCTTCAAAGCTTTCAAAGTCACCGTTAAGCTCTTTTTCAGTTAATATTTTAGAACCTAACTTTCTGCTGATTCCATCTAAAAAGTGCAATTTGCTTGCCTGCTTGCTTTGTTCATTGAAGAATTTTACATATTTGAGCTCATTGGCAGTTACAATGCTGTAAACAGCCTTTTCTGTTTCAAATTCCTGGTCTTTGCTTAAGTCATCATAACTTAAGTGAGCTCTTTCCTGCTTGACGAAAACACTATCCTTTCCAAGGGGAATCTTGTCTTGAACCTTGACATCAACATCATCATTCAAGTCCAAATCCATCAAAATGAAGAAATCTGTACCAATAATACGGGCAGTCTTCTTATCATCACTTTCTTTAGTGCTTAAAACCAAACCGAAATTTTCATTTTTCATAAAACTCCTCCGGATTATCTGACATTATACCTTAAGATAGCACCGATTCCACCGAAAGCCCT
>JAGCBE010000052.1 GCA_017652345.1 Methanobrevibacter sp.
ATGATGCCTCTCATTACTGGAAGTGGCTGTATGTTAACTACCATTATGGGTTCCTATGTGGGGGCTAATGATCCTTTGATTGGCGGAATTACTGCATGCGCATTAATGGCAGTTGCAGGTGAAAATGCTGCAGATTATGTCAGGAAAAACGATTTGGGTACCGGCAGTTTCAGAACACTATTAATTGACAATCTATATAAATTGACTGCTGAAGAATTAGTGGAAAGAGCTAATTTATTTGAAATCAACATATGAAACAACATTTAATATAGAATAGGAAAGTTGGTTAAATGAGAAAAGAGGATATTGACTATTCCGTTTATTTGGTTACAGACCGTAGAAATAAGACTGATGAGGAATTCTTAAATATTATTGAAGAAGCCATTAAAGGTGGAACTACCATTGTCCAGCTTCGTGAAAAGACTGCTTCAACTAAGGAATTCTATGAGTTGGCTTTAAGGGTTAAGAAAATCACCAGCAGATATGGTGTTCCCTTATTGATTAATGATAGAATTGATATAGCCCTTGCAGTTGATAGTGAAGGTGTTCATATAGGCCAAGATGATATGCCTGCAGACATTGCACGTGAGATAATTGGTGATGATAAGATACTGGGAGTATCTGCTTCTACAGTTGAAGAGGCTAAAAAAGCTGAAATGGATAGTGCAGATTATATAGGTTCTGGTGCTGTTTTTCCTACAGCCACTAAAGATGATGCAGATTCAGTCTCAAAAGAGGAATTAAAGGAAATTGTAGATTCAATTGACATTCCTGTAGTGGCTATTGGTGGAATCACTGTAAAAAATGCCAATACTTTAAAGGGCAGTGGCATTGCAGGATTTTCAGTTGTCAGTGCAATAATGAGTGCTGAAGATCCAAAAGAGGCTTCCAGAAAATTAAAGGAAATTTATTTATCTTAATTTTTATTTCTCTTTTCCTTTCTCTTTTCTTTCTTTTTCCCATCCTTTTTTTAGTTTTTCATTTATTCTAATTTAAAGAAAATACATTCAATAGTAAACTATTTAAATGATATTTTACTAATTACTATTGTTGAATATTTTAATGGAAGATTCCATTTGAATATTGATTCTATTTTTGATTTTTCATTGCCTCGGTGGCTCAGTCTGGTAGAGCGCGAGACTTGTAATCTCGTGGTCGCGGGTTCAATTCCCGTCCGGGGCTTTATTTTTTAATATTTCTAATAATTTTTAATGCATATTTTAATGCATATTTTAATGCATATTTTCAGTGAAAACTTAATTACCAAAAGATTTATATATTAGGGTAATATAAAATAATAATGTTGTCTAAATATTCTTGGGACCATAGGGTAGCTTGGTCGATCCTTTGGGCTTTGGGAGCCTGAGACTCCGGTTCAAATCCGGGTGGTCCCACTTCGTATCTATCCCGACTTAGCTCAATTTGGCAGAGCGTTGGACTGTAGATCCAAATGTTGCTGGTTCAAGTCCGGCAGTCGGGATTTTTATTATTATTTATAATCTATTTTCATTATGAATTTTATTTTAGAATTTTCAATTTTTTGAAAATAGGGAAATTGCA
>JAGCBE010000418.1 GCA_017652345.1 Methanobrevibacter sp.
AACTAAATAATAGCCACGTTCCTCTTCAGCAATTTTATAATAAGTAGGAATATATTTATATCTGACATATCTTCCTGTCTCTGTACTATTAATGAAGTATCGTTGATAACTGGTCATTACAATTTCGTCTCCGACTTTTAAATTAAGACCATCTAATAATATTTTCCATTTTTCTTTTTTTGTCATTCTATAATGTCCTTTCTTTGTATTACGAGAACATTATATCATACCTGAACATAGTTGTCAAGTATTTTTATTAAATTTTTTAAAAGCAAATAAAATTTACCTTTTATTCGCTTCTTGGCAAAGCTACCCTACTCTATATGAGTAGGATAACTTTATTATTTTCCTTTTAGGAATTAATTATTTTTTGAAATTGCTTGAAGCGCCTTCAATTGTTGAATAAACTTATCAGCATCAAAATCTTTATCAGCTCTTAAAGTGATATTAAGAGTATTAATATTAGTAGATTCATCAGCACCAAAAACAGTAGAACTACTTGAACCAAGTCCTCCTAAAGAACGTAAAGGTTTAATAAATTCATTCGCAAAATTACCAAGTTCCCATAGACCCTTAGTAGCAGTTGTAGGAAGAACTTTTGAACCTTCTGGAATCAACGCTGCGCCAGATAATCCTGGAGTTGCATATAATTCTGGACCAAATTCTGATATAGAAGATAAACCACCTTGAGTATATAATGATCCAGCAGCATAACTATCTGCCACAGAACCAGAAAGATTATCCTTCCCAGAAATAATACCTTGATAATTAAAAATATCGTCAAGAAGTTGACTAATTATATTATACTTAGTTGTTCCAGGACCAATAGGGCCTGTACCGCTATAATTTTTATGAATATTATTAAAATTATCAGATAAATATTTTGACAAAGCTTGATAGTTAACATTATAATTGCCATCTTGAGTTTGGAAATAACTCTGAATCAATGGAGAAGCAGCATACCAACTTTGTTGAGCGTTAGGTCTCTCTTGAATCATTGACATAATTCCTTCTAAAGCAAGTCTTTTTAAATAATCTTTTTTACCTTTAACTTCAGAATTTTGTGACATTAAAATGTCAAGATTTTTATCAGTGAATAATTCAGTATACCAATTACTAACCTTATATTTGTTTTTTAAATTAGCAGCATATTCACCTGTTTTTTCAAGAGCAACTAAAGCCTGACTTTGAGTATTACTTGCACTCTTCAAAATTGAAGTGCTTGAATATTCGTTTTCTTTTAAATCGGCTATTAAATTACCAGCATATGTTTTAACAGAGTCAGAATTAGTTTCTTTAGTTGACTCTTCTTCAAGGATTTGTCTTAAACCTGCTCTATTAATTTCTCCTAAGAAAAATTTACTAAAGCCTTCTTTAATATTAGAATATGCCATATAATCAGAATAATTTTGCATTAAAGAACTATTTGCTCTCGCTTTGCCTTTTTCCCAAGCATCTGTTCCAGCATCTGTGAAATTTTCACTATTGAAGTTATAGATTTTATTATATATTTCTATTAATTTGTTAACTGAACCCCAAAGACCACTTGTTTCGTTTGTTCCAAGAGTCTTCAAGAAAGGACTCTCTGTTCCAAAAGCTTTTTCAAGATTCTTAAACTCTTGTCTATCTGAAAATTGATCTAACCAATCTTTTTGAGATTGCATTTCTGTAATAATCATATCTAGACTATCAACAAGTTTTTCATTTTCTAATTTATCAAGTTCTTCTTGAGCTTGTTGTATTGCTTCTTGATCAGCTTCATAAACAAAGCCAATGCCTTCTCTATAAACTTGGACTTTTTCATTTTGAGCATTTTCTAATTTAATACGAGCTTGTACTAATTTATTTTCATATTCTCTTTGAGTATTAACTTTTTCTAAAGCTACTTTTTGGTCTTGTAAGTTTTTAATTTGCATTTCATATATTTTGCTTAAATAAGAACGATATTTATCTAATATTGTAGTATCAATTGTTACATTAGCTGTCACAGAATTAAATTGTTTTTTGAAAGATTCGGCAATTTCAGAAAATTTATCCTTGTCTTCTTCTGTTAGTGTCATATAGGCGTCCCAGAATGATGAACCAGAATAAACATTTTCTAATGCTGTTTCTTTCATAAGTTCTAACATTTCTTCAGACAAAGTTGATTTCCAACTCTTAAAGAATTCTTCGTTGTTTCCTAAATCCTCTAATATGTTCTTTTTTTGTTGCTCAATATAAACATCTGTTTTATTAAAAATTTCACCAACTAAAGAACCAATATCTCCAACTTGTCCAATTAAATCAGGATATTTAGATAAAATTTCTTCAAAATTATCTGCTGTTAATCCTGTAGAAGATACGATAGAACTAAATAAAGAATCTAAACTTTCTAGAGAAGTCTTAACATCTCCATAGCCTTTCATAATATCTCCTAAAGAAAAACTGCTATATTTTTCTAAATTAGCATTTAATTCTTCTAAAGGAATATTTAATTGTTTCGCAAAAGAGACCATATATTCTTCTGCTTTTTGACCAGTTAATGCACCTCGAGAAACTTCTCCCAATGTATAGCTTTGACCAGTAAGAACTCCATATAAAGTAGCATTATTTTTGATATAATCAGAAATATATCCTTTTGGTATTTTAGAAAGAGTATTTAAACTTCCTGTCCATTGATATTGACGTTGAATTTTACCATTCTCTTCATAAAAACCGCCTTGCTTATTAATATTTTCTAATATCATTTTAGCAATTTCGTCAATGCCTAATTCTTTTATTTGGGCAGTAGTTAAATTACCTATCCCTTGAGTTACGGCACTCGCCTTTACTTGTTTTTCATTAATATCGAAAACAGAATTATCAATATTATGAACAGCATTATTAAGATCTGCAATATGTTTTTGTAGATTTTTATAGAATTCAGATCCTTGTTTTCCTTGTTCCTCTAAATACTCTAATAATTGTCTTTCTGTATTCAATCTTTCAGAAGCAGTTCCTGAAAAATAAAGTTTATTATTTCTTCGAGCATTTTCTTCGAAGCCTTCAGGATTAGCTCTAATAAAATCATCAATAATAGATTTTACTCCACTACCATATGCATGTTTGACATAATTTGTTTGAAGAGTCTTCTCATTTTCATAAAGTTCATTTTCTTTACTTCTTCTAAAAGTGTCAGCTTCTGCTTGGTATACGGCTTGTTCCCAATCATTGATTACTTCTTTTCTTACATCTTCGTCTCCTAATAGATAATCATTGAATAAAAGTTTTATTCTATCAATAACTTCGACATCAGATAAAGACTCTATGTCCATATTAGGATTATATTGTTTTAATAATAGACGCCCTGCTTGAGTATTTCCATAAAGTTGAGTAATTATACTGTTAATTGATGTTTTAGCTTTTTGATATTGATCATAACTCAAAGCTCCTTCTGTAGAAAGTTCTTTTAAAGCATTAGTATCGCTTTGTATTGCTTTAATAGCATTATAAGATCTTTCTGCTTCTTTAGAACGTTCTCTACGACTAATCTTTTCTTGGTCAATAAAATTACCTATCAAAGGAGCAACAAATTGTCCAAATAATTGACCAGCAATTGGTCCAAGAGTTGTTGCAAGAAGTGGGCCTACACCAGGAATCAAACTCAAAAGAACCGAAGAAGCAGCTGTTGCTCCGCCTGTAGCAAGACCTGCCTTGATTTTAGCTTCTTGAGAAGCATCTTCTCCATCTGAGTTTTTCAATCCTGCCCCAGTAGATAACCCAATAGTCACACCTTGAGCTAATCCTACTGTTGCTCCTACTGCAGCACGTTTACCTATTTCTATACCTGGTCTTTGTTGAGCCGCTTTGCCCGCACTTTTGGGTTCTCCTGTTACACCTTCTGCACTTCCTTCAGTAGGCTTTTTAGTAACTAAATAAGTATAGATATTTCTTAAAGTTTGATTAATTGTAGTAACTTTAGTCGAAATTGTTTGGGCTGGAGCTCCTGTCACGTAATCGTAACCTTTTCTAACAAGACCTTTCTTTATTACGGTACCATCTTTATCTACTTCATTTTTTAGACCTCTGAAAGGATTTAAAATATTTAATCCTCTTAAGATACCTTTACCAATTCCAGAACCACTATTACTATATAAGAAGTTAGACATTTTCATGCCTAAGACTTGTGCTCCTAATGTAGTCACAATTTGAGGTAAATATTCTACCACTTTAGCTAATAGATTGTTTATAGATGTTAAAACACCACTATTTTCTAAATCTAGAGAAAACTTTTGCCAAGCATTTTGTAATGCTTTTTGAGAAGCTTCATAAGAGTCTAAATAAGCATTATATTTTGTTTCTGCTGCTCCATGAGAAGTAGCTGAAATTTCTCTCAATTCTCGTGATTTAGAATAATTAGATAAAAGAACAAGCAAACTTTCACGCTGACGAGTTCCTGCCATTGCAGTAGCTATAGCGTTTTTCTCTACTGTTGAATAAGTTTCCCATTTTTCTGCTAATTCTTCTAAAACAGTATCTAATGCTCTAAATTCCATTGTACTTGTTCGAATAGAAATTCCCATTCTTCTTAAAACTTTTTCAATATCATTGATATTTTCTAGGTCTTCACCAACATTTTCACTTCCCATATTAGAAAAAGCACCTGCTTTAACATTTCCATAACGAGAAATAATTGTTCTAAGACTTGCACCAATAGTCGAAGCTTCCTTTTGAGTAACGTCAGCAATAGTGCTTACATAAGCCATAGTTGTATCAATGTCTAAACCTGCTTGTTGTGCTGTTGTACTTAAGCTTTGCATTGCAGTAGCAACTTCTCCTGCAGAAACAGCTGCACTTTGGTCTAACATTGTTAATTTAGAAACTACATCTGTTGCATCAGAAACTTCAAGTTTAAATGCTTTTATAATACTTGTTAAATCTTTCGCTGCCGCTGCACTATCAATCATACCTAACTTACTTAAATACATTGAAGACTTAATTAATTCATTGACTTGATTGATAGAATAACCTTGACGAAGCCATACATTCGCACTTTGAGCAACTTCAGCTACTGTAGCACCTAATTGTTTGCCCAAGTCAGCATAGGTTTTCATTAATTTAACAGCTTCTTCTCTTGTAGTATTAGTTACTATTTGAATATTAACCATTACTTTGTCAAGTTGTTTTGCATAATCAACAACTTGTTTAAAAGATTGTGCTACTTTATTAACCAACTTATACCCTGCAGAGAAAACAGTCATTCGATAAAAAGCTGATTTTATTGAATTTCCGATTTGTCCCCAAACTGAATTTGCTTTTTGGCTAGCATCTATATGAGCCTTTTGAAGCGCTAATGCTTTTTCAGCTTTCGCTATATCTTCTGCAGCACGTTCTTTTGTAGATCCCGTAAGTCTGCTAGAATAGCCTATTAGATTATTTTTAGCTTCCTCAAGATAAGATTGATTAAGCTCCATTTCTGCGCCAACCAAACCTTTCTGAGTTCCTTTTGTTTTTTTATATCTTGCCTCTAAAGCCCATTGATTTTTTTGGTATTGTTGATAAGCACTTAGATTTTCTCTAAAACCTTGATAAGATTCTTTCAAATCTTTTTCATCTTTTTCAAGTTTTTCTTTTTGAGCATCTCTTTCTGCTTTTGTTATATGATCTTCATAATCTTGCTTATAAGTTTTATCAGCATCTCGAGATAAAGTATCAATAGCTTCCGCAAGATTTTTAGCTGCAAGAGTAGCATCATGATATTTTTGTATATTTTCTGTAAGAGCTTCATTAACAGTTTTTAAAGCTTCAGATTCTTTTCCGTAAACTTTTTCAATTTGATTAGCTTCATCAGCTGATTCTTTAGCAGCTTTACGCGCTTCTTCAGCTTTTGCAACCTGCTCGTTGTATTGTGCAATTAAATTTTGACGTTGCGTATCAGCAGACAGACCTTCAACGGCCTGAAGATTCACTGAACTTTCAGAACCCGCAACTTTAGAATATAAATTGCCAATTAAAGAAAGAGCCTCTTCAGAATTTAAACCATAATCTTGTTGAAAAGCTCTATAAATTAAGCCTTTTTCAACAGAAGAAAAACCTCCATGAGAAACTACCTCAGCCTTCCCTGTAGAAGAATTTAACGAAATTAGGTCTGTAATTATTTGTTCATCTGTTAATGGGACGTTTTTATTTTTTTTACCCATTAAAATTTCTAACCAACCTTTTGCTTCTGTGTTAGTTATTTCATCCCAGTTGCCTGTTTTTTCATTATATTCTTTTGTTCTAAAATAAGTGTCAAAAATATCTTTAATGTTTTTATTATAAAGAGTTCCTTCTTTCCACTCATCATAAAGGCTTCCTATACCAGCCCCTGTTACACCTTCTCTGCTTAAAGCATTACGTAAGCCTGCAAGCTGAGCTTTATAAATTAAAGGTTGTAATTTATCTCCTGCTGTCAATTTACCAGTGCCATGTGTTTTATAATCAATTATATGTAAATTACCGTTTTTATCTACAGCTAATTGGTCTATAAACATACTCATAGCTTGTCCTGTAACAGGATTAATACCATTAAGCGCAGCTTCTGAGCCAACGGCTTTTCCAATCTTTGATACTTCTAGCTGCGCTAATTTTCCTAAATTTAAAACATTTGAAGCATAATTTGTATTTCCAAATAATAGACGTGAACGAGCTTCTATTTCAGAATAAGTCTTTTGAAATTTTTTACTATCTTCTTTAGTTCCAGTATTTAAAAGTTCAGCGATAGCATGGACATCAGTTCCGTATTGAGTTCTCATGTATTGAGCTCTCATAGCCTTGAATAAGTCTGCATTGTCTTCAGTATCTGCTAATAATTTAGGAATATTATCGACTTTTCCTCCGACTATTAAAGAAGCCTTTTTATTTAAATCTGCAATAAAGTCTGTTAAGTCGTAATTAGATACGGCACCTGCTCCACCTTTTTGTATATAATAGCCGTCTGCAGTATGCGCTATTTTACTTGGTCCAGCTCCATAAATTCCGTTTTGAACAGCATTTTGTAAAGTGGCAAAATAACTATCTAGATCTTTAAAATGAGATCCAACTTCTTTTATAGTTTCTCCTGTTGTTTTTCCGTAACTAGAAAAAGGATCTACTAATCCTAATCTTTTTAAATTTTCATAAATTTCAGGACTGTATCTTGCTCCTGCAGAAGACAACCAGTCATTTGTTGAACCAACACCTTCCAAAGCCCCTCTGTAAATATTTCTTACAATATCCGACATGTCCCCAATTCTAATCTGACTGTCGAATTTTCCACTTATAGTGTGCCCTTCTTTTAAAGAGTCATCTAATATATTAAAAGAATTTTCTAATATATTAGAAGTTATTCCCAATTGTCTTTCAGCAATTGCTTTTTCAATTATTGGTCTTGCTTCTTCAAAGCTGTTAGTTTTTTCTATATCTTTTATTAACGAATTATATTGGTCTTCTGTTCCAAGCCAACCTAATTGAAAGATATTTCCTTTTTTTAATAAATTTTTTTTAGTATTAGAATAATTGCCACTAGATAAAATTTCTAAAGTATTTGTCCACGCTTCAGCAACAGCTCTATCTGCAGTAAAGTCTTTGCCAAAAACAGAGCCTTCGTTTTTACTACCTTCAAAAATACCCAATTCTTGACCTTTGGCTATAATTTTTTTGAAATTTTTACCAGTAGACCACATAGATGCATTTCCCCAATAATTAGTAAGGAAATCATCTAACATACCTCGAATTTCTTTATCGCTGTTTTTTTTACCAAGGTCTTTTGCTTTCTTTTTAATAGAAATAACAGTTTGTTCTGGCACTTGAGCAAAAGCTCTCATCATTTCAGAAGCTATTGCAACATCTTTGTCCACAATATTATCAGGAGATATTCCTCCACTTATATCGTTGCCTGTTTGCAATAATACAGAGCTTATACCTTCACGGACATTACTAAACAAACCTACATAATCTTTTCCTATACTTTTTAAGAAAGTAGCTTTACGTTGGTTTTCTTCTTTAAATTCTTCTTGAAGTTTATTTTTATCCACAGTAAGCTTGTTCGCTCTATCAGTAGTACTAAAAATTCTATCTCCAGTTGCATCCATTTTGGCAATAAGATTTCTTTTCTTTAAAGCTATCTCTGCTGCTTTTTGAATATCTGAACGAATTTCAGGAGTAACACTTCGTAATAATAAGTTTAGTTGAGATTTATCTCCGTCCCAGTCACCGTTAAGAATACTCCATAAGATAGGGTTAACACCGAAAGTCCCCTTTCCTATATTTTCATCACCTTTTGCAGCTACAAAAGTTTCTACCCCCATTAAGTCTCCAAGACCTAAAAGAGTAGGGTAACGGTTCATAATACTTACTAAACCTTTTCCTGTAAAAGATTTATTTCCTACAGTTAAAACATCCAAAATTTTTTCTACTGCTTGAGTTTTAGAAATATTTTCTTTTAATTCTTTGTCAGTAAGTTCTTTATAAATATTCTTTAATTCAGTAACATCGTCTTTATTGCCAATTTTATGCAATTGTTCTGCAACATCTTCTCTACTTAAAATAACTGCAGCTTTATCTCTTAATGGAGCGTAGTCAAGTTCAGTAGCCGTAGCCAGAGCCATTAAAGCAGTAGGTAATTCAGCCTTATTTGCATCCAAATAAGCTCCGCCTTCTTTGCTCAATAAAGCTTGATTATATTCTGCGACATTTTTAGCAACATTAGCTCCTAGTCCCAAACTTGCCAATTCGCTATTTGCAGGTTCTTTTGAATATCTATGAGCAGATAATAATAATCTGTTTGCTATAATTGCAGATTGCGTTGGACTGTATTTTTCTTCCCCTTCTCTTTTTTCCAATGTTTTAAATCTAGGAAGAGCAATGAAACGTCCAGCATAAGCAGATTTTCCGCCAGTTCCTCGACGACCAAAGAATCTCTCTGGGTCGATAAAAATTGGAACGTCTTCAACAGTTTCCCAACCATATTTTTTTCTATTTTCTTCATTATCAAAAGCTTCTTGTCTTAAGTTTTGTGCTTTAATTAAGTTTTTAATATAATCGTCAGTAACGTTTCCGTTTTTATCAAAAGCGTCCTCTGTATCTAATTGAGAATCTTCTAAATCGCTTGCAGATAATATTACTCCGCCTGTTTTTTTTAAATCATCTAAAGTTAGTTCTGCGTTTGTGGCGATTCTTTGCATTAACTTACCAGCTTCTTTTTGTTTTGTATATTCAGCTGGACTAGTTTTTGCAGAAAGGCTATTAATATATGCTTTTAATCCAGCCCCTTCTCCGCTAAGAGAAAGTAAACCTGCTGTTCTTTTTAAAGCGTTTATTTCTCTAAAGCCATAAGTACGGCTATCATTTGTATAAGGATTATCTGGATCATATAAATCATTTTCTCCATTATAAAACCTTAAAAAAGCTTGGGATACAATTGAATGTACTATTCCATTCTCAGTATTAGCTTCTAATCCTTCTGCTGTTTCTTTGAAAAAATTATTTTTTCTTAAAGCTTGAATTGCCTTAGTTCCCCCAAGTCCTTTTGTTATTCCTAAATCACGAATAATCTTAGAGTAACCACCAGCTTGTTTTAAAACTGTATATGGGTCAAGGTCCTTTTTAGATGCACTGTCATTCGAAAAGGTAACCATTCCATTTGAAACTGAAAAGGTTCCAAGACCAGTCCCTTTGAACTGCTTATTTAAAGTATCGGCTAAATCTTGTAATTCGGCTTTTCCCGCTTTCGCTCCGTTTTTCTCTTGGAAAGCTTGTAAATATTGATTATTTACATATTCAATAGTTCCTCTTACAAAATCATATACTCCTTTAGCTTTAATTTCATTAGAAGCTGTTTGAATTGCATCAATATATTGCCTTTCTTCTGCGGAATATCCTGCAGCCTCTAGCACATAATCCATAATTTCAGATTCAATAGCTTGCATATTGAAACGACCAGAGCCAATTGCATTAAGACCCTTGAATCCTCCTCCAGGAAGAGTATCTTTTATTGTAAAAGTCCATCCTGAATCATCAAAAGTTTTTCGAGCTCCTGAGATAGAAGCTGTAAATTTTCCTCCATATGGGTTATCTTTTTTATAAGCTTCTTCAAGCATATTGTAAACTGCTTGTTCAATTTGTGCGTTTTCACTTTTTTTAGAATATTTTTTATTTCC
>JAGCBE010000419.1 GCA_017652345.1 Methanobrevibacter sp.
AATAGCTATTCATATCTTTTTTTATTAATTTTAAAGTTTTTAAAAAATAGTTTATTATAGAAGTTAAAACTTTAAATAAAAACTTCTATAAATCTTTAAATCTTGTTTTAATTAGAACATGTCTCTGGCGTTACCTCTGTAACCCATGACAGGTTCCTCATCCTCATCGATTTCATCATCAGGATTAGGATTCCATCTTTTCAAGTTTGGCAAGAAGTTACAAAGTATTCCAGTTGCTTCCTCTTCACGTAAATCCGGATTTCTTTTAAGCATTCTTTTTGCATGTCTAATGATCATTTCATTTACAGTTATATCAGGTTCTGTAAATTCTCCATTCTGGAAACAATCCTTACAGTAATCCATGTTTGGACTGCCGTCTTCATTGGTTCCATAGTCATTTCTTCCCATAGGTCTTCCACAAGAATTGCAAAATCCCATACTTTCACCTTAATTCATTCATCTTAAATGATTTAAACAGTTTGAAATAAAAAATTATTTAAAAAAAATAGCTAATTAGAAAAATCTAATTAGCTAATGCCTAATAATTTTAATTCTTTCACTGAACTTAGATTTGCTCATCGTCTTCCATTACCACTCTCATGTGGTTTGGATCTACAGGCATGTGAGCTAAGAAATCTTCTGCAGCTCTTCTTGGGTCACCGGAACCGATGATGTATCTACCTGCGATGATGATATCTGCACCTTTTTCAAATGCTTCTTCTGCTTTTTCAGGAGTGATTCCTCCAGCAACAGCAGCTAAACCGCCAGTGAGTTCTTTAATTTCTTTGATGTTACCCCATGCACTTACGTCATCAAGGTTTTTGCCTTCTGCTCTAAGTTTACTTTCAAGGTCAACATTTCTGTGTAAGAGAACAATGTCTGGCATGAACTCTGGGTTGAGTTGTTTGATCTTGTCAGTGAAGTTATCCACATTCATCATATCGAGGATGGAGTAGATACCTTGCTTTTGAGTTTCGTGGATTGCCTTTTCAATGGATTCAATGGTACCGAGACCGGAAATAGCAACTGCATCAGCAGTTTCATCTGCTGCCATCTTGACTTCAACTCTTCCTACATCCAATGTTTTCAAGTCAGCAATGATGAATGCACTTGGTGCCAATTCTCTGATCTTTCCAACAATTCCAACACCGAATTTTTTAACGAGAGGAGTTCCTGCTTCAAGGAGGATTCTTTCTCTGTTAGGGAGTTGCTTGATGATTCTTGCCATTGCTTCCTCATTGTCAAGGTCAAGAGCAACTTGCAAGTAAGGTGGTTCGTAAAGCTTGATTGCTTTGAATCCCATAATTGCGTGGGTTCCACGATCTTTTTCGTATAATACTTTGTCAATGTCAGGGTAACCTTTCAATGCTCTTTTGATTGCAAGTTTGGTTGCTGCATAGTTGTATTGGTAGATTTTTCTGTAATCCTGTGCAGCTGGGCTAATGAATACGCTTGCATTAATTACCCAATCTTCAGCTTTGTCTTTAGGAATGATTCCTTCTTCTACACAATCAGCTACAGCTCTACCTACAGCAGTTTGAGCTGGTCCAAAGATTTTGCTTGCATCATCTAAGTCACCAACAGTTACTTTAGGAATAATGATGGTAGCTGGCTTGGTAATTAAGTTAGGTCTGATTACACTGAGCAATGGGGTGTGTCCAACAGATAATTGGCTTAATCCATTAGCAAAAGCGTTTCCTACAGGACCATCTTTTTCACCAATAAGTAAATCAACGTGTGCTAATTCGTCTCCGTCTCCGATAAGAGCTTCTCCTATAAACATTTCATATCCTCCAATTTCAAGAATAATTTTATAATCATAATTCTTAAATATAAATCATTTTAACTTATTTAATTCAGTTTAAATATTACATATTATTATTTTCATAATATAGTAAGTATTTATACAATATAATTTATGATTTTAATACAATATATAGTTAAGTAATAATATTTTAAAAAAACAAGTGGAAAAATAAAAAAATAATTTTAAAATATAGATTAAAAAATAAATTAAAAAAAGAAAAAGAATTATGGATAGATTACCCCTTCAGGAATTCCATAATCCTTGTATTTTTGAGCTATCTTATCGACAGTTCCATCTTCATACATTTCATTTAATGTTTCTTGGACTTGATCTCTCAATTCAGTATTGTCCTTTGAGAATCCAATACCATACTGTTCAATTGATACTGGAGTTTCTAAGATTCTAAAGTCTTCCTCATCATATTTTGTATTGATTATATATTTCATGACTTCAGCATCCCCAAGAACAGCATCACAGGTTCCAGATTCCAAATCCATAAATGCTGTATTATAATCAGTTATTTCATAGATATTAACAAAGCTGTCTTTTAAGGTCTTATTGTTTTCAAGAGCATTAATAGCGCTGCTTCCCATTTCCACATCTATATCTTTTCCTTCCAAGTCTTCAATTGAAGAAATGTTGGAATCCGCTTTTACAACGAATACTTGGGAATTGTTGAAATATGGTTCACTCCAAGCGTAATCATCTTCTCTGCCGTTGATTGTAAATCCACTCCAAATGCAGTCTATAGCGCCAGAGTCAAGTTCCGCTTCTTTGGTGTCCCAATCAATAATCTTATTTTCCACCAATGTCCAATTGTTTCTGTCACACACTTCCTGTGCCAAGTCTAAATCGAAACCTGTCACTTCACCGTTTTCATCTGTATATTCGAATGGTGGAAATTCAACAAAGTATCCGACAACAAAATTGGTTTCATTGTTTTCAGCGCTTGAATCATCACCTAAAAAATCAAACCAACCTGCACTAACTGAGCTAATCATTAAAAATGAAATAAGCAAAACAGTTAAAACGATAAAAATTCTCTTTATGTTAATCGTAAGCCCCTCCTGATAAAACAAAACAATCCATATCTAATAATGTATAATAAAATTGTTCATAATGATTGTTATAATAATTGTTCATATTACTATTTATTCAATTTAATATTTAAATATAAGATTATTAATCAATTTAATGATTGAAAAAGAGAATTAAAAAAAGCAAATTTAGTTAATATACGAACAAATAAAAAGTCGTTAAAAAAAAGAAAGTATAAGTTGATTAAATCAACTTATTTGAAATTAATTCTTTCAGCAACGTTTCTTGGTAAAGGAAGTCTTCTAAATGGCATTCCTTCAGTTTCTTCCTTGACAGATGCAATAAGTTCATCTGCAGTCATGTCAACCTTTTCACCGGTTTTTCTTACAGTTACATTGTAATTGTCGGTTTCAATTTCCTTGTCACCAATTACAACGATGTAAGGAATCCATTCTTTAGAAGCGTTTCTGATTTTCTTACCTACTCTGTCGTCACTGTTGTCAACATCTACACGAATGTTTTCAGCTGCAATCTTATCAGCCAATTCGTTAGCATAATCTAAGTGCTTTTCACCGATTGGCAAGATTCTGACTTGAGATGGGCTTAACCAAATTGGTAACATTGGTGCTTTTCCATCTTCTTTTGCAGTGTTTTCAAGTAAGCTGCAGATAACTCTTTCCACACTACCTGTAGGTGAACAGTGTAAGATGATTGGGTTTTGAGGATCTTCGTTTTCATCAACATACTCGATGCCGAATCTTCTACCACTTTCCACATCTATTTGCACGGTAGGGTTTTCGATAGGTCTTCCTAAGTAGTCAATAGCTGCAAAGTCGATTTTACAGGACCAGTAGTGTTTTCTTTCAGGCAAGATTTCGAGTAATAATGGTTTGCCGATTCTTTTAGCGGTTGCTTCCATCCAGTCCTTATGCTCTTCGTAGAAGTCTTCGGTTGCTCTGAAGATTGCTTCATAGTTAACGTCAAGGTCTACACCAGTTTGAACACACATGTCAACTTGAGCATCAAACTCTTCAAGTGCTTGAGGCATGTCAGCACAGAAACTGTGCATATCTGGCATGGTGAATGCTCTGAGTCTCTTAAGACCTACAACTTCTCCTCTTTTCTCGAATCTGAAACTGTAAGTGGATAATTCGTAAACCTTTGCAGGTAAGTTTTTCCAAGTGAGGAAAGATCCGCCAAGAACTCTGAATGCACCGAAACAGCATGCAAATCTAAGCATTAAGTCTTTTTTGGTTGCGGTTTTGTATTGTCTTTCACCGAATTTTGCTGCATGTTCCCTGATTGCATCATTTGCAAGGTCATAAAAGATTGGAGTTTCGATAGGCATTGCACCTAAGTCAACTACAAAGTTGTAAACGTAATCAGCAAGCAAGTCACGGACCAATCTACCTTTAGGATACCATTTGAGGTTACCGATATCTGAAGCAAGCTCGTAATCACATAACTCTTTTTCTCTCATGATTTTTACATGTGGAGGTTCTCCTTCGTCGGAAGCACCTTCTCCAAGTTCATATGCAACAAGCTTTTTCAAATCTTCGCTTTCGTAGTTGTATTCCTTAGGGTCAAAGGTTTCTCCATCCTTAAAGATTAACCAGGTGGATGGCTTTTTCTCTTCCTTCTCTTCCTCTTCTTCGACATCTGCAGTGATGGTTCTTGAAAGTTCAGATAATGGGTGTCCTTTACAAGAAATTTCAAATGCCTTATACCATCCGAAAGGTACTCTAAATACATCCAATCCCTCTTCTTTAAGTGCATCTTCAGCATCCTTCAATATTTGAACAGCTACTTTAGGAGCACCAAGGGATGAAGAAAGGTGAGCATATGGGTATAAAACGATTTTTTCTGCATTGACTTCTTCATTGGTTTTTATTACTTCAGCAACCAAATTCTTGACAATAGCGTTTGGATTTTCCTCATCCTCTTTTTCAATTGATGAGAAAACAACCAAAGCTTCATCAAAAGC
>JAGCBE010000053.1 GCA_017652345.1 Methanobrevibacter sp.
ACAGATGTAAATGGAGATATTAAGCTAGAATGGGCTGAGGGAGATGCAACTCCAAATAAGGTTTGGAGCGATAGAGATACATATAACTATCAATAAGGATATTATGCTTAAAGTATATACTAAAAAAGGAATAGAATTAATCGATGAATCATTGAATACAAAGTTTAATGATTACGAAATTAATTTTGAAAAGAATCTTATTATTGATTCTAATAATAATCTTGTATATTCAATTGATGGTGCTTTTGTAGGTAAAATCTTAGATGATGTTTCGCCTGTACCTTCTGAGGAAGAAGGAGATGATAATTAAATATAATAATACGCTACATAACATTGACGGTTGGAAAACTATAAAACTAGAAGAAGGATATTGCGTTATAACATTCGCTAATATAATCAAATACGATAATGAAGATTATGAAGATTATGAAATTAATATTGAATTAGTTAATGAAGATTATCTTTATGACTTTCAAAGAGAACATGAAGATTATGACCATAAGGATTTAAGGCAAGTGCGATATCGTGCTGATGGTATGATTTATGATATAATCCTGAAAGAAGTAGTAAGAGAAACACCTTTTATTGATTTGGATAAAATGATTGATGTATCTAAGATTTTAAAGAAAGCTAATAAAGAATACGAAAAGGAGTGGAAAGATGCCGACGATTGTGACGACTAAAGATTTGATAAACGGGAGCAATAAAGAGGATTGGCACCATTTCACAGTAACGCCAAGAAGCAAGGAACAGGCGGAAGAATTAAGAGATGCATTTGAAAAAGTAGTTAAGAATCAGGGGGAGAAAGTAACGCAAGAAGATAGAAGTTTATATGAATTTTTTATGGGGTATAAAAAAAGAGATTGAGTTACCAAGGTGAATTATTAAAACAACTAAAAGAACACGAAGGATTAAGGCTTAAATTGTACCAATGCCCGGCTGGAAAAATAAGTATTGGATATGGCCATAATATTCAAGACAATGGGCTTTCAAAAACAGCTTGCGAATTTATTTTGTTTGAGGATATCGAAGAAGCGATAAGAAATCTTTATGCGGTTTTTTCCAAAGAATTTTTCGATAAATTAAAAGATAATCAAAAGATTGCGTTAATAGATATGATGTTTAATTTAGGACTTTCAAAGTTTTTAACTTTTAAAAGATTCATAACGGCGGTAAAGAATAGGAATTGGGACGATGCAAGTTATGAAATAATACATTCGCGGGCGTATGAACAAAACAAAAGGCGATATAAGAAGCTATCCGAACAAATTAAGAATCTTAAGTAACATTGTTTTAGAAAGAAAAAAATATCTTTATAAGGAAACTTTTTTGTAGTATATAATTAGTTAGTGAACATTTTATAATCATGTTACAACAGACATTACGAAACTAAAAACCTGAAAAAATATTAGCGCCCGTTTGATTATATTAAGCGGGCGTTTTCCTTTTATAGGTATTTATCAAAAAAACTATCTTCCCGATGCGATTGAAAAGCATTAAACCACTCCATGAACATTTCTTCTTCTTTATTTTGGGGAAGAAATATATCATCAATAGAAAGACCAGCGGAAGCAACGGACGAAAGCAATTCAAAGAAATTTGAAAACTTTGCAACACTTTCAGCTTCCGATAATCTTATATCAGGCGAAGCGGGGGAAAATAACTCCGTCCAAGCTTTGATTCTTAATGCTATCTTTTTTTCGTTAGGAATATTCATTTTTTCGTTATTATTGTTTATTGGAGAATTGTTTTTGATTTCTATCATGGTTTCAATTTTAATCTTTACGAAACCGATTGAAAAGTGCAAAAATAACAACATGAAAAAATTATATCTAATCTTGCTATTATTAGCATCAAATGCATTGGCCGAGTCAACGGTCGGAATCGGTTATTATTCAATACAAAACAAAACATTTCCTTGCGATAAGGCATTAAAGGTATTCGACGGAGTAAAGAAGCCCGCATTAATGTTTCTATGGGGGACATTTGGAGATGATTTATCTTGCGTTGAAAAATTTATTGATTTGCCACAAAAGCGCAAAGAAGTTTATATCCATTTTTCTAATGAGTGCTGCCGAAGAAATCGAACATGTAAAAAGGGCGAGTTGTTACAAGATATGCCCGTTTGGAAACTTAATAATTTATTAGGAAAATCCGATAAAAAAACAAAAGATGCAATAAAGAAAAGAATGAAGAAAATTTTAGAATTTATCGAAAATCAAAACAAAAAAAATCCAAATATTGATTGGTACATATCGACAGGATTAGAAGACAATTACACTTTCGCAGTCAAAAAAAAATTCTTTAACCTTTTAAAAAATGAAAAGGCAAAATCAGAATTAAAAGATAAGATTAAAATATATGTTAATCCTTTAGATGGAACTTGCATCAATACAAAGTGCGAGATTCACAAAAAGGATTTGGGGCGAAACAATCATTGGCTATATATACCCGATGGCTATTGCGTTAAACCTTTCGACGCTTGCAAAACTAACATCTTTACGATTGACGAGCTAACAGCTAAACTGTTAGCACAAAAAAAGAATGGTAATAGATTCTTCCTATGGTGGTCAGAGCAGCAAGGTCGATATGGAGAGCCTCCAAGCATGGCAAAGCCACCAAGAAAAAGAACAATAAAAATTACCGATAGACAA
>JAGCBE010000054.1 GCA_017652345.1 Methanobrevibacter sp.
AGATAAAAAATAGATAAAAAATAGCTATTAAAAAATACTTTAAATAAAATTAGAACCTTTGAGGTTTTAATTTTTTGGTTTTTTCTTTGCTTGCATTCTTAGCTTCTTTTGTATATTTATCGCAAATGTAATTTACTTCTCCAATCTCACGGACTTTTCCCTTTTCAATCCAGATTGCCTTATAACAAATGGAAAGTATTTCTGTGATGGAGTGAGATAAAAGCAATACAGTAGTGTTGGATTCCATCAATGATTTGAGCTTTTCCTTACTTTTCTTTCTAAAGGTGATGTCTCCTACACCTAATACCTCATCAAGAATTAGAATATCAGGATCCACTATTGTAGCAATTGAGAAACCAAGCTTTGAAAGCATACCAGAAGAGTAATTCTTAACTGCAAGATTAATGAAATCTCCAAGTTCACTGAATTCCAAAATCTCATCATACTTTTCTCTTAGGAACTTTTCATCGTAACCTAAAATAGCACCATTCAGGAATATGTTTTCTCTTCCAGAGTAGTTTTTATCAAATCCAGCACCTAAGGATAATAAAGGAGCAATATTACCGTTGATGATTACGTCACCTTCATCAGGGGAGTAAACTCCAGAAATGATCTTTAAAAGAGTACTTTTTCCAGCACCATTGTATCCAATGAGACCTACCTTTTCACCTTTATAGATTTTAAAGGACACATCGTCAGTAGCTTTAAAGATAGTCTTCTTTTCCTTGTTTCTTTTCAAGGTTCTGATAACATATTCCTTAAGGTTGTCTATCTTATCATTTCCAATCTTAAAGCTTAGGCTAACATTTCTTAGCTCGATAGCAACATTGTCATCGCCGGTAGTCTGGAGATAATTCTGATTATTGTTATATTCCTCTAATAATTTAGCCTTTCTTTCCTTATTTTGCTGTCTTTTAAGTGCTTTCTCTTCTTTTTCCTTTTCTTCAGCAAGTCTTTTCTCTTCAAGTTCCTTTTGTTTTTCCTCTTCTTCGATTCTTTTCTTTTCCTCTTCAGATTCCTTTAAGAAGAAAGTGGTTAGCTCAGTCTTTTCATATTCTTCGCTACCTTCAAAAATAAGTTCAATCTTCAAGTCATTGTCAGAGTCAAAGGAAACTTCAAACTTGCCTTCATCATCAGTGACATATTGATGGGAATTGATGAATTCCCCATCTAATTTATAAGTATTACAAGTTATGTTCTGATTGCCTAAAGCTGCTTCATCAGCTGTTTTTAGGTGTGCTTCGAGAGAGAATGTGTTATGAATAGATGGCACTATCTTTGTTTCAATCTTGCTATTTGTATCATTCATATTTTCCTCTCCTTAATTCGCTTATCATCAAAATTTGCTTTTTTAAATTCTTCTTATAATTCTAAAGTGATCTTGTTTTGATATTTTCTAAATACCAATACTCCAATAATAAAGATAACTATTGAAAATACAATTGTTGTTAACATAATGGTTTGTGATGGGAATCTACCATACATTACGAATTCCCTGAATTGAGCAATGATTCCGTAAACTGGATTTAGTTCCATATATCCTCTAATAGGCTGTGGAACAATGTCCATTGGGTAAAATATTGCACATGCATATACCAATAGGCTTGTAAAGATCTTGTATAAGTATTCAATATCTGTGAATTTTGTACATACGATAGCCAATATCAATCCCACTCCAGTGATTAGGATAACTAATGTTGCAATTGGAATAACTGCAAAGAGTCCCATTGCGTAAAATGGAGCGCCAGTTACAATCATAATCGCTATCATAACGATTAAAGACATCAAAAAGTTTAAAAATTCTGAACAGATTCCTCCAATAGCAAATATGTATCTAGGAATGAAGATCTTTTGCAAAATACTTCTGTTGCGTTTAATGGAGGTCATAGCTATTTTAGTTCCACTATTAAAGAAATCGATTACACAACGTCCAGCCATAAAGTAAACTGGGAAGTTTTCAATACTCTTTGTAAAAAAGGTGGAAAATATAGCTGTTAATAATACCATTGTAATCAATGGATTCAAAAAGCTCCAAAGAATTCCTAATACAGAATCTTTATATTTGGTAGTGAAATTTCTCTTGATGATCTGTTTTAGAAGGAAATTTTCACTACTCCCTTTTTTCAGCATATCTAAAGTCATAGTTGTTACCTATTATTAAAGTTAAATAAATTATCAATGTAATATAATTTTAATTTATTACATTAATTATTTAAGTTTATTTATTTTTATTTAAAAATATTTATAAAGAAACACGCCTTTACATTCATTAAATAATAAGATTTTAAAGCAAATTATTATTTGAGAATTAATTCAAATCATAATTAAAATTTTAAAATTTAAATTAAATTATAATAATAAAATTTAACATTGATTTTTTTTAAAATTTAAGGAGAGATAAAATGAAATTTGAAGATTTAATTGCAAAATGTCCTAAATGCGGTTCTACTGATAAGACTGCTCACAGGAGATTCATTGATAATCATCACGCACATGCTGAATTAAAGGAATTCAAGTGTGACAATTGCGGATATGTTTTTGAAACAGGTAATGATAAGGAAAAATCAGATGAGGAATCTTTTAAAAAGGACCTCATCGGTGAATTGAATAAAAAATTATAGGATTTTCCTTTTAGTTTATTTAAAATTATGGCTTTAATTGTTAAATTCTTTTTAAATTTATTTGAGGGATAAAATGACTTTTCATGTAATGATCATACCGACTTTAGGATGTCCATCTAACTGTTCCTATTGTTGGGGTTCTGAAGAGAATGCTGAACTAATGGATATTGATGTTATAAATCAAATTGTCAAATGGTTAGCTGATTTTAGAGATGAACCTGTACATTTCACCTTCCACGGTGGAGAGCCATTGCTTGCAGGTTACGAATTCTACGAAAAGGCACTTCCATTGCTTAATGATGCAACAACTCATGAAACTGAAGGTTTTTCCCTACAAAGTAATTTATGGCTTTTAGATGAGGATATGGCTAAGCTATTCTCAAAATACAATATTGCTATCAGTACAAGTATCGATGGCCCTAAGGAGATCAATGATTACCAAAGAGGTGAAGGTTACTTTGATAAAACCATGAAATCAGTTAAGTTAGCTACTGATAATGGCATACAAATCAACTTTGTTTGCACATTCACTTCCTATTCCAAGGATTTCTCTGATGAGATTTATGATTTCTTTAAGGAAAACGGATTGAACTTGAAAATCCATGCTGCATTGCCATCATTACGTGGAGATAATGCAGATCCATGGGCACTTCCTCAAGATGAGCATGGAAAATTGCTAATCGATTGGTTAGATAAGTACTTATACGACTTGGATAAGTTTGTTATCATGGATTTGGACCATATTGCAAAAAGCAGCCTTAGAAGAGTAGGAACCTTATGCACTTTTAATGACTGTATGGGAACTACACTTGCTGTTGGTCATGACGGTTCCATTTACCCTTGCTACCGTTTTGTTGGAATGGATGAGTACATTATGGGAAATGTATACGATGAGCCATCTATGGAAGATTTGGAGAAATCTGAAGCATGGGAAAAACTAATGGAATTCAAGAGTTTTGTTGATGAGGAC
>JAGCBE010000420.1 GCA_017652345.1 Methanobrevibacter sp.
ATCTTGTTAGTAACAGACAGGCAGCGTCTGATACTATTTATGAACTTATTAAGGAAGAGTTGACCGAAAAGGGTATTAATGTTATTTCGCTTGCTCTTGAAAATGTTGATTTCACTGACGCGTTTGAAGCCGCTGTCGAAGCAAAGCAAGTCGCAACGCAAGAAAAGCAGCGCGCACAAACCGAGCAGGAACGTATGACAATGGAAGAAGAGGCTGCCGCCAAGCGTGCTGTTATTGTAGCAAACGCCGAAGCAGAAAAAGCTAAAATTGCCGCGCAGGCAGACCTTGAAGTTGTTAAGATTCAGGCCGAAGCCGCACTATATGCTGGTGAAAAGGAAGCGGAAATGAATAAGAGAATTTCAGAAGCGCTTACGCCAGAATTAATTAAATATTATTATATCAAGCAGTGGAATGGAAAACTTCCAACAGTATCTACTGACAATACAATGACACTTATTGATATGAATGATATTAACGAGGTTGCCGATTAAGGCAACCTTTTATTTTGACTTTTCTTTAAAATTGAAGTATAATAATAAAGAAGAGGTGAACGCTATGAAGAAATACAAACAACCTTATGAACAAGGTTATTATGATGGTTATCAAGATAGTAAAAATTTTTATAAAAAATTATTACTTCAAGTTGAAGAAGATAAAAAAAATTATGAAGCACAAATAAGATTATTAGAATATAAATTACGTTATGCGCTAGAAGAAAAACGAGAAGATGAGAAAATAATCGCTCTTGGCAAAGCAGTAAAAACACTTATAGAGGAGCACAAAAAATAAAATGATAGTTAAAGCCGCAGTAAAAATTTTTGATAAAAAGCAAAATAAAGAACTAATTTTACCAGCACATAGGCTTTGCGATATTTTTTATATTTTAAAACAATTTGGTTATTCTAAAAAAGATTATAAAGAGATTGCCCAAGGTTTTTTAGATGAACATGACAATTTTTACAATCGAGTAGAAGCATATAAACACGCTGTAAAAAATAATCAAATAATTCCAGAAAATCCTAATTATGTCACAGAATTATATTCTGAAGATTTATATTAAAATCTTTTTTTTTGAGAGAAAAATAGCGTAAAAAAGAGATAATAAATATACATAATCTATGGAGGTAATTATGACAATCAAAGATAAATTAGTTTATTTTTCTTCTCATGGTTTTTCTGTAAAATATATTGCAGAACAAATGGGTGTAGATCCATCAACTCTTACAAAATGGTTACGGGGAGAAAAAGGTATTACTCATAAAAATGAAGAAAAATTATTAGTTACCTTACAAACAATTATAAAAGATTTTAATTTAATCTTAGAGGATGATAATTATGGGTAAACATATAATAGATTTAACTGGTCAAATATTTGGACAATTAACAGTAGAAAAAATTGCTGAAAATTACGCACAAGAACAAGGTTATAAAAATAAACGAATATATTGGCAATGTCGTTGTTCATGTGGCGAATTATATTATGCGACAGGAGACAATTTAAGAAGAGGAAAAGCAACTAGATGTAAAAAATGTTCTAATCCTGCTACCAACTTAGCGGGAAAAATTATTAATAATATAAAAATTATAGATCAAAACTTTACATATGGTAAAAATAAAAAAAATACTCATGCATATTGGAATGGTATATGTCCTTTTTGCCAAAATATCGCCGTTTTTCGTAGCGCAGAATTAATACAAGGTAGAGTTAAATCTTGTCAACAATGCGCAAATAATAGTTTTATTGATGAAACAGGTAATCGTTATGGAAAATTAACTATAACACGTTACTTAGGAAAGAAAAATAATAATAGTTATTGGGAGGCGATTTGTGATTGTGGAAATATTATTGCAGTTGTTCCAAATGAACTGCGACGTAGAAAACATGCATGGTCTTGCGGCTGTGAAAATCGCTCTAATGGTGAAATATTAATAAGACAAATTTTAAAAGATAACAATATTAATTTTAAAGAACAAGTAACTTTTAAAGATTTTACCTCTGCGACAAAAAAGCGCTATGCTTACGATTTTGGTATATATAATTCTAATAACGAACTAATTCGACTGATAGAATTTGACGGAAAACAGCACTTTTATCCAATTGAATTTTTTGGCGGAGAAGAAGAATTAAAAGAGACTCAGCGACGCGATCAACTTAAAAATAATTATGCCAAGGCTCATAATATCCCATTAATAAGAATTCCTTATACCGAAATAAATAAAATAACAATTGACTATTTATTAAAAGATAAATATTTAATTTAATTATTATTTAATTTATGCTATATAGTGAGGATTTGTGGTAATGGAAACAAAGTTTAATTGGAATCAATACATGGAAGAAAAAGACATTAAAGAAATTAATGAACATTTTGACGCACTTCACAATCTTATGATTGAAATGCGCGAAAAAGTTACAGAATGTCAAGAAACGACTAAAGCCTTAATGGATGAAAAATGGAAAGACACCGAATTAACCACTATGAGGTTTCAGTTATCTCAAGCTTTACGAGAGCGGAATAATGGTTTTCCTCTTACAGATGAAAATCGCGCCGTTGTCGCAAAATGGAGAAAGGAACACGATACCAAAGTCCATAATAATCCAGCTCAGTATCATGGAGTTAGTGGCGGTGGTATTACTTGGTGTTTTTATCCATCAGCGATTGGATTAGGATGTGATTGTATTTGTAATGCTTGTCAAAAGCGAGCAATTCAAGAAGCGGGCGTTGATTGGTATGAACGCTGTAAAGAACTTGGTGGAGTTTGTGAAGTATTTTTTGCCTAATATTTGACTTCAATCCAAAATTATGATATAATTTATATATCAAAAGGAAAGAAGTGAATAATAATATGTCAAAACTATTTTTTATTTATGCGTATCCTGAAAGATATGGTGGACTTCATGGAATGTATCGTTATGAACTTACTGAATGTAACAACTATCAAGAAGCGTGTGAAGATGGTTGCGAACTCGCAGAGGAAGTGGTAGACGTATATCTTCGCGACGATGAAATTTATAGTATAGATGAATATATGAATGAATATCATAATAGTGAAGAATGGGATGAATGTTATCGTGAAGATTATGAAGATATTTTTAATGAAGCACGCGAAGATGCAGGTTCATATGAAATTTTCCCAGTAAAGGATGGAGTAACAGAACAAGATTTTCATAATTGGGAAAAAGAAAATAGAGAACCTCGAGATTTTATTCAACGTTATTGTCGGCAAGTAATTGAAGAAGAGTATAAATAATAAGAAAAAGCCCTAGTCCAGGGCTATACAAATAAAAAGGAGATTAAAATTATGAAGTTTAATGATGCTGCTAATGAATTTGTAAAGAGCAATACTTTTATGACCGCAATGAAGAATGAAAATAATTTTAAGCGTACAGAAAATGGCGCGGTGGCTAAATCCAGCACACTGTCCAAAGTATACGACCTATTCGCACTTGGAGGTGCTTACCGTAAGCGTTCGGATGAAGATTGCATTCTTCTATTTAAGAACGCATATGATGAGGACAAGAATTATGCTCTAAAGTGCCTGTGGTATCTGCGTGATATAGACCAGGGGCAAGGGGAAAGGCGCTTCTTCCGTGTATGTCTTAAATGGCTTGCTAATTATGATACTGACGCCGTTATTCGCAATCTTTCTACCATTGTAGAAGATGGTTTTGGTCGTTGGGATGACCTGTTTGTGCTTTTTGATACTCCTGCAGAATCTGCAATGATGCGACTAATTCAGAAGCAGCTCATTGAGGATATCAAGGCATATAAGGTAAAAAATGGTGCAGTTTCGCTTTGCGCGAAGTGGATGCCTAGCATCAACGCCTCTTCCGTTAATACTGTAATTATGGCCCAGCGTTTTATTAAGGCATTTAGTGTAACTCCCGCTGTGTATCGTAAAACTCTATCCGGTCTGCGCGAACGTCTACATGTAGTTGAACGCCTAATGTCACAGAATCGTTGGGATGAAATTGATTTTTCTCATCTGCCTTCTCGCGCGGGACTACTATATCGTAATGCCTTTAAGCGCCGTGACCTAATTGCGGAGAAGTATAAGGAATTTGCAAAGTCTGATAAGGAAGTTAATGCTGGTACTCTATACCCTTATGATGTAGTCGCGGCCGCGAAGAAGGTAATGGGTTTTGATTATTATTATAGTAATAAGCATGTAGCATTAGATGATACCGAACGTCTAATGGTAAATAAGTATTGGGATAATCTAAATAATTATTTCAAAGATGGCATCTCTAATATGATGGTAGTCGCAGATACAAGTGGTTCAATGACTAGCGGTAGCGGTTCTATTGCTCCAATTGATGTTGCCGTATCACTTGCACTTTATGCTGCTGAGCGCGCAAAGGGTCCTTTTGCGAACCACTATATTAGCTTTAGCCGCTATGCGAAGCTAGTTGAAACTACTGGTGTAGACTTTTGTGACAAGGTTAACCGTATTGTTCGTGCAAATCTATGCGAAAATACTAACCTAGAAAGCGTATTTGACCTTGTGTTAAATACCGCTATACGCTATCGCGTGCGCCCTGAGGACATTCCTTCTACTCTTGTTATCGTAAGTGACATGGAAGTAGACCGTTGTTCTGATATGTATAGCGATAAGATGATTTTTATGAACAAGCTACGCCGGAAGTGGCAGATTATGTGCGGCGGTAAGTATAAGTTTCCGAATCTGGTGTATTGGAATGTAGATG
>JAGCBE010000421.1 GCA_017652345.1 Methanobrevibacter sp.
TCCATTGATATAATACGTTTAATCTTTTTAGCAAACCATTTACGAATCTCTTGATCTGTCATTTTAAGATAAGGATTCCAAATAGTTCTGTTCCACATGCATGATTTATCTAAATGTCTTTTTGAGACACGAATCTCAACTTTATTATTATATGGATTTTGCACTACCTTGATAAAACGCCAATAAGGTTCCATATAAGTACTTTCTTCCCAAGCTCCATCACTACATTGTGCAACAACAGAAGACAAGATCTCATAAGAGACCTTATCTTCGAAACCTGTTTCTACTAAAGTGGTATTTGCAATATCATATTGATAGTATAATTCTAATGTTTTTTGTTCCATGTTTTCACCTCCTTAA
Organism: Methanobrevibacter sp.; assembly: GCA_017652345.1. The sequence goes on from JAGCBE010000421.1 coordinate 361, forward strand.
TCATTTGTTATTACTTTTCGAATCCTGATTATTGTATTATGGTGTGAGCCACCAATTTTTGAATACTTTAAAATTTCAGGATTCTTTTTATCCGCGTCTTTATGAATTTCTTTAAAACCTTTCCCAAAACCATTTTCACACTTTGCTTTTTCAAAAAGTTCTAAAGCCTTAGGATAATTATTAGCAAGAGCAATTGTTTTATATGAACCAACTGTGTGTCTTGTTTCAATTAAATAAGAATACATGTTTTCACCTCCTTAATGTGCATAGACAGCAGTAATTTGTCCTGTTTTTCTATAACAGCGACCACAATCTTTACAAGTTAATGGAGTACCATCAGCTTTTTTAGTATGATGACCGTGAATATCAACAGCAGGGCATTTTGTTAATTTTGCCAATCTCGCTCTTTCAGCTAAAGACCAATCACAATCTCTACGGTTAGTAGGATTGTATTCAAACACGTTGAATTTATTTGGATATTTAGCTAAGAAAGCGTCAGCAACATGATTCCATTGGCTAATATTTATACAGAAGTTTGGAGCAGTGTCTCCATGCTTTTGCATGAATTTATCTAAAGCTTCAAAATTCTTTGTATACATACCAAAGGCAATAGAAGGATTGCGAAGAGCGATTTTATTCCATTCTTCGAAATCTTTAATTGATTCAGCTTCTCCAGAGACATTGATTCTGAACAACTTGATTTTATCTTTATGTTGTGAAACATAATCGTCAAGTTGTCCCCAAAGAGTACCTTGTCGTAAAAGCAAAGTGTTATCACCCCAAGCTTTTATTACAACATTATGATGAAGTAATGCTGAATTTACAGCATAGCATCCACCATTAAAACAACCATCACAATGCTTAGAGCATGTGCCAGAAATATTCGTTAATACAGTTCCATCCTTTAATGTTAAAAGATTTTCAGCATTACCAGGAAGTGTACTAAAGTTGTACACCCCCTTTCCAATTTTTGAATTACCAGCAGAGATGTGTAATTTCACACTTTCGTCAGAAATAACATACTTAGGTTTTAGATTGTTCATATTTGACACCTCCTTAGTTTTGTTTATTTTTAGTTTCTTCGATTACTTCCTTGATTACTTCCTGTGCACTATTACAGAAATCGTAATAGTCTGGATTAATTCCATACACGTCGAAACCAAACATTGAACCAACTTCCATGCCTTTACGTTGAGATTTTGTAACTCCTAATCGTTCATTAAGAAGGTCACACCATTCTTCAGCAGCTTTACGATCTTTTGCAGGTGCATAATCTGTACGATAATAACCTGTTTCTCCACGTTTAACAATGATAATTTCGTTGGTAGTGTTTAATACACTATAACACAATTCAGGTAATCTAGCAAAAATTTCTTTTTGTTGTTTTTTAGTTAGTTTCATTTTTCTTCCTCCTTTTATTTAATCCCATTCAGTATAAATTGGGAAAATATATCTATCTTTTTCTTTGCAATATTTTGTGTCTCGATAAGCTAGTTCGCCATCAATTTCTTTTTTGTCGTTAATATAAACTTGATGCCATACAAATTGGCCATCACACTGTTCAACAAATTTCAATTTTACATTGTTAAACTTTGATTTTTCAGTTACAAAAGTTTCACCAGTAGAATTTAGATACGCCAAATTTTCAATAATAACATTGACATTTGCGTCTTCAAAAATTGTTTTTTCATATTTTTTCATAGAAAACTCCTTTCTAACAATGAACTTCGCAACATACCATCCACTTGTATGTCACTTTACTTTCATTCTTCGCATTTTGTTTCTTTATTTCATCAACACGTTTTTGTTCTAACTCTTTAATAGTATTATTATATTGTTCAATTTTTTGAAGAGTTGATTCAGGACGCAAATCTTCTTTACAAATTGGACATTGATTATAATAAGTTCTACCACAATAAGATGTTGCCAAAGAAGAGCCACATTTTTTGCATTTAACTGTAGCTTGCTTAACATTTGCATAGTGTGGTTTGTTTAATTCAGCGATACGATTTTTATATTCTTTAATTCTACGTTCTAAATCTAGAATTGTACTAGAAGGTTCAACTTTAGGATAAACCTTATATTTTACCGCTGTTTGACGATAATTACCTGTTGTAGTATCTAGATAATCATATGCTTCATTATAACTATTAAAAACTCTAGAAGTAAAATTAATTGAGTATCCTAATCCTTGTAAGGCGTATCCTCTTTCTCGTAAGTCACAATTACCATTGCCCCAATCATCACATCTTTCTTGGATTTTAGATTTAGGCATATTTTCTTCAAAAGTTAACATTGCTATTGCATGTCCCATATTTTTTCCTCCTTAAAACTTTTTTTGTTCATACAGTACGGTTTTTACACCGTCAACTTCTTTAATAATTTGAATATTACTTTCTCTGACACTTTTGCGAGTTTTAAAATTCTTTTTCATTAAATCCACAAAAAGTTCTTCTGTGAAAGGATGTTCAAATTCTTGTTCCATTTCATAAATTGTCATCTCTGGAGATTTAAAATAATCTCCATTTGGATGGCGATATTCAACGTAATATTTTGGCTGTTCTTTTAATACAACTATAATATTTCCATTAACAACACTAATGCTTCCATTCATTTTATAACACCTCCTTAAGGTTAACATGATCAAGTGGGATAAAAGTTTCGAAATATCTTGGTTCATCTCCATCAAAGAGTTCAACGTAAAGGTAGTCGCCTTCATCTGCTTCAAAACGTAAATCTAAATCTTCTGCTGGAAAATCCCAGACAGAGACATATTCCATAAAATCGTCTAAAAAATCTCTTAATTCCCAATAATCTGTAATTGTTTTGAAA
>JAGCBE010000422.1 GCA_017652345.1 Methanobrevibacter sp.
AACACTATTATATTTGTATTTTAATTATAAAATACTTTTTAAAAAATACTCTTAAAAAAACTGGAATATTAAAGAAAAATTGTAAAAAATAGATAAAATTAGTAAATAGAAATAGAATTAAAAAGTAGAAATGAAATTAGAAAATAGAAATAAAAATTTTTAAAAAAAATAATAGCTAAGAATAATCTTAACTATTTAATTGAGCTTCAATAGCTTGGTCAACTAAATGTAAGAATTGATCCTTAGCTTCATAAGGTATCATAGCGCCAGCTGCGATATCGTGTCCACCACCTTGTCCGCCAAAGTTAACTGCGACTTCGCTTAAAGCTTTGCCTAAATTAACTCCGCGTGCAACCATCGGTCGTGTTGCCCTGCCAGAAACCTTAATGTCTTTATGAAGTCTGGATAAACCTAAAATAGGCTTATCATCATTCAAGATCTTAGCAGACATTCCTACACCAGCAATAGTTCCCATAATGCTTTTTAGAACCTTATCCTCACTATAGAGATATTGAATATAATTCAATTGTTGGGCGCCTTCACGGCTAATCCAATCAAACCCTTTAGTAAGATCGTTTCTATAAGTCTTTTGAAGATTGAGTGCCTTATCTAAAGCTTCCTCTCTCTCACCAAGAACAATGCTGAGTGCCAATCCATATTCCTTGTTTTTACCACAAGCATCTAAGATTGCAGAATACTCCTCTAAATTACGTAAGACTGGATGTTCACGAGGAACACTGTAAACATCCCCAAATATTTGAGGATTTACCTTTACAAGTTCATCTTTAACAACATCCTTTTCCTCATCTTCCAATTCAATGAACTTAATACCATAGGAAACACCCATTTTTTCAAGGAGTTCCTGGGATTTCTCCAAACTGCCAGTTAACCCTGGAAGTGGAGGGTTTAAAGTATAAGCTATTGATTTAAATAAAGGTTCTTGTGCTTTAGAGACTATCTTTAAATCTTCATGGATTTCCAAATTACCTGCTTCTTGGCCATCCTTCAAGATTAATTGGTTTACACCAACAAATCTGTTCTGACACTGCATATCACCAAATGCACCAATAAGAGCCATATAAGCTAAATGTTTTTTGTCCATGTCCCTAACTGACAAGTAGCTAGAGCCTGCACCGCTTATTTCACGACTTCCGTCAACACCGAATAAGTGTGGGTTTACATGAACAAGATTTTCTTTAGGTTCATGAGCGCTTGGCTGGTGATGGTCTGCAACAATAACATCAGCCTTTAGAGAATTGAGTTGCTTGATACAGGCACTGCCCATATCTGAAAAAACATACAATTCATATTTTTCCTTTGCAACATCCCTAATTACATCAGCCTTAAGGCGAGGAACAATTGTTATGTGGAATTGTCCTCCCTCTTCCTTTATTGCATTAGCTATAATACCTGCTGATGACAATCCATCAGCATCATTATGAGAAATTAATCTAATAATGTTATCCTTTTCGATATGCTTCTTTAGCATATCTGAAGCTTCACATCCTCTACTTAATAGAGAATCAAATTTTTCATTGTCTCTATTTAACGAGAAGTGCTGCTTTTGTTGGATCGTATCTCCATCCTTCTGGTAATTGGCCATTCTTTGCATAGTATCTACCTAATCTACGGATTCTAGATTCAATGATAGTTAATCCTCTTTTACCATGAAGGTCTTTTGGGTTTTCTTCTAAGTGATCTCTGATATTTACTGCTCTTCTGATTAAATTCATTAAATCTTCAGGGTACTCTTCAGCTTGACCGTTTCTTTTTAAGATTTGGGTAATTTTTTCACCAGTGACTTCTTTTACACTAGGAATACCGTATTGGTCTCTTAAAATTACTCCGATTTGACTTGCAGATTTACCTTCTCTTTTGAATTTTACAATAAATTCTTCGATTTCTTCGTTACTGTATGCGATCCATTCTGGTCTTGCCATAAATATCCTCTCCAATAAGTTTTTTGATTATTTATAGTAAGGTCCTTTGTAAAATAATTTTTAATGAAAATCACATGAAAAAACTATTTTAGAAATTATATTTCAAAAATTATTCCTTTCAAAAATCATTAAAATTATTTTAAATTCATTTTTGAAAAAATCTTTAAAACATTATCAATATCTAACCAAAAATTAAAACAATGCTTTTAAAAATTTCAATTAAACTATATATCATAAGCATTAGATGGAATTGCCTAAAATTTTGTC
>JAGCBE010000423.1 GCA_017652345.1 Methanobrevibacter sp.
TGTACAATTCAAAGTAATCAGGTATAGGAATTCCAACAGGACATTCCTTTAAGCAGTATCCGCAGTAGCTGCAAGGAATTGCAATAAGTTCCTTAATCTCATCAGCCATTGACAATATGAATTCCGCTTCATCATCGCTTACAGGTTTAAATGGCTTGAAGACTTCACAGTTTTCCTTCATTTGCCCAATGTTTCCAACACCACTTAAAACCACTTTAACATTTTTATGGCTTCCTGCAAATCTTAATGCTGCTTCTACAAGAGACATGCCCTTTGATTCGAACTTTTCCTTAATGTCCTCTGGCAAGTTGAATAAGGTTCCTCCCTTGATTGGTTCCATTACAATAACTTCCTTATCGTATTTTTCACAGATTTCATAGTTTTTTCTTGATTCTGTCAACTTGCTTTCCCAATCAAGGTAGTTCAATTGAAGCTGCACCACATCAATGCAATCACCATATTTCTCAAGGATTTCCTCAAGCAAATCTGCTCTGTCGTGGTAGCTGATACCAATCTTTTTAGCTACTCCATTTTCTTTCATTTTTTTAATGTAGTCGAAACTGTTGCAGTTTTTAGCTATTTCAAGGAATGCCTCGTTGATGTTATGGATTAATAATACATCGAAGTAGTCAGTTCCTAATCTTTCAAGCATGATGTCTACAAATTTTTGATTGTCCTCTTCATTAGTCAATGCCCAAGTAGGTATTTTATCAGCTATTCTAAATGATTCCCTTGGGTATCTTTTGACAAGCCCTTCCCTAAGGCCGATTTCTGAACTTCCATTGTGGTATGCATATGAAGTGTCAAAGTAGTCAAATCCTTGGTCCATATAATAGTCAATCATTTCTGCAAAATCATCAAAGTTTACTGAGCTTGGGTCATTTTCATCTTCAAGATCCAGTCTCATAGCTCCAAATCCAAACATTACATCTTCTGCCATTTTCTTTTCTCCTAATGCTTTTTAATTTAATTAAATCCATCAAAATAAAATATTATATTTATGATTATTTTATAATTTAATGAACATTATATATAAATCTTTCCTAAGGAAACAATTGCTTAATGAAAATATTTATATATGTCAAAAACATATCTTTAATTAGTTAATTTTACAATATTTTAATTCATTATTTTAAGGAAGATCTTATGGCATTACCTAAACAATTCAATGAAGAAAACGTGGAGAACATTAGAATTTATCACTTTGTAGAAGAGCTGGTAGGAAGCTTTAGGGAATTTATTCACAATGAATTCGAAGACGATGATATTGGCTTGGTAGAACTTCCTTTCTTGCTTAGGATTAGATTTGCAGATAAGGGAACTCAAAAGGATTTGGTGAATTTGTTTAAGGTCAGTGATGGCTATACAGCAAAGCTTTTAAGGCGATTTGAACTTGCAGGCCTTATAGTGAGAATAGAAGATCCATCTAACAGACGTAGAAAATTAGTTAAATTAACCGATAAGGGCATTAAAAGAACAGATAAAATATTACATTATGTTGATTATTGGGAAGATACAGTAATGGATGGATTAGATAGTGAAGAAAAAAAGGTCTTGAAAAAAGGACTTTTAAAATTAGTCTTAAACACTGAAAATCTTTGAGATTATTTTTAGAATTTATATAACTTGTTTTAATATATACAAACTATTTTTCATTTTATAAAAAAAGTGGAGTAAAACTCCACAATTTAAATTGCTTTAATAAAAATTAAATCATTTTAACGTTTTGCAAATCTGATCTTATTAGGTCCCATGACAATGCTCTTTTTCCAAAGTTCATCATTGGTTTCTGGGAAGTCTTCCCTGAAGTGTGCTCCTCTGCTTTCCCTTCTCAAGATTGCAGATTTAACGATTAGAATACAGATTTCAACCATATTGATTACTTCGAGAGCGGTTAACAATGATTCATTGAATTGAGTCCTATCGTCAACATTGAGGTCATTCAATTCCTCTTTCATTTCAATAAGCCTTTCAAGAGCTGCCTTTAGGTTTTGCTCGTTTCTTACAATAGAGACTTTCTCCCACATCAATTGCTGGATTTCCTTTTTCATCTCTATTGGATCAATTGAACCTTCCTTCATCAATGATTCGATTCTGTCCTTTTCAGCTTCAACACTTGTGAAATTGTATTGCATTTCAGACAAATCACATGCTAAAGCTGCAGCAAATCCTGCTCTTCTACCGAA
>JAGCBE010000424.1 GCA_017652345.1 Methanobrevibacter sp.
TCTATGGAACTGATTTTATCCAATGCAAATTCGATTAAACTGGTTTCTTGAGTTAATTTTTAATAAAATATTTAAACTTTATAAACAAAAATATATTTAGATTTAAGGTAATTCCAATTACCTGTATTAATTTATTTCATTATTAATTTTATAAAGGTCATAAAATGGTAGAAAAAAGATTATTTGGTACATTTGGAGTTAGAAGAACTGCAAATGATGTCTTAACTCCAGAATTTGCATCACGTCTTGCTGCAAGTTATGGATCAATTATTCAAGGTACAGTAGCTATTGGAGGAGATACAAGAACAAGCACTCCAATGCTTAAGCATGCAATCACTGCAGGTTTGCTTTCATCTGGCTGTGATGTAATGGATTTAGGAATTCTTCCAACTCCCGCTATTCAGTATGCTGTAAGAAATTATTATGATGGAGGAATCATTGTAACCGCTTCCCACAACCCTCCAAAGTACAACGGTTTGAAATTCGTTGATGAGTTCGGTATAGGAACTCCAGACGATATGGAGATTGAGGTTGAAAAATTATACTTTGACAGCGAACCTAACAGGGCTTCTTGGGATAATATTGGAGAATGCTTTACCAATGACACAATAATTAAGGAGTATATTGCAGAGACCATTAAAAGAGTTGATGCTGAAGCAATCAGAAACAGAAAGCTTAAGGTTGTAGTTGATTGCGGTTCAGGAGCAGGTTCCTACACAGCACCTTATATCCTTAAGGAATTAGGATGTGAAGTGACAACCATCAACTGTCAGGCAGACGGATTTTTCCCAGGAAGAGACCCAGAGCCAATTGAACCAAATCTTCAAGACCTTATTGCAACTGTGAAGAATCTCGGAGCGGATATCGGTCTTGCTCATGACGGTGATGCAGACAGAACAATCTGCATTGACGAGAAAGGAAACTTCATTTTAGGTGACAAGACCTTTGCCCTTGTTGAAAAGCATATGTTGAAGGAAAACGGCGGAGGAATCATTGTAACTACTGTAGCTACTTCCCAAGCCATTTATGACATTGCAGAAGAGTTCGGCGGTGAAGTGATAGCTACTGCTGTTGGGGATTTGCTTGTTGCAAGAAAGCTTAAGGATACTGATGGATTATTCGGTGGAGAGGAAAACGGAGGACTTATTTTCCCAGACTTTATCTATGGAAGAGATGCAGCTATGACTGTAGCAAAGATTCTTGAAATCTTAGTCAAAGAAGATAAACCATTATCCGAGCTTGTAGAAGAGCTTCCAGTCTATTATCAGGAAAAGTTGAAAATCGAATGTCCTGATGACCAAAAGCAAGAAGTCATGGCAAAGATTGCAGATGAAATCAAGGAAACAACTGACTTCAAGCTTGATACAACAGATGGAGTTAAAATCCTAAAGGATGATGGTTGGGTAATTATCAGACCTTCAGGTACTGAACCGATATTCAGATGTTTCGCTGAATCTGACTCTCAAGAAAAAGCTAATGAAATGGCAAGTTGGGGAATCAGTTTAGTTGAAAAGTATAAAAATTAAAATTTTTTAAGCAATTAGAGATTAATTTTAATTATCTCTAAATTTTTACTATTTTTGAGAACATGATTCCAGATAACAATAAATCAAAATTGATACTTATTTTAGTGATTATCCTAGCGATAGCTATTGTTTTTTTCGGATATGCAATATCTGTTAATAATTCAAACAATTCTAATGGTGTTATTGCTAATGTTGATAATGCAATTACCATTAATCAATCCTATCCTGATGGACCTACAGCTGAGGCTAAAATAGATTCATCTAATGTAAAGTCCAAGCTCCTTGGCAGTAATGATTTAGGGACCGTAGAATTGTTAGGTCCTTTTGGAAACACAAACTCCGACATTAAAATAGCCTATTCAATTGGTATGCATCCATTAGAAAGCAAGGTTCATAAGGCTTTATTTGATACTGTAAATTCTAAAAGCAATTCTTTAAATTATTGTTATTATATCTACAAAATCAATGTAACAAATTATGATACTGATGATGAAGGTAGAATGGATGGTCA
>JAGCBE010000425.1 GCA_017652345.1 Methanobrevibacter sp.
CCATCTGGCATGTCATATGTTCTATTTTGCTGAGCATCTATGCAGGCCTGTATAATTCCGCTGCAAAGAGCTGCAGATCTTTTAGCTTTTCCGGAACCTTTACCTTTGAGCAGATTGTAATCAATGCCTTCGTCTGGTTTTTTCAGCACTTTAAGGAATAGCAAATAATTTTCTTCAGAAATTAAGTCTAGATTTTTTAGAAGGGGTATTCGTACCTGTCTTAGCCATAGGTTCTCCTTTGAGCCAGCTAGAAAGATACTTGTTACCTTTTTGAGTTTATGTATGTCCCCTGGGTTTTGAATCCATCCAAAAGTTCTCTTTCTCATAAGTCCTCAATAGTTGGTTATTAATACTTCATTTGTCTGATAGTGTCTGTTAGCAGCGTGGTAGTTACAGTTATCATAATTAAAATTTACATTGTGGACGTTGTAATCATATTTTTTGATCCAATCCAGTAGAAGCTTATTTTGCATTCCCTTATGCGTGGTTACATTGGAAAGTGCGAACTTAATCCCTTTGTTGTTGAGATCATTTAGTAGGTGATAAAGGGCTTTTTCATCTTCTGCGCTCCATCCCCTAAATCCTCTTTTCCCGTCGTTATAACTTCCACAAGTTATCAAGTAAGGTGGATCTGCATAGAGAAAGTCGCCGGAATTTAAGACAGAGTAATCATAATGAAGAAAATCGATAGAACTAAATTCTATCGCTGGTAGTTTTTTTATCATTAATTCAAGATTATGTCTGATAGAGGGATTGAAAGAACTCCGGTTACGTCCAAAAGGGTTATTAAAGTCATGGTTTGCATTAAATCTGAACTGGTAATTAAAGCTGAAGCATAAGAGAATATAGAGATCTATGGGACTTTTAGGATTTTGGGCATTATACTCATCTCTGAATTTTAAATATGCTTCCGCATTTTCTTTGCTAAGCCCCCTACTTGCTATAGTTTGATCCACATATGCGAGCACCTTTTCAGATCCGAGTGTTTTGAATGTTTGTAAAATCTGAATTAGATAAGTATTGATGTCATTTGCCAGATGCCTTTTTGCCATTGTATTTATTGATACGTCACAACCTCCGCAAAAAAGATCGAGCATTGTATTTATATTTTCCGGAAACCATTGTTCTATCTGCGGGAGGGTTCGGTATTTGTTTCCTATGTAATTGAATGGGGATTTTATGTATTGCATTTATTGCTTCTCCAAAAAATATAGCTGCTCTTTTAAGCCTTCATTATTATTTGGAATTTTGTTTTTGTATCTTCGGTAACTGATTTCTGTTGCATGGAAACTTCCCGCCAGCGCGTACCGTTTACACAGCTCTCTTAGTCTCTCGATATTCATAAGCCCCTCATTGTTGTAACTTATGAGGATATATTTGGAGTTTGCTTTCTCAAGCAAATCGGTAAATGCTTTTTCAACTGTTCCTTTTTTACAAAAGGTGCTTTTTTGCTTCTTATATTCTCTTAGCCCTGTAACGCCTTTTACTTCGGGATTATCATACTTTGCTACGGTTTCCAATATGTGGTAGTTGGGTAGGTATTCGCGTGCATTGTAAGGGGGATCTGCGTAGATTAGATCTACTTTCTGATTCAAAAGCTCCAGATAATCTCTATTGAAGCACTGAGCTCCATAAATTTGCTCATCTATTTCGGGTTTTGTAAGCGTTAAGGGGTTATAAGTACGCTTGTCCCAATATTTTAAATAAGCTCCATAGGTGCCTGTGATATTTGAAACGTATGGAATGGCCTTTATGAGAGCAGCTAGCAAGTAATAGTATTCGTCCTCATTGATTTGAGAAGACTTTTTCCAGTCTTCAATTTGCATTCGGATTATATCTATTTTTATTGCATTTTCATTTTGAAAATACATTCTTTTGCAGTTTTCATGCGGGGAATAGTTTTCATATATAAAACAATCTTCAAGTGAGTAATTGGTGTCACTGAGTTTTAGGTTATTGAGATAGGAAAAGACATCTGAAATGCCTAAATTTATGAATGTAGGCTTGTTTTTAAGCCCCGTAGTTCCCCTTGAAAGAACATAACTGAAATAGAGAAAATCGTTGGATATGACGTTATATCCCTTACTTGCAAAGAAAGATCCAACGACCCCGGATCCCGAAAAAAGATCCATTACGGAGCGGATATCTTTCTTGTCCTGGATTTGGGAATAAATTTCCTCCAGTAACAAAGACTTGCCTCCAATATACCTCATGTGTCTTTCCCTTTTTGCACTATAAGTTTTCTCTACTTATTATTTCTATTTTGTGATAGAAAAACCTTACACAGATTTTGTACACATAGCATTTATTTTCTATTTAGTGATTTAAAATATCTTGAAATCTTTTATCATGTGACTACCCGTCTTTCCATATGGAGTTAAAAGGGCGCAGACTTTCCAGGAACTTTTCAGTTGTTTCAGGGCTTATTCCTTCCTGCCCTATACAACATAGTTAAAGCCCTGCCTTCCACACTTCTTTCAAGAAGGGCTTGTATGTTGCATTAATTTATTAGGAGAGAGCCTTTATAGTTGGAATTCGGATGCACTAGCTTAAATCTTATTTTTTCTGCTATGCTAGCAGTATAGAAGATCTAAATTAGCTGTGTAATAGTAATACTTGACCATTTGAAACCCTACTGATTTTAGAGCCGCTACCAGTTAGGGGTATGCTTTGCGACTTTTGAGATAGTTGCAAATTGGATCATTGTTTTTATTTCCGGACACAATGAAATGCCTTTTTCATCCCTTTTTGCACCTTTGAAATCCGGGCACTGTAATAAGGCTAATCGCTTCAAGTAGAAAGAACAGGACTAATCAGGGAGGCCACTTTTACACTTGGGCATAAAATTCTATTTGAAAGACCAATTCCGGCAGTGGGAAATGTCAGTTAGAAAAGTTTAATGCTAGTATAGCTAACCATTTTTGCATAAATAATTATGATTTTTAAAAAATAAATTATTAATATTTTAGTTGACACTGTCAATTATTTGTAGTAATGCAAGGTCAGTCAGGAGGTAATGGCATGGCTAAAACTGCGCCCACACAAACACGTATTAATGCGGATCTTAAAAAGCAGGCGACAGAGCTTTTCGAGGAGCTTGGATTGGATATATCAAGCGCTGTAAATCTTTTTTTGCATCAATGCGTATTACATGGAGGCCTTCCTTTTACAGTTGAAGTTCCACGTTTCAATAAATAAATGCTTGAAGCCATAGAAGAGGCAAAAAAGCTTGCTTCTGATCCGAATGCAAAAAGCTATAACTCTTTAAAAGAATTAAAAGAAGCTCTGGAATCTGATTAATGTATAAAATTAGGTTTACTTAATCCTATAAAAAGAATTACAGGGCAATTATAAGGCGAAGTTTAGATACTGCACCTCTAGACGAAGTGGTATATAGGCTAGAAAATGGCATTCTTCTTACTGCCGGAAAGGATCATGCTTTAAAGGTAGAGTTCAATGGGTTGCGCGAGTGTCATGTAAGACCTGATTGGCTTCTTGTGTACCCTATACAGGGAAATATGTAATTTTGGCGCTCATAGGTACCGGGATATTCTGATATTTTCGAGTAGCGAGTAAGTGCAAAAAGAAGCTGCTTGAAATTATAATGGGTTGAACTTTAGGTGCTATCTGTGAGCTCTCGCGTCATAAAGATTTCTATACCTTCACAGCGAGAGATTATTTTATGATAAAAAATATCATAAAGATCTTGGGTGTATCACCCTGTTTTATGGCCTCCTAGAGCCC
>JAGCBE010000426.1 GCA_017652345.1 Methanobrevibacter sp.
TAATCCAATGTCACAAATAGAATTCAGTAAAACGGTACGTAAAACTTTTGGTTGTCATGTGGAAGAACGTAAAATTGATGGTAAAAGGGTAAGGGTGTTTGTGAAATGACAACCACCACTAACATAATTGATGAACCAAAATGTGATGCATGGAAATCTTATAACTGTAAACCTATAACTACTGCATGTTGTAATTGTGTAATGAATAGGATCATGCAAACGTGGGTAACAATTCAACCACAACCATATAATTTAACATTTGACACACAATAAATTGTGTACTACAATAGGTGTATAGTTATTGTAGAAAGGTTGGTGTTGATTATTGAAGCATGTTATTGGTAATACACCACGTTGTATTACATGTAAGTATTTTGTAGAAAATAATGAACATGATAAAAACGAATGTGATGGTTGGTGTACAAACGGATTATACATCAATGGTAAGAAAAAGTATATATTAGCACTTTATTAAAAAGGGGTGATGATCCTGATGCAAAAAATAGTAATTGAAATTTCAGGTGATAATATACCTGATGCTGATGATGTAGCATTTAATGTTTATCAGATGCTGGAAAAAGATGGTTATGATGTAACGGTTGTTGGTACGGTGATAGATTATGATAACTTGTAAAACTTGCCCGCGTTGTAAAGATACATACCCAAACAAACTGGATCATAACGGCCACCACTTTTACATTTGCGGTATGACCGGAAACATGGTGTACAAAGAACCACGGAAAGTTAAAAAAGCATGTGGATCTGGTTACATTCATTATTCTGTAAGTAGTTGTGGTTTGTATGATACCGTTGAAGATGCCTTAAAAGATATGACCACTTCAGAAAAAGAAAGATATTGGAAATCACAAAACATAGAAACCAGACAATTAAGTATTGATTTTAAAAGTAAAGGCGGTGAAACAAATGAAACCAATGAAACTTAAACCTGAAGAAGCGTTATTTTATTTGAAAGATGCATTGTGTGAACATTGCGAAAAGGAATGTGATACATGTGACTGCATACATCTTTGTAAATATGGAACTGCATACAAAATGGCAAAAGAAGCATTAACCACGAAGGTTGCGTATATTTGTAAAGGTTCCGGTGCTGATTATCCATGTCAACATACCACTGATATTGCTAAAGCTAAAAATTTTAAAGAAGTTCAGCCGGGATCGTGGATAGAAGTAATTAATAATGAAGGTGGTGAAGGGAAATGACACCTGCATATGAACCGCCTGAAATGCCGAAAACGGAACCAGCTAAATCAAGTTCTGAAAAATTCACAAAAAACCAACTTATCCGGGAAATTCACAATATGTGGAAGTTTAATTACACATTAGCATCTGATAAAGTATTTACTACACTTATTCAGTTGGTTAGAAATGCACCTGATGAATTGTTTAAAAAAGAAGGTGAAAATAATGCATGACATTGTTATGAGTATTGAAGTATATGAAAATCCAGATGGAACTTATGAAATTAGTTATATTCAGTTTGATGAATTTGGTGTAAAAACCACCTGTAATGTATGGAAAAACGTTGATGTGACTGAAAAAGATGTAGCAAAAATTGCTAAATTGCTATCATCATTTGATAAAAAGAAAGAAGTGTGATCAGGAATGAATGACGTATTAACCATTGAACATTATGAAAAAGTTGGTGATGTTCTGAAGAAAATCAGACTGGATCAGGGCAAAACCAGACAAGAAATAGTTAACGCTTGTAACATTTCACTTAACACTGTAGCACTGGTGGAAAATAATAAAGTTATTCCATCAATACCAACACTACATGAATGGTGTAAAGCACTTGGTTATAGTTCGTTGTGTTTGAAGTTTCATTATGAAAGTGGGTGCTGATCAGTGAAAGAAATCATTATTGTACTGATCGTTGGTGCAGTTGTTGGTAGATGCTTTATTTACTATATAGATAAGAAATACGGAAAGGTTGATAATAATGATCCTACTAACCGGAACTGATAAAACCATTAAGGCCTGTAAGTATTGCGGTAATAATCCTGCGTTGCGTAAAGATAGTGGTTTTTATGAAATCGCATGTGAATACTATCATTGTAATAATCCAATGTTGGTGTTGGGTAAGGATCTTGATGGTGTTATTGATAAATGGAATGAATATATCAGTAAGGGTGATAAGGAATGACCAGAAAAGAAGAAAACGCTGAAATGATTAATAAAATAGATACAACATTTACTGGTACTAAAGATGAAGGTATGATGTTTTTATTCAGTATAATATCATCTTGTATGCTTGACATATCCAAAAGCCTTGCAATTATTGCAACTGAAGAACCAGATGATAAGGAAACGTTAGATTATTATACAACCACCTGTACCAGTTGTGGTAAAGTTGCACCGGTTGGTGATTATTGCATCTGGTGCGGTGAAAAAGGTACTTGTTTAGAAGGTGGTGATCTGGAATGTTGAAGATACCAATAACAGGTAAACCGCTAAAACCTTGCCCTTTTTGCGGTAGTGATAATATATCCTTGTTTGAAGAATGTGTTAATTTTATGAATTTCAAAGATTACATATACACAATAGAATGTAGCAGATGCAACGCACGTATCAAAAGATATAGTGTTACTGGTGTTAAAAGATCGTGGAATAGAAGAAAAGGTGATCCTGATGATCCAATGTAAAACCTGTATCTATAAAAACGCATGTGATTATGAAGTTGATAATTGTGAAATGTATATACCGGTTCCGGATATATCCAAAACCATTAAGATGCTGGAAATAGAAAAACAGTGTGTTTTAAGACAAGATACACCACAATGCACACGTGAATGTTCTTTTTGTGATCTGGTGCAGAACGCAGATGAAGTTATTTCTGCATATGATTCTGCAATAAATCTTTTAAAGCAAATTACAGGCAAGTTACAGTCAAATGAGGAAAGAAGGTGACGCGGAATGAGCATGACAAATAGAGAAATAGAAAAGTACGTTGATGCTTTCAAGTATTGGTGTGACACAAACGAGGAAA
>JAGCBE010000427.1 GCA_017652345.1 Methanobrevibacter sp.
CCTTTGGCTCCAAAGCATTCATGTGATGAAAGCTTTGAAATAATATCCGATTTATATGAATCCTTGATTTCAAAAATGGGAAAAGAGCAAACCATTTCTTTAATGGGAGATTCTGCAGGTGGAGGATTTGTATTATCATTCTGCCAGCATTTAAAGGTAATAGATCTTCCTCAGCCCAACAATATAGTTGTATACTCCCCATGGGTTGACATTGCACTTAGCAATCCTCATTATGACAATGATTCAGATCCAATTCTTGGTGAAATTGGACTTAGGGAAATGGGAAAATCATGGGCAGGAGACTTGGATACTCATGACTATAGGGTAAGCCCTCTCTTTGGAGACAACTCTGATTTGCCAAGAACACTTATTTTTACAGGGGATAATGAAATATTCTATAAGGACATTTTAAAGTATTATGAAAAGCTAAAAGAGGATGGTGTGGATGCTCGTTTGGTTGTAGGCGATGGAATGTTCCATATTTATCCGTTGTTCCCATCTCCTGAGGCATGGGATGCCTTTAAGGAAATTAAAAAAGAGTTTGAATAATTTTTTTATTTTTAAATAATTTTTAAAATAAGTTAATGAGATAATAAATATTGTCTCTATTATCTCATATATAAAATAAATTTACCGAATTGCGGGATTCTATAAACAATAGCAGCTCCAAGGTAACTGAATATTATTAATAAAATCCAAAGTATTATAGCTTTAACCGGTTCTGTAAATGGTAAGAAAATAACCAATGGAAGCAGAGGGATTCTAAATAGGTTGTGTATTAAGAATACTGCAAAGGAATATTTAGATAGGAATTGGACTCCTCTGAATCCTCTTACTTTTTCTCTTCTGGAACATAATTCAAACAATGCAATGGATCCAGTTAAGATAAATGGGAATTCATACCATAATAGGAAATTATATCCTCTGATATATGTGTAGTATTGGAAGAGGACAGTTATTAAAAATGAAACTATTGCGAGTAATCTAAAGCTATTGGAAGAATACTTTTTAAATTGTCCTTTTTTAACTAGCCATCCTAAGATAATGTAAATACCATAGATACCACCACTAAAACCAAGACAGAATTGTATATTTATATTTCTGATTCCTTCCATATCAAGCAATAATGAAATGAATGGCAAGAGGAATGCTAAAAGTGAAAATACTATTGCTGCCTGATTGATGGTTTCCGGTTTAAAATGCTCTAAAGCAGTTGCTACGAATGGTATTGAAAGATACATTCCAATAATCATTGGCATATACCACATATGGCTAAAGAATAAGTTTCCAGCTTCTATTGTATTGACATTTGGGCTGAAAAGAGATACGTATAGGATGGTAACTGCATATATTGCAGACCAGATAATGGTTACTATAATCAAACCTTTACAATTGTTCTTCCAGAATTTACGAACTCTTTCATCATTATAAGACCTGTCAAGCAATAGATATCCTGTTATCATCAAAAAGAATGGGACTCCTATCCGTCCAATAAAAAGGGATGCAAATTGAAATATTCTTGAAAAAAGAGTATAGTTCATAATCGCATCAGATGATATGATATAGATTCCATCAGTTGCATGGATGTACAAAACAGTTAAAATAGCTATTGCCCTTACAAGATCAATCCATTCTATTCTATTTTGACTCATCAATCTTTCCCCAAAATTTATATGCTTATTTTTATGTTGCAGAATATATATAATTTATTTTTTTAGATTTGAATTCAATTTGAAAAAACATAATTATATATAATGTAAAAAATAAATAATTAATAAATGCTATTTTTATAAGTATTTTATTTTTAAAAATATTCATTTTTTGAAATTTCATCTTTTGAAATATTATTTTTAGAAATATTCTATATTTTATAAGAATTAAATTTTTCAAATATTAATCATTCAGTTGTGATAGTATTATTGAATGGGTTATTAAGATTGGCGGAAGTTTATTCCCAAGGAAAGCTATTGAACTTGCAAATGCATTGGAAGGCGAGAACTGCTTGTTTGTTATTGGCGGTGGAGAGTTTGCCAATCTGATTAGAAAATACGATAAGGAGATTGAATTCTCTCAAGATGTAACCCATGAAACAGCTATTGATGCAATGGATATCTTAGCTAAATTGCTGAATGATAAATTAGCATTTACAGAAATCAGCTATACTATAGAAGAAGCAAAAAGCATTTCTGACTTGAATAAGATACCTATTATGATTTGTTCCGATATCCTAAAGGAAAATGAGCCATTTGCACATTCATGGGATGTGACAAGTGATTCAATTGCAGCTTACATTGCAAGCCTTTTGGATGCAAAGCTTTTAATAGCAACAAATGTAAATGGTATATATACAAAAGATCCATCCTTAAGTGGGGCTGAATTGATCAAAGAAATTGATGTAAATAAACTACTGACTTTTGACGAATCATCAATTGACTTGATGTTGCCTACTTTATTGATTGAGTATGGATTGGATTGTTATGTTGTAAATGGAGAGTATCCTGAAAGAGTCTTGTCTATAATGAAAGATGAGAATGAAAAAGGGGATTCTTTCGAATACACATTTATACATAATTAATAAGCATCTTTTTTATTAATTCATAGGTGAACTTAAGATGAATTTAAGTTCAATGGCTTGGAGCAGTTGCTTAGATTAGTTGCTCAAATCGCCTGCTTAGATTCTGATTAATCATTAAGTTTATAAATTAATAAATTAAAATATTTATAATATATTCGGTGATATATATGGAAAAAGTAAACTGTCAATCTTGTAAACAAGAAATACCATTAATTGAACCTTATGTTCAATTCAACTGTCCAGAATGTGGTAAACCTATCGCAAGATGTGAAAGTTGCCGTACTTTCGGTCACTCTTACAAATGCGAATGCGGATTTGAAGGACCATAAGTTTAATTTGGTATTATAAAATATTGTATTTAGATTAATTTAGATCAATTAATTATCTAGAATTATTGGAGGAATGATTATGGGAGAAGTTGTTAACACTTTAAAAGTAATGCCTGAAAGCCCAGAAGTAGATTTAGAAGCATTAAAAGCAGCAATCACTGATGCAATGCCTGCAGATGCAGAATTACACGAAATTACTGAAGAACCTATTGCATTCGGTTTAGTAGCTTTAAATGTTGTATTCATCGTAGAAGACGGTGAAGGTGGAACTGGACCTACTGAAGAAGCTGTCATTGCTTTAGCTGATGTAGCTAGTGCAGAAATTACTGATTCTAGAAGATTAATGTAAGTGTAATTCTTTTGAATTCACTCATTTTTTCTATTTTTTTATTTTTATCTTAATTTTAATTTTAACTATTTTTACTATTTCTATTTCTTAATTGTATTTTTTTTTAAATTTTCATTAAATTGTTACTACTTTGTATTTTATAAAAAATTTTTATGATTTGTTACTTTGTCTAATCTAATTTTTTATTTTACATTATTGTTATTTTTTTATTATTTAAATTGAATATTGTATATTATTTTTAATAAATTTTAAAAATTATTCAGTTGTATTACTTTTTATTAAGTATTTAACCAGGTTTATTATAATTTTATTAAAAATCATTCAAAAATTTTTATAAAGATTTAAATAATTTATTAATCAAATTAATTATTAGAGATGATTTTTTCCAGCTTATTCCAGAAATGATCAAATCTTAAATAATTATTTAGGAGATATAAAAATGAGAGGATTGGCAAGAATCGAACAAGACGTACTCGGCTGGGTTGACATTGAACTCGATGAATGTGGACCTTACGACGCAATTTGTAAACCATTGGCTATGGCACCATGTACTTCAGACGTACACATTGTATGGGGTCATGCATACATGAGTGATGCACCAAACCGTGTAGTAGGACACGAAGCTACTGCTGAAGTAGTGAAAGTAGGGGACAAAGTCAGAGACTTCAAACCTGGTGACCGTGTAATCGTACCTGCTATTACCCCTGACTGGTTAACTGTACCTGCAGAACAAGGATTCTCCCAACACTGTTACGGTATGGGTACAGGTATGAGTTTTGTAACCTTCAAACACGGTGTATTTGCAGAACAATTCCATGTAAACCAAGCTGACGCTAACTTAGCTCACTTGCCTGAACATGTAAGCTTAGAACAAGCTGTAATGATTTCAGACATGATGACTACCGGTTTCTATGCTGCAGAACTTGCAGATATTCAACCTGGTGATACAGTAGCTTGTTTCGGTATTGGTCCTGTAGGACTTATGTCATTAGCTGGTGCACAAATTAAAGGTGCTTCCCACCTTATTGCTGTAGGAAGCCGTCCAGCAGCTATTAAAGTAGCTAAAGAATATGGTGCACATGATATTGTAGATTACCACAACGGTAACACTGTAGATCAAATCATGGACTTAACCGATGGAAAAGGAGTAGACAAAGTTGTAATCGGTGGAGGAGGAAAAGACACCCTCTCTGAAGCTTTAGCTGTACTTAAAGTCGGTGGTATTATCGGTAACGTATTGCACTATGACGGTATTGAAACCATCCCTATCGACGGTCTTTCATGGGGTCAAGGACTTGCTGACAAAACTATCCGTGGTGGAGTATGTCCTGGTGGACGTGCAAGAATGGAAAAATTAGCTAATCTTGTTGAATATGGCCGTTTCGACTCATCCAAATTAATCACTCACAAATTCGATAAATTTGATGACATCGAAGAAGCTATGATCTTAATGAGAGACAAACCACGTGACTTAATTAAACCAGCTGTTATTTTAGACGATTAGATAAGCTTTTATAAAGGCTTATTAACTATTTTCACTAGTTGGGAGTAAATCTCTTAACTAGTTCTTTTACTTTTTTTACTTTTTTTACTTTCTCCTTTCTTGATTTTACTTTATTTTTCACTAATTCATTATAATTTCCATTATAATTTTAATTTTTCAATTTAAAATCAATTTTTCATTGTAATATTAGTTTAACAA
>JAGCBE010000428.1 GCA_017652345.1 Methanobrevibacter sp.
ACCTTTTATATTAAAAAAAATAAGTAATAAAAAAGGTAGAATATGTCAGAAGTTTTTAAAAAGTACGATGAACATTTTGAAGTAAGCAATATGGGAAATGTAAAGAAAGATGGGGAGATGGTAAGTCAGTTTAAGGATGAGCACTATTATACTGTTTCGTTATATGGAAAACCTAAAAGGGTACATGAAATGGTAGCGGAGTGTTTTCCGGAGATTTGTGGAGAGAAGAAAAAATACTATCACGTACACCACAAGAACAGGAATCAGTTGGATAACAGAGCAGAGAATTTAATTTGCCTTTCTCCAAGAGACCATAAAAGAATACACCAATTAGAAGACGGAGTATCAGTAGCGGTAAAAGCATATGATAAGAATGGAGTGTTTGTAGGCAGGTGGGATAGTAAAATGCAAGCAGCCGAAGCAACAGGAATAGATTATAGACATATAACAGAGATTATAAATAAAAAGGGAAGGAGATTCACAGCAGGAACACTATATTGGTTCAAGGAAGAAACACCCGAAGAAGAAGTAGTTTCTTTTATAAAAGACAGCATGGCAGAAAAATATAAAACACTTCGCAAATCGGCTTAATCAAACTTTTTTTAGGACTTTTTCAGCCAGTTTAAGTTTTAGCCAAAAATAGTTTGGCATTATGCCAAACTTGGCACGATTCTTGTGATATAAGTAGTGTCTATGACAAAAAAGGAAAATATTTAAAATAAAACAACAAATAATGAAAACTAGTTACAACTACCCTATGACTGTGGGAGTGCAGTACGGGGAAAACAACGCAACCTTTATGGTTAACAACGAAACGGAGTTTAAACGTGCCATCGCTACCGCTCACGGGTGGAAACGAGAACTGGGGTGCGAAATCAAAATCATCGCAACCGAATCAACGAAAAAACAAACCAAAAACCGATAGTTTAATCATGGGGTGAAATCTTAATGAGAGTAGCCCCCTTCAAAAAAACAAGAAAACTTAATTATTAAATATTTTAACAGATTCATTATGGAAATGAAAAATGAAAATGGCCAGATTAGCGTAGCGACCAGCGCAGACAACTTCAACGAGATTATCGTATCTATCGGCAGATTAGGTTCTGATTTCATTAAGTATACTTTTCACAAGTATGGTTTTATGAAACTCGGAGACGGTCTTAAACTTATTAGTGTGGCAGATGATGACAGTATCCTTCGGGTCACCTATCCAAACGGAAACTACCGTAATGTTGTAAAAAACCATTCTGTTGGTCCTAAATGCAACTGGAAATACATTACGGAGCAGGTCCTGCAGATTATGACCACCCACTATGATGTTCCTAACCCCAAGAACTTCCGCACTTTTAACGATTGGGCAAACGACCTTCGCGAATATGGGTTCCTCAGTAGTGAAAAACGGTGGGCTAAGATTAGGGCTGACTATGAAGCTTCCTATCCTGGGTATGATGAGATGGTTGCAAGATATAGTAAATAATAGTTTAAACAGGGGGTGAAATCCGCAAGAGAGTAACCCCCTTCAAAAAAGAAAATTTATTAACCATTTAAAATTTAAAGAAATATGAAAGTAATGCGTTTTTATAATGGGAGTGATTTCTTCACACAAGAGGTTCCTTGGTTTGAGTGGGATATTGAGGGTGCAAAATACCTTATGAGTGGTGCTGCCGAGGCTTATAGTATTCTGGGTTCTTCTATTGCTGATAATGACGAGAAGAAATATGCCAAGTTTAAGGCTGTATTTGACCTGGTTCATAAGCTCCAAGTTCGCTTCAACTACTTGGACGGAAAACACAAAATCCAGCAAAGAGTGAATAAGGGTTATAAGAAGTATTGGGAGGTCCTGGACCAGATAATCACCAACCTTGCTGCAGCATTATTCCTACTGAATAGTGCTTCTATGACCGAAGACGAGGCAGAGAAAGCCTACTATGGTGAGAAGATTATGGACTATGGTATGGAGGCTTACAGACGTCTCGGAGAGTTGAAAGAGGGTAAGATAAATATGACTATGAGGGACGGAAAGACCAGAATATTTGACTACCGCTATTCCACTTCAAATGAGCTTGATTACAGGGGTATGTTGTTCTATGGCAAGGACACAAGGGATATGAAAGATTTTAAGGGCGAGGTTGAAAGAAAGATATTCAAAAGATAAGGAGAAATAAGATTATGAAAAACAAGTATGAAATTTGGTGGTATTTTGGTGACGGAGAAGGTTATCAACATGGAGAAAGCCGCTTTACCAACAAGAAAGAAGCTATCAAGGTAGCAAAGTGGATTTATGACAATCAGGGTGAAGATGGACCTATTATGAATATAAGGGTCATTAAGACAGACGATTGTGGAGAATATATTGACAAGGTTGCAGAATTTGGGGACTTAAAGTAAGGAGGAATAAGCTTATGACAAAAGAAGAGAAGAGGAAAATCAGGGAATCAGCACCGAAGTGGAAGAATTTTGATGGTAACATTTTAAAGATTGACTATTACGATGTTGAAAATGACGATTTGGACTACTATCAGTTTTCGTATTGGACACTTA
>JAGCBE010000429.1 GCA_017652345.1 Methanobrevibacter sp.
TGTATGTATGTATGTATCATGAATGGTCATGTGTCATGGTAAGGCAAAAAAAAACCAAGGTGGCTTATTTCCTTGGCTTCAATAGTTCTATACATGACTGGAAGGTCTTGAATGTTATAAGATTGGTGAACATGAATGACCTTGTATCAAAGAGTGTGATGATATTCTTTTGTAGGTCTGTGTTGAATATCTCGTCTAAGTAAGGTCTCATGGCTATTACTTGTTTCTTCTCACCATTATATTTCTTAATGATGTTAGAGTCCCACACTGTAAACCAATCTTTCTTATTCTTAGTAAACTTAATAATGTATGAAGGTTCTTGTAATCTTTGCTTAGTTATTAATGTATGGTCTGTATCTATCTTGTTAGTGAATGTAGATGCATCAGGCATTAATATGTCTGCAATAGTACCTTTTCTTCTTTTCTTATATGCTTCACTAGGTTCTATGTTTTGTATAACACATCTCTTCTTCTTTAGTTTAAATGTACCAAATGATTCTGGTATAAAGTTGAATGCACATAAGATATCACTAGCTTCTTCAAGAGTATTACCTAAGAAGAATATCTTCATTCTATCTTTAGTACTTCTAACTAAGTTCTCTAATTGATTGACTAATGAATATAAGATATCAAAGGTATTCTTTTCACCTTTCTCTCTTTCAAACTCATCAATACCAATATTATATCTCATATTGAGGTCTGCTAAGAAGTCTTTATCATAGATACTTCCCTTATCATTATAGAATGTAGATAGAGCATATACTCTAGCCATTAGTTTCTTCTCTACTATGACTCTTTTAGTTTCTTGAGTACCATCTTTATGAGTAACTACTCTTTCTTCTCTTTTAACTTCATAGACATTATTACCACTAGTTATTAAATCTAAGTCATATTTTCTTCTTAAGTCTGGGTCTACTAGTTTCTCTGCATTATTTTGTAAGAGTTTATTAGCAGCTTTCTCTGTTAATCTAATCCATGTGAATGGTATACCTTTATGTTTCCATTGGTCTACAAAGAAGTTAGTAACACTATAAGATTTACCTGCTTCTCTACCACCTAATAGAATGAAGAATAATGCCCAGTTTGCATTACCTAGTATAGGTCTTAGATTATACCATTCATTCTCTAGCATTGCTTGTTTCTCACGAAACTTCTTAATTATATTAGTCACTACCAAATACCTCGTAAGAAATATATTCTTGTCTTTGATAGCCAGTCCAATCAGGGTACATCTCTTTTAACATATCATTAATTGAACTTACATCAATCTCACCTTTTCTTAATTGAGTGATTGTTTTATCTTTCCACTCAAGGTCATATTCTTCAGCAACTTTCTTAAATTGTCTTGCTGTCTTTTGAGAATATTCATAAGCTTGCATACTTACAATTGTTTGATTAATATTTGTTTCACGGCCTTCATCTACTAGAGCAGTTCTAACCATTTTATACTCTCTTTTAGTTAGCATCTTTTTATCAGCCATTTTATAACCTCTTTTTTTGAGACTCTTTTGTTTGGCTTTATATCTCTTCTTATAATTCTCATAAGCTTTATCTAATCTTGCTTTGAGAGTATATTTTCTCTTAGTTTTTTTCATTTCTTTCTCCTCTTGTTAAATAATGCTTTAATTCCCATAGTTAATGAGATACATATTACTAAGAATGGTGTACCTGGACCTAACCAGAATAACCAACATGCACTAGCAACTGATAACATAGTGATTCTTAGTGGTTCATTATACCAACATATTAGTGCAATTGAGTATGGTACCCACACTTCACTTGAGACTGTTAAGAACACTATTACAAATATAACTGCTGTTCTCCAATCTCTTATATTGTAGAATATCCACACAAAGGGAAATGCTATGAAGTACCACAACCAACTATACCAGTGATTACCTTTTAGTCTTATAGATGTTTTCCATCTATTTTGATACTCTTTGTAACTATCTAGTACTTTATTACTCATATGTTTTTATTACTCCCACTTCTTCATCAAAACGATATGTGTACATATCTTTAATTTTTAAAATGTCACCAAATTCCCATTTTTCTCTATCAGGTTGTACAGCATCTAGATTGCATAAACCTCTCACAACAGAAGTGCATTTACCATTCTCTACATATTGATAACGACCTTCACTTGTCATTAAGAATTCACAATCTACATGGTCATTTTGCCAGTTGCATAATTCACTACCCTCATCTCTATCATGATAGGCACCATCCTCACTATAATACCAAATACCATCAGTATTAGTTAATAGAGGTATCATGCATCTTCTTCTTAACTTGATTATCATGTTCTCTATCTTTGCTCTTGTACCATTGATTGCTACTCTAGATAATCTTGCAAATTGATAAGGTTTTGTTTTATGTCTTGTAAAGTAATCTACACAATATAAACTTTGAAAGCATCCAATTGAATTAGTAAGAACATGTTTGTAGTAATCATTGTTGTCTTTTCTATGCTTGAATAAGTCTTCATACATAGGTCTTAATTCAGGATATGTTTCACAAATTCTACTTGCATAACTACTTCTAAAATCTATGTGATAAACATGCTTTAATCTCTTACCTAACATGATTTTTTGAAGAACTTGAATATGTGGTCTTTCAATGTTCTTTTTCTCTTCTAGACCATCTTCTACAATATACTTACTCATGTCTATATTGTGTTCATCTGCACTTTTATATATCACTCTACATGCTTGTTGGCCATTAACATCATTACCTTTTTGCTTTTTGTTTTGCAATAAGAATCTATAACAGCCTTCTAAACATATGATAACTAGTTCAAATCTTTGATTACCTCTTACAACAAAGTATCTCTCATGAAGTTTCTCTTCACAATTATTAGAAATTCCTTGAGAATGTGTAGGTTTTACTAGTTCAAAATTATCTCTAGCATATTGATATATTTGATTAAATTCATCTAAATTTTCAAATGTGAAATGATTTATTGGTATTTGATTTTTATTAGGTTTAAGATTATATTTTACATGCTTGTATTTACTTAGCATCTATTGTACTAATGCTACAATTAGACACACTAATCCACACAATAATGCACCTAATCCAATTAATGCTAGCCAATTAAAATTACTATCGTCCATCTTTCTCTCCCTTGATGTATTGCCATTGATTCTTAGGATTATCTGGATTATCCATAAATCTCTTTTTAAGATTCTCTTCTCTTGTAAGAAGTCTTAAGTTACTA
The DNA here is from genome assembly GCA_017652345.1 of Methanobrevibacter sp. The sequence continues at coordinate 3,221 of JAGCBE010000429.1, forward strand.
AGTTTGTTGTTGTATGGGTCATTGTCAATATGGTCTACATCATAGTCATCAGGAATATCACCAATGAAATATGCATAAACTAGTCTAGATTCTGTACATGCAAATACTTTGTTCTTATAAGACCATGAATATCCAACATATACTTTATCAGGTGCATATTTATGCTTTCTAATAATGCTTCTTCTCTTACATGTTTTCCATACATTGTCCTTTGATTTACCACACTTAGGTGAATACCTTGAAACTATCCACTCATCACCATTTTGTTCTACTTTTACGCCCATGTCTATGAGCATTTGTTTTGTTAGTTTTTTAGTCATAATTTTCTCCTCTACTTATATTATACACTAACTTTTAGAAATCATTAACACTAGTTGTATTAATGTTCTCTCACTTAATTTAGCACCACTTTTTGAGTAGTGCTATTTTAAGTTATGTAGGGTCAGTTAAGTCCCAATATTCATCAGCTACTGGACCTGCACTTAATGTATTACTTGCACTACCACTAACTAGTTCATTTAAGAATGTATTATTGACTGTATCATAGAAACCTAATTTGTTATCAGATTTTCTTTGAACTGGATAATATCTTCTATTATATTGTCTGTTGTTATTATTGTCTGTGTAGCCATATTCTGCATAGTACATCTTACAAGCAACTGGACCTTGAATACTTCCGCTTGTATCACCTCTACTACCTAGTAAGAATACAGTGTAATATGTTATATTTCCTGGGAATGTGCTTGAATCAGATGTGAATGTACCATCAATATAGTAACCTTGTTGCTTAGTTCCAGAAGGAGTTGTTCCATTACCATTTAACCAGTTACAATCAGGTCCTTGCATACCAATTGTGTGTGCACCAGAACTTGCTGAAGAGCCAGTTACCCAACTAGAGCCAAAACCAAAGAAATATTTACCTTCGCTATAACCAGCTGCGAATCTTTGTGCTTGACTTACAGCACCTCTACCTTGTTGTTGTGAAGAAGCATTATTTGATGTATCTTCTACAATTAACTTCATATAAGAGTTTCTACCACATCTTACATTTGTATCAAATGCTTGAGTACCAGTTGATTGAATATATTGTAATCTTCTATATGGATAAACTGCAGGGTCTGCCCAAAGTACAACATCATTAGAGTCTTTAATCATTTTAACTGTATCTCTTGGGAATATTCCTGGATATACATTACTACCTCTAGATATTTCATTTATAGTTCCACGCATGTCATACTTAGTGTCACTCGCTGAACTAGTTATGCCTATTGCACCAGTAGATTTATTTAAATATGGAATTCTACCATAATATGAGTACAATTTACAATGTGAGTAACGCCAATATGTAGGTGTATTGTCATATTTTTGAGCCATTAGTGTAATATAACCAAATGTAACAAAAGAATAAACAACAAGTGTTTCTTCTTTCACCAAAGTAGAATTTTGATAAAGTGAAATTTTCACAGATACAGGGCCCTTTTCTAGTGTTAATGAATATTTTACATTACTTTGTATGTTAGGTATAGTTGTGCCTGCTCCTCCACTCTCTTCTGCAAAACCTCGTATAATCAAATTATCACCATCTAAATACACATAGTCTGAACATATTGCTTGTCTTCCTACTACATCCAACATTTCAAATTCTATAGTTATAGAGCCCTCTACATACTTTGAAAAGAATGGTACACTATCTATACAATTGTCTGTACCATTAAAATACAAATATTCTACTTGCTCATAAACAGTAGTAGGTAATTCAATTTGTTTTACTTGATTAAAATTAATTGCCATAGGTTATCTCCTAGTCTATAACAATATCTTTTGTAATGGTTGTATTATCACTCAATGTAAATGTCCAAGTTTCAGTTGTTGTACCATAAATAGTAGGTTTACCAGATAAATCATTATAAGACCCTGTAGTAGCAACTGTAGCCAATGTAGGTTTATTTAAAATCTGAGCAACACCACTTGAGGCATTCCAGTCTGAATTCACTTGAGCGGCAGGTATAGTTGGTTTATTAGATAAGTCATTATAACTACCAGATGTGGCTACTGTGGCCAATGAAGTACTTAAAGCGTATGGACTTAAAGCACTAGATGTGATAAAACCACTATCATTATTTAAGTCACTTGTAGCAGTTGGAATGCTTGGCTTATTGCTTAAGTCTGTATAGGAACCACTTGTGGCTACTGTTGCAAAACTTGGTTTACCAGTGATGTTAGTCCATGTTAAATCACTTAATAAAGCATAGTTACTTAAGTCAATTGATGGACCTAATTCTTCCCATTGTGGAATGTTATTGATTTCAATCCATACATAACCTGCTTGTTCACTAGCAACATAATAGACATCACCAATTGTATTACCACTTGCTGGTAAATCATTAACTGTAGCAACACTACCTTTAATTACAAAGACATTACCAATACCCGCAATAGCATTGTCAACATATGTCTCTGTAGCATATTCACCATTAGTTAAAATACTAATAACATCACTTTGTGTTTGGAATCCACTATCATTGCTTAAATCACTAACTTTAGTAGGAACATCAACACTTAAGGCATAAGGTTGTAATGCGCTTGATGTAATGAATCCTGTGTCATTTGTCAATTGAGACACTGCTGTAGGAATAGTTGGTTTGTTTAACAAGTCATTATACGAACCTGTAGTAGCGACTGTCGCTAAACCACTTACATAACTTGCACTTAACTTATTATTTGCATCAATAGTTGCTTGTTTACCATTTAAAGCACTTTGTAAATCTGTTTGATTGCTTAAAGTACCTGTAATATTACCCCATACTGCAGCATTTGGTAAAGTAATCTTAGCAATTGTACCATCTAAAACTGAACTACCATCTACTTGAACATCTGTGACAGGATAACTAACAACTGGAATTGTTGGTTTATTAGTTAGGTCATTATATGAACCTGTAGTTGCAACAGTGGCTAAAGATGAGGATTGAGCATAAATAGATAAATCTGGTTTATTTTTGATGTAATCAGGTTTTGTATTATCTGCTTCATCCCAATTTGCTTGTTCTTGAGTAAATGTAGCACCAGAGACTGCATCATCTACATATTTCTTAGAAGTTGCATGAGAATTATCTGTTGGTGTTTGAGGTACATTTACTTGACCATTAGCATCTCTTTGTACAATAGCACTTGAAGATGCTGAAGTGCCATAATCTAACATTGTTTGACCATTGCCTGTGCCAGATAATTGTGCATAAATCTTATTAGCACTATATCCATCATTAACACTTATTTTGTCATCTGCATTAAAGATAGGAACAATAGCACCATTTTCTTGAACAACGCTAGCTGCATTAAATACACCAGCATCAAACCATACTGCTGTACTTGATGATTCACCAATTTGAATATATAAATCATATGGGTCTGTACCCACTAAATAAGCTGCATCTAATTTATCTAAAGTACTTGGACTTGGTAATAAATCTGAAGAAGCAACAATACCTACAACTTCAATAAGACCACCTGTTTCACCTCTTGGGCCTTGTTCACCTCTTGGACCTTGCTCACCTTGAGGACCTTGTAAACCTCTAGGACCAGTAGGACCAGCAGGACCTTGAATACCTTGAGGGCCAGCAGGACCTTGTGGACCTCTAGCACCATCAACACCGTCTTGACCAGCAGGACCTTGTGGACCTGGTACTGGGAATAGACCAATGTTGAACCATTCACCCTCATCTTCTGAACCATCTACTCTAGTCCAAATATACATGTTGTAAGGAGGTTCTTCACCTACTGCATAAGCATCACCAAATTCATCTGCTTCTTCTGGTAAATCTTCTGCAGAATCTAATTGTCCTAATACTTTGATACCAAATTCATCTAAAACAACTGTACCTTGTTTTAAATTCTCAATTTGATTCATGTTCTCCAAGACTTGTTCTTGAAGATTTCTAAATTCTTTGTTTCCGAAATTTAACATTCTTCATTCTCCTTTGGTTCTTCCAATTCTTGTTTAATTTCTTTATTTACTTGCTCTATCATATAAGGGACATGTTTGTTATTAAAGAACTCATAAGCATTGTTTAAACTAATGAATCCAAAACATACAAACATTAAGAGATTAACTAATGCTAGTAATAATAAGTTATAGTCATTGCTACCTTGAATAACAATATAGATAACACCTATTGTAGTAGCACCTAATGTTAAGCATTTTACTATGATGTCTTTAATCACACTTGTTGTCCAAAAGTATGTGATAGAGCGTAGTTTCTTGTCTTTTGTTTTAGTCTTATAATATTTATCAATAATCTCTTTATTCTCAGGTAACATCTTTGCAAATGATACACCTTGATATTTAAGTAATTGCATTATGATGAATCCTACACCCGCATTTACACATGCAAATATTGTAGTTTGAAGTAATGCTTCTGCTTTGAAACCATTGATTAATACAAAGACTATAATGATGTAAGCAATAGCCATAATAATGGCACCTATAATACCTATATAATTAAGTATAGGTAATATCTTAGTCTCTAATAGACTCTTATTGTTTTGATTGTTCTCCATCTACACTTTCTCCCTTTAAGTCATAGTCTATTTCTTTTCTAATATCTAATTTCTTCTTGTAATGCTTGAATAGTTTATGTATCACATAGTCATCTATTAACCAACAACCTAGTGCAATATACATACCTACTTCTTTAAATACAAGTGAACCAAGAACAACACATACAATCCATATGAATGTTCTCATTCCTTCTTTTAACCATATCATCAATACACCACCTATAACATAAGTGATAGACATAGATATGACAATCTTCTTTGCTTCTTCAGTGAAGATTTGAACACCTTCATGAACTGCATTGAAGTTTACAAATGCACTAATAAGATAAACTAAAGAAAGTACAAATAATAGACCATAAGAGAGAATACCAAATAGAATAGATTTATTCTTTAAACTCTTTTGTCTCTTACTCATCATATTACTTCTCCTTTTCTTCAATGTAATACATGTGTTCCATTCTTGCTGTTATTTTCTTGATACTTTGTTTTAACTCTTTATTCTCTTTAGAGATTTCAATTAGTTCTCTTCTAAGTTCTAAATTCTCTTTGTGAGTTTCTTTGATTTCATTAGTAGCATCTTTATTTGCTTTTCTAATCTTACCTACACCTACACCAAAGACTGTAATCATACCAACAACTGCTGTTACTGCTGGAACTATTGATAAAATGTATTGTGTGATTGTGTCTATCATGACTAATCCTCCTCATCTTCACTTACGAATAATATTGGTTTCTCATTACTTACAAATACTTTGAAACATTTCTTGAATTGATTTAAGAACTCTTCTGTGACATCAGTTGCAAGTAAGTCCCATAATTGAGTATATGCATCCATCTTACTCTTTTTATAATTTGTAGTATTTTGAGAGTTGATGTAATTAAGTTCTTCTAGAGTTGCTGTACTAGGTGCTTGGTCTGGATTCAATGCTGTATTGTAAATAGCCTTGCTACCTTTTAAGATTTCATCATCACTTAATGCTCTAAGTTTTGATTGAATATCTAATCTCTTTTCCCAAGAAGGACCATATTGGAAGATTGTAGAGAATATCTTGTACTTCCATTGATTGATGTCATTGTTAGCAATTGGATTGTTTCCAAATCTTGCATATAATAGATAGAATAATGTAGTAGCACTTTGAGTTGTAATGGTAGTAGGAATACCAACATCACTATAATCATCTAAAAAGTTATCTACATCATCCCATACATCATTAAATAATACTGTTGAGTATTGAGGTAACATACTATTCATTGACTTCATCTCCTTCACTTTCTACACCAGTGTTAGCACCATCACTATTATCTTCATCAATAGCACCATCACCATCATTATCTACACCACTAACATTTTGTGCTGGTTCACACCAAATGCCTAAGTCCCAAATAGAGTTGACAATGTTGCAGAAGTTTTGTCTAATAGATGCACCATCTTGATTTACTAAACCAACTGGACCACCATTGATGTCTGCTTCACTTTGAAGTTCATGTGCCTTCTTCTCAAAGAGACCACCATTATCTAAACCATAACCACTTAATCTTAAATTATCAAGTGATTGCATTGCCAACATATACTCCTCAGCCTTTAGTGGAGCCCCATCTGCCAATTCCTGGAACTCCACATTACCAAGAAGTGCAACCCAAGGTTCACCTTTCAAAGCTGCATTGATAACACCTCTTGCACCTGCTTCTACTGATTCCTCTTGGTCTGCATCATTAACTCTAACACCTTTAACACCACTACCATTAATCAAAGCAGTTCTCATAAATGGAACACACTCTGCCATTACATCTAGTAATGAATCATTGACAGTTACTCTTGGTAAAATGGTTTGTGAGAGTTGTTTTGTATAATCATGTAATAAAACACATGAATTTGTTAAATCTTCTTCTTTTAAATCTTCTTCTTGTTTTAAACCATATACACACTTTAGTTTTAACTCACTAAGATATTGTGCTTGTGCTTTACTACCTTTATCTTCTGTACCACTTGTCATAGGTACTGGATGAATTGTATTGTATCTACCATAGAAGTCAATTGTACCATCTAATGCATAAGGCATAAAATAGAATTCTTCAAGATTCTTATCATAGAAGAAACATAATTGACCTTTATAGTAAAGCATTCTCTCTAATTCTTGAGATGTAATGTTAGCAGGAAGATTGTACCATACATATCTATTAACAGCATCTTGTTCATCAATTAATCTTAAGAATTTCTTGATGTCATCTTTTAACATGCATTTGTTTCCACTAGAAAACTTAAGAGGAAGACCTGTTTTTGGGTCTATACCTGCTTGCCATAATGTTTGTAAATCTGGTAATTTTGCACCCATTATTTCTCTCCTCCTATTACTTTCTTCATCTTGTCTAATCTAAGTTTACTCATCTTAGCATTGTTTCTTGCTGTTTCTAACTTAGCATCTCTCATTTTTCTAGCATAATCAGCCATTTGAGAATCTGTATTAGTAACTTTACTTACACCACTAATAGCAGTTCCTGTAGCACTTGTGGCTGTATTCACTAGAGATAGTAATGAACTTTGTGCTCCCATAATTATTCTCCTTTGATATAGAATCCTTTATCTACTTCTTGATAGATAGCATCTGCAACATGACTATCATCTTTTAAACCTTCTAATCTAATTAACTTACCCTTGAGTTTACCATCATTTGAGGCATATGCTCTAAGAGTATCTATAGCCATAATTGTCATACCATCATATTTAATCTTTTGCTCTAATAATTCTTTTTCTTTATCAGTACATGTGTAGTACTCTAATATTGGCCATACTTTGTTATTATATGTAAGAGGTGTACTCTTTGTAATTGTTGGATTTAATGCTTGTGTTGTACCTAGTTGATAATTGAAGTTATCAATTGCAAAACTTCTTGTCTCTTGTTGTTGTCTTTCTAACCATGCTTTGTCTAATTGATAACCAGCAATTCCTGCTGTTATTCCTGCAGTGCCTCCAATAGCTGCTCCAGCAATGGCACCATATGGACCACCAACTTTACCACCAGTCATTCCTCCTGCTACACCACCACCAATACCACCAGTAATTGCACCTACAATACCTTGGAATTGTTGTTGCTCTTTAGCAATTTGTTGATTGATATCTAAGTTTTCAATTGTTCTATTGAATATTGCTTGATAGTTTCTATTTTGTAGTTCATAGTTAATCCAAGCATCACTTAACATTGGAATAGAGAAATCACCACTCAATATTAGACCCATACTATCATTAAAGTCTTGTGTAGCATATAAACTATCATCATAATTAGGATTTAACTTAATATATGGTGTAAATGGTTTATATGTACAATCAATGTTGAATGATAATATACCATTTCTTAATTTTGTTTTCTTGAATTCATACATAGACATGAAGTTAGGTGAACTTAATCTATACATATCACACTCATTCTTAATCTTGATATCTATTGGTCTATCTGGCATAATCCACTTTGCTTTAACAGATATTGTACCCTCTATTGTTATCTTTTGACTTGGTGTTGGAGAAAGTGGTAATCTATAACTTGTAATGCTTACAAATGGTTTTCTTAAACCACCAGAGATATACATACTTATACTCTCTATTGATACATCAAAATTAGTCAATACATCACTATTAGGGTTATTTGAATTAGGACCAATATCCCATGGACTATCATACTCTACTTCATATGGAAAATCATGAAATACCCATAATGGTAAACCATCTTGTAACATATTATTATATGTGAATGTAGGATTTTCTATTGTTAACCATTCTTCATGAACTGTTTCATTAGGTACAATAAAATCTACTAACTTACTAAAGTTAGCCTTCTTAGGATAGAATATGACACCCATTGCTTTAGGTGTTGTTTCATTATTGTATATTAATGTATAGTCCATTGATGTTAAATCATTAACATCTATAACTGTTTTATTATATGTTGGACCATAGTATTGATTTTCAAAGTATATATTTAATTCGTCAAATGGACAATATGGTAATAATTGTAAGTCATAGTTCAATGCACCACCACTAGCTGCACCTAACTTAGTACTTAAAATTGTTGACATTATAAGTTGCATTTCACTAATAGATGATAAATCCATTAATTCACCATCACTAGCATCACCATAAAGCACTACAACATCTTCTGAACTAACAGATAAACCTAATGTTTTAGGGTCAATAGGCATAGCAAACATATCATATGTAGCATCATTACAATTATTTCTACTTGCAGATACTGGGAGGTTAAATGATAGAGTTTGGTCTAAAATAACCTCTCTAGCAACTATCTCAAATGATTTTCCTCTATAATCTAGTTGAATTTTTCTATTACTTGCATTATCTGTATTATAATTACAATGTTGAACCTTACTAGCAACAGAAGTCATCCAACTAACTGCTAAACTATCATTACCTGTTTGATATTGAGTGATTGTTTGACTTTGACCTGGATTGATTTCAAGTCTATAGACATGTCCATCTTTAACAACTTGTTTACCATTATATTTAAAGATGTCCTCATCAATTAATATTGTATCAGCACTAAATTGAGTTTGTTTACCATAGGCAATCATTGTCTCAAATTTATTTCTAACTTCATCATCATCTCTTGTAGTTGTAAAAATCTTATTGACAATTTGAATAGCCTCATTATCATTTACTTTGTAGTTTTCAGGAATATCAAATGCACAACTATTAAGTCTACCCCAGTTTTCATTTGGGAAATCTGTACTTCTATATGTTATTTGATAATTTTCAGTAAATTTAAATCTAACATTTCCAACTAGAAAAGAGAAATAACTTGGGTTATACCATGTTCTAAAACTAATGTCTGTATTATAAAAGTAAAAACATTTCTTTGGTGAGTTATTAACACCTGCACCATTTACATCAATATATTGAATACATTCTTCCCAATCAAAATCTTCAGCACTTGGTATATCACTTGATGCACTAGGAGCTGTATAATTAATAGGATTAATATGTGTTAAGTCATCATTAGATATATTCTTCTTTAAATAACCAACTAACCAAGCACATTTTGAATTGTCTTTAATAAAATCTTCACTATTCTTGATTTGATTGAATCTCATGCCCTCTGGGTTAAGTAATAACGGACTATTAACATCAGTAATCATGCCTTTCTCAATAAAGCATGGTGATGTCATAACATATTCATAATAATCAGCTAAAACATCTCTCTTAAGAGCAACTTTATATTGACCATCTCTTGTTCTTTCAACTTCTAAAACAAACCATCTAGAATGTATGCCATTATTATTATATGCAACACAATAATCAGGAGCACATGCACCTTCTCTTTCTTCTGACTCTGGATGGTCCCATACTAAGTCACCTTTACCAACTGTTATACTAGTAGTAATACCATCGTTAGTATTAAAATTAACACTTGTCATCTCATAGTAATTTAAAAGATTACCACTAACTACAGCATTCTTATAATTTGCTATGGTATCTTCTCTTTTTAATATTCTATTAAAATAATTATTATAACCTTTTAGTAATAAAATGTTCATTCTAATTCTCCGATAATATTGAATAAGGGCAGTTTATAGACATACCCAGGTCTTGGGAGAAAAACTATATACTAAACACCCACTAAGCAGCTTTAACTGTAATGAATGGATAGTTCTTCAAGTATTCTAAGGTGTTATGACCAAAGGTGAGATAGTGATTCTCTGTTAAACTTCTTGGGTTGAAGAAGGAAGTACCAACTTCAAACGCACTCATGAATGGAGGAAGTTTGACTAAGACTTTAGCAATAACATCAGCCTTTTCAATATAGACTTCACCTAATTCAAATGTACCACCTGCTTTGATTGTAGCACCGGCTGGAATTTCATCACCAGGGAAGACATGATAGGCTGTAGCACTAACTTCAACATCTTTTTCAACCATACTTCTAATGCAACCATTGGCATGAGCAACACCTGGAACATAGGTATCATCATCACTATCAATTGGTTTACCAGCAGCTGGAGTTGAAGCAGCATAACTAGATTTATTAGCAGCTGTGATAACATCACCAAAGTATCTAGCTGGCATAATGTCTTCTTCAAATTTGTCAACTAAACCATCTTTATGGAAGATTGTTGGTAAGTCAATCTTTCTAATCTTGTTGACATATTTAGCATTCCAAACTACTTTAATAGCTTCATTTGCATAACTTCTTAAGAATTGGTTATCATTGAAGTCTCTTGAGTAGTCGCCCATAGCAACAAATAAGTCTGCTAATGCTTGAGCAATTAACATGGCTTCCATTTGTTCTTTTTCAACACCTGTGAGGTTGTATAATGGATGACCACTACCTGTACCTAAATCAACATTAACAATTTGTTGACCTGTAGATGTTTGTGTAGCACCAATGAAGCAGTTGTATAATGTACCATCATAAACTCTCTTGGTTTCTCTCATCCAACCTAACATAACAGCATTGAAAGAAGAGAATGCACCTTCATCAGACCACGCTCTCTTAGAGAGATAATTGTCAACTGTTAATCTAATTTGTCTAA
>JAGCBE010000055.1 GCA_017652345.1 Methanobrevibacter sp.
ATCCTAGCGATAGCTATTGTTTTTTTCGGATATGCAATATCTGTTAATAATTCAAACAATTCTAATGGTGTTGCTAATGTTGATAATGCAATTACCATTAATCAATCCTATCCTGATGGACCTACAGCTGAGGCTAAAATAGACTCATCTAACGTAAATTCCAAGCTCCTTGGCAGTAATGATTTAGGGACCGTAGAATTGTTAGGTCCTTTTGGAAACACAAACTCCAACATTAAAATAGCCTATTCAATTGGTATGCATCCATTGGAAAGCAAGGTTCATAAGGCTTTATTTGATACTGTAAATTCTAAAAGCAATTCTTTAAATTATTGTTATTATATCTACAAAATCAATGTAACAAATTATGACACTGATGATGAAGGTAGAATGGATGGTCAGTTGCTTGCTCAGGAGTTTGTAGCACCCCATATAATAAGCAATGATTATGACCTCTTTGTAGATGTTCACAGCAATAAGGGGATGATTTCAGGAACTTATGAAGAGACTAATTTTGTCTTTGCAGTGGGACAAGATGAAAAGTCAGAAGCATTTGTGAATAAGATCTTGGATAAGATGCCAGAATTGGTTTACTATTTCCCAAGTGCACAGTCAAGTCCACCTTATATTACATTGCCTACAGAGCAAGCGGGAATTCCAACTGTAAACTATGAAACATATTGTTATGAACCGATAAATACAACTTATGACTTGATGGATAAGTTTGTAGATGTAGTTGATAATTTAGAATTTTAATATAATTTTTAAGTGTGATGTGTAAATATGATTAAGAAAAATTATCCTCAAGAGCCTACAGATGAAGCAAAAGTGGATTCTTCACTATACGATGCAGAATTGATTGGAGAAAATGATTTAGGAACTGTTCATCTCCATGGACCTTTTGGAAATGCTGATTCAGATATTAAAATAGCTTACCTAATTGGTATGCATCCAATGGAAAGCAAGGCTCATAGAGGATTGTTTGATATGATAATTGAATGGGATAAAGAAGGTATTTTGAATTATTCCTATTATATTTACAATATAAATGTGGTTGGAGAGCTTGACGAGGAAACAGAAGGTCGTATGGATGGTCAGTTGCTTGCTCAAGAGTTTGTAGCTCCACATATAATAGATAACAAGTATGATTTCTTTGCAGATATTCACAGCAATAAAGGTTTAAAAGGACCTGGAACCTATGAGAAAACCAATTTCATTTTTGCTCCAGGATTTGATGATGAGTCAAATAATTTCCTCAATACAATATTGGATGAAATCGAGGAACTTGTTTATTATGCTCCTGAGTATAGGACAAGTCCCCCATACATTACAATTCCAGTTGTAGAAAGTGGAATTCCAACAATTGTTTATGAAACTTTTTCTTATGAACCAATGGAAAGAACATATGATTTAAGTGAAAAATTAGTTAAAGCAATTGATAATTTGAAGTTCTGATTTTCACATATAATTTTCTTTTCATTATTTCAATTTTAGCTATTATTAAAATATAGTTGCATATAGTAAACCTATTTTTAATCAATTATTATTTCAATTAAATTAATTCAAATTCATTTTTTATTTATTATTAATATCGCAATCTACATAAACTAATTAATTATTATAAAAGTAGTAAAAAAATAGTTAAAAATAGTAAAAATAGATTAAAGAAATATAAAAAAAGTAAAATATTTACATATTTTCAAGACATTCCATTTTCAAGACTCTTGCATCATCATTTGATGGATCAAGAGCAAGAACTTTAGTGAAAAGGATTTCCGCTTCATCGAATCTATCGAGTTCCATTAAAACAACTCCTTTGTTCAATAGGAATGAAGTGTTTCTTGGCTCAAGCTCTATAGCTTTGTCATAGCATTCAATTGCCTCTTCAAATCTACCAAGATCAAGGAGTGCGTTTCCTTTTCTGTTTTGTGCTGTTGCGTCTATTTCAGAATCTTCCAAACATAATTCCAATGCCTTGTCATATGCTTCCAATGCCTCTTCAGGCCTTTCCATATCAGTCAATACATTTCCACGTGCATTCCAAACTTCAGGGTTGGTGTCATCAATGGTGATCAGTTTATCATAGACCTCTAAAGCCTTATCGAATTCTGCAAGGATTTCCAAAATAAATCCTCTCCAATATAGGACTACTGGATTGTTAGGGTTTGCATTCAATGCTCCATTGCTTGCTTCGAGAGCATCTTCTATATTTCCAGAGTTTAGCATAGCTATTGCCTTGTTGTTCCAGATGTATTCATTGTCCCCTTCTATTTCCAAAGCCTTGTCATAACATTCGATGGATTCATCAAAACGGTCAAGCCTGCTTAGATTGTCCCCTTTTTTGTTTAAAAGATAAACGTCATCCGGATCAATCTTTAAGGCAGCATTATAGCATAAGACAGACTTGTCATATTTACCGGTATCAAATAAAATGTCTGCTCTTTGAGTGATCATCTCTTTTTGGTCGATTTTTTCCCCTTTCCATTTATTGATGTCAAGTTTTTCAAAATAGATTACCTGGAACAAATCTTCATCAGAGATTCCGTCAGGATACATTTTTTTAAATTCCCTAACCATTTCATTGGAATCCTCGTATCCTTCCTCTTGGGCTAACTTATCATTGCTTTTGATTTCCTTAAATGGGAGTGTTTTTACATCAGTGACTTGGGCTTCAAAAATTTTCTTTTTTTCTTTAGAAGCTAAATTCCAATAACAATGAAGTCTATCTCCAACTTTTAAAGGTGTTTTCCATAGTTTCCTTATAGTCATGGCTTTTTTATTTGTGATTATATTTATGTTCTGACTTCCAAAGGACATGATTGGCATTTTATCACCTTTTTTGGAGACTTTTAATAAAAAATAGTCTTAAATAAATAATTAAGTAAATCTCAATATGATAATTAAGTAAATCTTAATATATTATTATCTTTATTGAAAAATTAATAAACTTATCTATTTATTTTTTAAATTTCAAGTTCATTGATTTAGATAAATTTTATGAATATGAATGTTTTTTTAATAGCTGTTTAGATGCTTTTTTGACCGAATTCTGCAGTTTTTACATTTATGTCTTGATTAGGATATGCTTCTTTGATCCTTTTAGCAATATCCTCCATGTCATGAGGGTTTGGCTCTTCCGCTTCTGCCAATGATTCATCTAGAACGCATCTGTTTCTAAATTGCTGAATGGTGTATAAATCGCATTCCACTTCATCAACTATTGTAAAAAGGTCTTCTTCTGTGAGCAATTTAGGGCAATAAGTGGTTCTGCATTCTAAAGTTACATCATCATATCTATTTACAATTTCCATGGATTCCTTTACATTTTGCCCAATGTCTGCTTTAATGACTTCTTCATACTTGTCGAATGGAGCCTTTATGTCCATAGCCACATAATCCACTAATCCTAAATCAAGTATTTTTTGGAGTCTGTCTGGATAAACTCCACTTGTGTCCAATTTGGTTTTAAGACCAATTTCTCTAACATATTTGAAGATTTCAATCACATCTTCATATTGGACTAAAGGTTCTCCACCTGAAACAACAACAGCATCCATAAACATTGCAGAATCATCAATCTTTTCATATATCTCTTCCAAGCTGATTTCAGTTCCCTCTTCCAATATTTCGCTATTGCTGCAATAAGGGCATCTGAGAGGGCATTTTGCTAAAAATATAACAAAAGACATATTTTTTGGATATTCAATTGATGATGTTACTGTAACGCTGTATTCCATTTTATCAAACCTTTAATCTTAATACTTAGTGTTTTTTGTCATTAATTGTTAATTATAATTTTTAAATTTTTAATTTATTCATTCAAGATTTCTCTCATCACTTCAAGGAATTTCTTATCTTCTTCCAATGTACAAATGCTTATTCTGAAGTAATATTCATCCAATCCTTTAAAGGAGGTACAATCTCTTACAATCATTCCCCTTTTCATGAATTCTCTTGTAATCTCTGCAGCTGTGTAACCTGTATCATGAATATCAATCAACATGAAATTTGAATAGGATTTATAGACCTTAACGGATTTCATTTTAGATATCTCATCGTATAGGAAATCTCTGCTTTCTATTCCATCCTTAATGGATTTTTCTATGTACTCTGTATCTTTTATTGTAGTGAGAGCAGCTACATAGGAAAGTTTTGTAAGTGAGAAGACAGGCTTGATCCTGTGCATGAATTCGATGATTTCCTTGCTTGAAATACCGTATCCGATTCTCATTCCTGCAAGACCCATTACCTTAGACATTGTTCTAAGAATGAAAATATTGTCATACTCGTCTAAAAGGTTTACATTAGTTGTTAGTGAGTATTCAAAGTATGCTTCATCTATCACAACTACCGCATCACACACCCCTCCTTTGGATTTAGTGGTTTTATCCAGGATTGCTCTTAACTCATCTTGGGAAATCAATGCTCCAGTTGGGTTATTTGGAGTGCATAAAAATAGCATCTTTGTTTTTTCATTTATTGCATTGAGTACAGAATCCAAATCAAGGGTATTTGTTTCCAAATTCCATTTTGCATAATTTGGAATTGCACCATATGGCTTGAATAGGAATTCATAATACATGTAAGAAGGTAAAGGGACTATAAATTCGTCACCAGGTTCAATGAAGGTTTTTGCTAAAGTGTCAATAAGCTCATCTGCACCATCTCCTCCAACGATTATCTGTTCTGGCTTTACATTGGAGTATCTTGCAAATTCCTTTTTAAGTTCTTCCAAATCAGATTCAGGGTATCTGTTAATGTTTGCAAGTTCTTTTTCAATAGCTTCCTTTACTTTTGGAGATGGTCCCCATGGATTTTCATTAGATCCCAATTTTATGATGTCTTCTTTCTCAACTCCAAATTCCTGTGCGATTTCCTCTTTTGATCTTCCAGGAACATAAGGGTCTAATTCCTCTACTTCTTTACGTACTTTCATTATTTTACCTTCTCAATATAATTTTTAATCTTTTGATAGCCAGTATTTAATCAGCATTATGATAAGATGATTTTGAATTTTAATAATCTAATAAAAAAAGTTGATGAATAGATGATTTAATCATCGTATTCATTTGCAAGTTCAACATAGTGTAATGCATTCCAAATAATATGGTCTCTTTGTTCTTGTGTAGTTTCCTTAATAAGCTTTCCAGGAACACCTAATATTAAGCTGTTTTCCGGAAATTCCTTATTTTCACTGACTACTGCTCCAGCGCCTACAATTGAGTTCTTGCCTATTTTAGCGCCATTCAATACAGTAGCATTCATTCCTATAAGGACATTGTCATCAATTTCACATCCATGAACTACAGCACCATGTCCTATGGACACATTGTCTCCAATCTTAAGAGTCAAGTTTGCTGAAGTGTGAAGAACACAGTTGTCCTGCACATTGGAGTTTTTGCCAATTCTTATAGGGCCTACATCTCCTCGAATAACCGCTCCATGCCAAATGGAACAGTTTTCATCAATTTCAACATCGCCAATTACTTGTGCACCAGGGAATATTTTTACGGGTTCATTGAGTTTCATAATATACTCCTCTTTTAATTTTTTTATTAATAAGATAAATTAATAAATCTAAATTTCATTTCATATGAATTAAAATATTTTTTTATTCTTCTTTATTTTCATCCACTTCTTCTAAAGAGATTTGTCCAGTTTCCTTTTTGTTTTGGAAAATATGCTCTTGCTTTACCAAGACTCTCATGTCAGACTCTAAGTCCTCGTACAATAAAACACCGGAACCGATTGTAGCTCTAACTCCTATCTTGACTCCAGGACTTAAACTTGAGTTGATTCCAGTTTTTACAGAGTCTCCTACAATTGCACCTAATTTACGTCTTCCAGTATCTGTTTTCTTGTTTTTGATAGTGGTCTTAACGGTTTTGTTGTCAAAACGTAAGTTAGCAATATTTGTTCCAGCTGCAATATTACAATTGGAACCTAAAATAGAGTCACCTACATAACTTAAATGGCTTACATTGGTGTTTTCCATAATGATTGAGTTCTTGATTTCCACTGCATTACCGATGTGGACATTATCTCCAAAGTAGGAATTTCCTCTAATGTATGAGTTTGGTCCAATATCACAGTTTTTACCGATATATACAGGTCCTTGAATATAAACTCCTGAACGGAGAAGACTGCCTTCATCTAAAAATACTTCTCCATGGATTGTAACTCCTTCCTCAACAGTTCCTTTGATTTCTCCTTCAATATGGTTGAGAAGTTCTTCGTTGATTTCTATCAATTCCCATGGCTTTCCAATGTCCATCCATTCTTTTGTGGTCTTATGTCCTTTTACCACTTTTCCATCAGCTATTTGAAGTGATAATGAATCTGTAATTTCGTATTCTCCTCTTGGAGAAATTTCAGTTTTGTCAATTTTATCAAAGATGTCCTTATTGAAAATATAGATTCCAGTGTTTATCAAGTTACTTGGAGCTTCCTCCCTTTTAGGCTTTTCAACAATGTTTATGATATTGTCTCCATCCAATTCAACAACACCGAATGCACTTGGATCTTCCACTTCTGTAAGCACCATTAATGTGTCTGGCTTTGATTCTTCGTAGTCTTCAATGATCTCGCTAAGGATGTCCACATCCAATATGATGTCTCCATTAAGAGTGATTAAGCTGTCTTCAATGAAGTCTTTTCCATAGCCGATTGCATCTGCAGTTCCTTCCAATTTGCTTTGTGTAGCATAACTGATATTCACTCCAAGTTGGGAACCATCCTTAAAGTAATCTCTAACAATTTCTTCTTTATATCCTACAATAAGAAGAATGTCTTTGACACCGCAGTCTCGCAGTGCCTCTATATTATATTGAATAATAGGTTTTCCAGCAACAGGCAACATAGTTTTAGGTTTTGTGAGAGTCAAAGGTCTCATTCTTGTTCCTTCGCCTGCACTTAAAATTATAGCTTTCACCTAATTCCTCCCATATTTCTATTATCTAATCATAATTAATTTTTTTATTATTTATTCGTGTTTTAAACTTTTTCTATGATTGGAAAAAATATTTTTTATCATATTTGAATATTTTTTTACCAATTTTAGATACCTTATTTTTATATTACTTTTTATTCATTTAAATAATTATTTAAAATATTTTATTTTTAATAATATTTTAATATATATTTTAATAATTATTGTATAAAAAATTGTTCGCATCCTTGAGAATCATATTAATTAAAAAAGTTTTTTATATAAGTTTATACATATTAGAATTATAGTTAATTAACTAATATTTTGATTAATTAAATTTTTAAAAAGGTGATTATAATGGTAAAATATGTATGTATGCACTGTGAATACACTTGGGACTCTGAAACCGGAGATGAAACTTACAAAGTACCAGCAGGACCTATCGAAGACTTCCCAGATGACTGGGTATGCCCTCAATGTGCTGCAGGTATTGAAGGAATCATCACTGAAGACGAATAAGTTTTTAACTGATTCCAAATTTTTATAAAAGTTTGAATAAAACTTTTTCTTTTTTCTTTTTTTACTATTTTTTATTATTATTTCTTATTTTGCTATTTTTTAAGATAAAATTTAATTCGCATTTATTGAAACTAATTATTCTTTCATAAAAAAAGTTTAGAGAATAATTAAATATTCTCTTTAATGATTTTAATGCAAGTGTCTTTGATTTGTTCAGCCTTCTCTTCGGTTTTAGCTTCTAAAGTTATTCTAACATAATCTTCAGTACCTGAAGGTCTGACTAGAACCCAGCTTCCATCATTGAAGCTTAATCTGATTCCATCAATGGTATTGATGTCCTTAATGTCATCAAAGGCACCTTTTAAAAGATCTTCCATGTTTTCCATGACTTTGAATTTCTCTTCCTTGGAACAGATTACCTTTTCTCTCATATGAGGGTATTGATGGAATTTTTCAAGAAGTTCGGATAATTTTCCTTCTTTGGAAACGATTTCTGCCATTCTAAGACCAGACAATATTCCGTCTGGACACATGCAGAAGTCTGGATGTAACCAAGTACCGGATGGTTCTCCACCAAAGCTTGCATTTTCCTCAATCATGACTTCAGCAACGTTCACGTCACCTACTTTGGTTCTTAGAACTCTCCCTCCAACTTCTTCCATTGCTTCATCCATGCATAATCCTGCATCGACAGTGGTTACAACAGTTCCTCCGAATTTCTTTGAAACAAGTGCCAAAAGCTTATCGAACTCTGAAACTCTTCCCTGTTCATCAACGGTAATCATTCTGTCTGCATCACCGTCATGAGCAATTCCGAGGTTTGATTCAGTAGCTACAACAGCTTTCATGAGGCTTGAGAGATTTGCTTCATTCGGTTCAGGGTTTCTTCCTGGGAAGAATCCGTCAACCTGTGAATTCAAGGTA
>JAGCBE010000430.1 GCA_017652345.1 Methanobrevibacter sp.
ACAAAGAAAAGCTCTCTACACTGCTCCTTTACACATTCGTCGTAAAATCATGAGTGCTAATTTAAGCAAAGATTTAAGAGCAGACATTGGTAAAAGATCTTTACCAATAAGAGTTGGAGACAAAGTTCAAGTTGTTCGTGGTGACTTTAAAGGTCATGAAGGAAAAGTTGAATCTATTGATGCAAAAAGATACAAAGTTACCGTTGAAGGAGTTACCTTAAGCAAACCTGACGGAAATGCTGTATTACTTCCAATTCACCCATCCAACTTGATGATTATTGAAGCTGATTTAAAAGATGAAAGAAGATTAAATATGGAGGAATAAGATGGCAAAAATGGGATCTAGAAAGCATCTTAAAAGGTATAAAGCACCTAAAAGCTGGCCTATCCATCCTAAAGAAGACACCTGGACAGTAAAACCTGCTCCTGGTTCACACGCTATTGAAGATTCTTTACCTTTACTCGTTATTATCAGAGACATTTTAGGTCTTGCTGATAACTCCAGAGAAGCAAAAAGAATTATCAATACAGGTAATGTGTTAATTGATGGAAGAGCTGTAAAAGATTATAAATTCCCTGTCGGTTTTATGGATGTCTTAACTATTCCTAAAACTGAAGAAAATTACAGAATCCTTTTAGATACTAAAGGAAGATTAACTTTACACCCAATTTCTGCAGAAGATGCAACTTACAAATTAGCTAAAGTCGTAAACAAATCTACTATTAAAGGCGGAAAAACCCAATTAAACCTTCACGATGGTAGAAACGTTTTAGTTGATGAAGATGTATATGCAGGTCAAGATGTTGTATGCATTGGTATACCTGAACAGGAAATCAAGGAAAACTTCAAATTTGATGATGGTGTAGTTGTACTTGTTACTGGTGGTAAACACACTGGTGAGCTTGGTAAAATCCAAGAAGTTATTGTAGACGAATCTTCCAAACCAAATACTGCAATTATCGAAAAGGCAAATGGCGATTCTTTCTTAACCTTAAAAGAATATGCATTTGTAATCGGTAAAGATGAACCAGCTATTGACTTATTGGAGGTTAACCAATGAACCCAATGAATGAAGTTGTAATTTCCAAAGCTACCATCAACATTGGTGTTGGTGAAGCTGGTGAAAAATTATCAAGAGCTATGACTCTTATTGAAAACATGACCGGTCAAACTCCTGTTAAGACCTATTCTAAAGTAACTAACCCAGAATGGGGTATCAGAAAAAGACAACCTATTGCATGTAAAGTAACTCTCCGTGGAGAAAGAGCTGAAGATGCAATCAAAATGGTTTTAGAAGGTATTAACAACAAATTAAGACCAAGTCAATTTGATGCACAAGGTAATGTTTCTTTCGGTATTAGAGAACATATTGATATTCCTGGAATGAGATACGATCCAGATATTGGTATTTTTGGTATGAATCTTTCTATCACCTTTGAAAAACCTGGTTATAGAATTAAAAGAAGAAAAATCCAAAAGAAATCTATTCCAAAAAGACATAGAATCACTCCTGAAGAAACTATGAAATTTATGGAAGAAAAATTCAATGTTACCATTGCAGAGGAAGAAGAATACGAATAATCCTGCAAAAAGGTAATTTGAAATTAAAATGATATGTTAAGGTGATTATATTGCCAAGAAAATACGGAAAAGCAGCAAAAAAATGTAGCCGTTGTGGAGACCACTCTGCTATCGTAAGCAGATACGGACTCAACTTATGTAGGCAATGTTTTAGAGAAATTGCTCCTAAAATAGGATTTAAAAAATATAATTAAGAAAGGTGTTTATTATGACTCTTATGGACCCTCTTGCTGATGCTTTAACAAACATTAGAA
>JAGCBE010000431.1 GCA_017652345.1 Methanobrevibacter sp.
AAATCAAATCATTAGAAGAACCATTGGCTGACATTAAGGAAGTGGATAATAAATGTCCTGTTTGCCAATCAGATATTAGCGAAGATAAGAAAAATGAACTCATTCATATGTATGAGGAAACAATCAATACCAATACTAAAAAGATTGGTGAAAATAATGAGATTATCACTAAATTAAACAAGGACAAATCATTAAAAGATGCCAATTTATTAAAGCTCGATTCAATTAAAACAAAGATATATCAGAACAAACATATTGTTGGAGATTTGGATAAGTTTACAAAAAGTTTGGAAACTCTAAATTCCAGAATCAATGAGCTTCAAGGCAAAAAGAATGAACTTGAAGAGTTGGATAAGATAATCGAAACTAAGAACAATGAGTTCAAAGAGCTTGAATCTCATGATAAAAAGTATTTGGAAGCCAATACTCTCCTTAAATCATATCCTGATGAATCCAAAATTAAAGATGAATTATATACCATTTCAGGTAAAATCAATCTAGAGGAAGAGAAACTTAAGGAATATACAGCTTCAGATTCAAATCTATCATTGGATATGAGCGATGAAACCCTTGATGATCTGATTAGAGATTTATCTAAAAAGGATACCCGATACCATGTTTTAATGGGTTCAGTTAAATCCAAAGCTGAATATGAGGAAAAATTAAATCAAAATTCAAAGGAAATTACCCAAAAGGAAAATGACATAAGCGAGATTAAGAAAGCAATCGAATCTTCATCATACAATGAAGAGAATTACAGAAATATGATATTCCTGATTGATAGATTGAATGAAAAATTCAATGGATACACTAAAGAGATTGCAGTAAATGACAACAACTTATCAATCTATGAAACTACAGTGGAAACTATTGAAAAGACCATTGAAGCAAATAGAAAAAATAAAGAGGAATTCATTGCTGTTAAGGAATATTATGGATTGCTTGAAGATTTAAGAACTCTCTACAGCAAAGACGGTATTCAAAAGGACTTAAGAAGCCAGTCCAGACCATTGATTCAGAAGTATACAAGAGAATTCTTTGAGAAGTTCAACTTCAACTATTCTGACTTGATATTGGATGATGAGTACAATATTTCCATTTATGGCCCTGAAGGGGAATCCAATATAGAAATGGTTAGTGGTGGAGAGAAAATAGCTATCGCTCTTGCATTGAGATTAGGTATTACACAAGCCATGTCCAAGGGAAATATTGAGACAATCCTTTTGGATGAGCCTACCATTCATTTAGACACTATCCGTAAACAGCATTTAATAACTGTTTTACGCAGCATGTCTGTAATTCCTCAAATGCTTATTGTCACTCATGATGATGAATTGGAAAATGCTGCAGACACTCTTATTAGAGTTGAAAAAGAAGATGGTATCTCTACAGTTAAAATTAACAGTTAAAATAGTTTAATATTTAAAAATAGTTTAGATAAGTAATTTATTTATTTACTTATCCTTTTTTTATTTTTTAATTCTTATTTTTTAATTTCTATTTTTTATTTTTTTCAATCAATTTATTATTAAAAAAAGACTTAATTATCACTAATTTAAAAAAGAAGGAATGATTTAATTAAAAATCATCACAAAATTCGTCATAATCTCCACTTACAATGGATCTTATGTCATCAACAATGCAGTTTGCATTCCATCCAACTACTGCTTTTGCTTTTTTCTCAAGCTCTTCAGGAACTATTTCCATACCATAAGGGCGGACTAAGAGAATAGGAATGTCAAATTCTTCTGCTTTTTCAATTAAAATGTCAATATGCATTTGATTATAATTGTAAATTCCAGATAAAACAACAATAACATCTACATTCTTAAAGAAACTTTCTCCAAAAGGAGCGTAATCCCTTGCCATTGATTCTGTCCATAAGAAGTCTGGCTTAGAGTATAGTTTCTCTGTAAATTGTCCATATTCGTTTTCCTGATCAATTCCACGTGTAATAATGAGATTATAGATTTTATTGTCTTGTTCCTCTTCAAACATTTTATCCTTCCTTTTTTAATTTTCATTTAAAGTTTATGTCTTATATTTTATATTGTTTTCTTAATATTAAAAATTTTATATTAAAATCAATTTGAAGATAATCTTATAAAAAAATGAATAAATTATAAACTATTCATCATTATAAGTTAATTAAGTAAAGTATATTTGAAAAAAATGAGTGTATTATAAAAATAAAAAATTATTAAAAACTAAAAAAAGTAAAAAAGAAAGATAAAAATTAAGCATTTTTAGTTTTTTTATATGGGATAATAATTTTTTTTAAAAATTACTTAATTTTTATTCTTTAACTTAGTTAGAGTCTTACCTTAAAGGTTATCTTCAATTTATTTTTTATAATTCATTTTATATAAATGTAATGTTTATTTAATGAACATTTATCAATTCATTTGGATATCTAAAAACAAATATTAATTATTATTATCATTAAGGCAATATTTTTAAGTTAATCAAGGTTTAAATAACTTTAATACAATTTAAAAAAATTTTATTACTCAATTAGATTTTAGTATTGAATAAACTATATTTTATAAAAAAAGTAAAAAAATAGTGGTTTTTTAAAAAATTAAAATGACTCTTCATATATTCTCATTAGGAAATGGGCAAGAGAAACGATATCCATACGATTATGCTCTACTATAGGAATTAAAGGACCTATATTCTTTGTTGTTAGATATGTTCTATAGTAATCTGGAATATAAGCTCCAGGTACATCATCATTCCTTTTAATATTGAATAAATGCTCTTCAATTGTGGTTAATTTGCAGTTTGGCAGCTTGTCTTTCCATAAGTTCCTTGCTGGATACATTAAGTCAAAGTGGGTTTGATCAAGATTGCAATCCATCCTATATAATCTGGCTCTGTTTTTAATGAAAGGAATATCAAAATTCGCTCCGTTATATGTCACATGAACGCTGGCTTCATCAATATGTGATAAATAGCTTTCAATGAGTGCAGGTTCCTCTTCCTTTTTTCTAAGCAAATACTGATTGGATTCAATATAATTGCCTTTTATCTCAGCAATTCCAACAAGAATAATTGCTGCATTAGATAATCCTAAAGTTTCAATATCCATAAACTTGAGGTTAAAGGGATCAAGTGAACTTAAAGCCTTTATAGTGCTGTTTCTGGAATTAGGATACTTATTCAAGCTTTTCAATAGATTAAATTCCTTGATGAAACATTCTTTTTCTATTTTTTTGATTATTGTTTCTGCTTTCCTTCCATAAGTTGGATGGTTTAACAAGTCATAAAAGTTATTGTATCCCTCTTCCTTAAGTTTCATTTCTGTATGAAATCCAATTCCAGGCATTAACTTTAAGTTTGAAGCCAAATCCTCTTTAATGGATTTGTTTTTATTCTCTAGAGAAAAGTCTATTTTTTCTTTTCTAGTGATTTTCAATGTCTCTCCGTAGACATTTTCAATGACTTTGCTTCCTTCGATATCCAGGAAATCCCAATCCTTGTACTTATGCATCAATCCAAATTTCAGATTGTTAAAATAAGTTAAAGAGTCTAATCTGCCTCTTTCATAAGCTTCTTTAGAGGGATTTGCAGAAGACAATGAATTTGATAAGATTTTCTCCAGGTATGCTTCATGCTCTTCTCTACGTGATGTCATAGTATCTTTAGAAATTTATATGGAATGTAATGTAGGTATATGGCAATTCACAGCAAGGAACAACATCTCTTGAATTAATAACGACTTTTCCAAACTTATCCAAGTATGATTCAATCTCCGCTCTGACTGCCTTGACTTTATTTGGATCATGAACCCTTACATTTCCTAAAAAACTGGTTCCTTTAGAAGTTTTCATGACTGAAAGTCCATCCATCCTATAGGGTAACTCATGTTTTTCAAGGATATTGTTGATGTCTGTATTGATTTGCTCTTTTATTTCATTTTTATTTTCATCAGTGATTTCCATAATATCACCTTTTATAATCCTTTTATAATCCTTTTTTACCTTTTTATTATATACTTTTATAAAATTAATATATTATTTCTTGTTCTTATTTGTTTTCAATGCTTCAATTCAAGCAAGAACTCATTAGCGTCTTCATGTACAGGGTCAATGGAAATGGCTTTTTTAACAAAGGATAAAGCCCCTAACTTATCATCTTGCTCATAAAGTATTTTACCAATGAGATAATATGCATCAGCACTATCCTCCTTGATGATGATATTGGTCAGTATCTCTTTAGCAATGCTGTAATTTCCCTTATTGAATTCCTCTAATGCATCATCATAAGCTTCATCTAAAGGATTTATATTGTTTATATCTTCATCTGCCTTATTTTCTGGCTCTGATTCTATAGTTTCTTTATCTTCTTCATTTTCCATATTATTTTTCTCTTTTTGATTATAATATGTTTCATTATAGGATATATTGTCCTCTAGATCCTGATTTTCCAAAGCGGATAATTCCTCTGGAGATAACTTATTCATCTCTTCCCACATATAATCCAAAATGAATTCAGTCGCTTTCTTATGCAATGGCTTGTTATCATTTCCGCATTTAGGTGAGTAGATACAGGAAGGACAACCGTTTTCACATTCACAGGTCTTAAGCAGGTTCCTTGTGGAATTGGTTAATTTGCTGAATACATCAATTGCCTTTTCACAAATACCAATTCCTCCTTCATATGCATCATAAATGAAAATGGAAGCTTCTTGAGTGTCTTCATGATAATTGGTTGAAAGTCCGCCAATATCAAACCTATCGCACATAACGTGAAGTGGGAAGAGTCCTATCAAGGCATGTTCTGCACCATGAAGACCTCCTGGGAAGACTTCGCTATCATTTTTAAATCTCTCTTCCAATGTCTCCTTGACGCTATCTGGAATGGTAAACCATAATCCTTTTGTCTTGAATTTCAAAGGAGGCAAGTCTAGAATGTATGTTCCGATTGTCTTTGAAAACTCCATTCTTTTGTATTTGTAATAGTCCTCTTCTACTTCAAGCTCTCCATAATGAACTGTAAAGTCTCCGATTTTAACCTTTTTGATCTTCTTAATGATTTTTGTTTCAGTTCTTTTTAGTGCAATTGTATGTGCATTCACATCCCTTTTAATCACATCTATAATGTGAGTGTTGAAGTCAACGTCTGTTACAATGTAAGTCTGACCCTTATTGATTAAAATAGCTCCTTCATGAGCTTCCCTATACATTTGAGACCTTTCTATCTTTTCAATCAACTGATTTCCATTCATAACGCTGAATATTTCATTTGAAATCTGATCAAGTGAAAATTCAAAGGCAGGATTGTCGTCATAAGGATAAATGTAAAGTCCTGCACTCTTCCTCAAGTCTCTGTTTTGAACGATGTTTTCTATGAATTCCTCATCTACATTGAATATCTCTTTTATCTCCTCTGGAGCAAGAGGCAATTCATTTGCAGCGCAGATGATATGATTATTCAATAATTTCTCATTATTCAAATCAATTACAACGTTTTCATGAGGCTTGTCGAAGAAGAATTCAGGGTTTTTCATAAAGTATTGGTCTAATTGGTTTTCAAAAGCAACCAATATGACAAGGGATTTCTGATTTCCTCTACCTGATCTTCCTCCCTGTTGCCAGGTTGAAATCATGGATCCAGGGAATCCTGAAATGATTACAGCATCCAAACTTCCTACATCAATACCTAATTCAAGTGCATTTGTGGAAGTCACTCCCAAATATTTTCTTGATTTTAGGCCATCTTCTATTTCCCTTCTATCTTCAGCCAAATAACCTGCTCTATAAGCTGAAATCCTATCCACATACCTTTTTTTAGTATGCTCCATATCCCTTTTTGTCCATAAAGCAATCAATTCTGCAATCTTTCTACTTGATGTGAAGCATAATGTTTGTATGTCTTTAAGCAGCAAATAAAGGAAAATCCTTTCAGTTTCCTGGTGTATAGAGAGATTCTCATCATCAGAATGGACTGGCAATTTCTTATATGGGTTATATAGGATAAAGTCTTTCTCACCGCTTGGAGAGCTATCTTCATCAATCAATTCAAATTCCTCTCCAGTCAGCTTTTCTGCAAGTTCCAAAGGATTTGCAAGAGTTGCAGATGACAGAATGAATTTCGGATCGGAACCATAGAAATTAGCGATTCTCTTCAACCTTCTGATTAGGAATGCTACATTGGAACCGAATATTCCCTTATAGTAATGGGCTTCATCAATAACAATATACTTTAAATTTGAATAGAAGCGTTCCCATTGGTGATGCCATTGCAAGATCAAATGGATTTGGTATGGATTTGTAAGGATAACCCGTGATTCCTGTCTTATATTATATCTCTTAGCCTTTGGAGTGTCTCCATCATATGGATTAGGATTAATGTCAAGATCTAATTCCTTATCGAATTTCCTTAAAACCTTCAATTGATCGTAAGACAATGCCTTTGCTGGATAAATGTATAATGCACAAGCATCATTATCCTTAATGAGCTCTTCCAATACAGGCAAGTTAAAGGATAATGTCTTTCCACTTGCAGTTGGTGTTGTAATTATTATGTTCTTTTCTTCTCTGGATTTTTCAATAGCTAAAGCCTGATGTTTGTATAGCTTTATTTCCCTTTCATCAAGGTAGTCCAATATCTTTTTCTCTAACTTATCTACCTTTTTATAGCTAGCCTCTTTTGCTGGAATAGTCTCGACATGCTCGATTTTTTTTCTAAAACGAATATCGTTTTTGAACTTGTCGATATTTTCCATCTCTTCCTTGTCTTTAGCTATATCAGTCATAATAATCATTAAAAATCTAATTAAGAAATTAAGTAAATAAATAAATTATTGATTAATATAAATTTAAATATATATTTGTAAAGCGAATTTAATAAAACTTATCATATATTTCTTTTTGAATTAAATAAAACTTTTCCTATTAGTTTTCATTTGCTCTATGTTTATTTACTTAAATACAAAAATTAAAATATTTCATAAATTAATATAAGTATAGATATGACTATATATTGGAATTATAGATTATGACTATAGATAAAGATTTTAATAAATGTAAGAGGGGTAAATTTGATAGATTATAAGGAATTTGAAGAAATCGTTGTAAATGTTTTAGAAAGGGATATTTCTTCAAATGAAGACCAAAAATTAGCTATTTCATCACCTAAAGATCAGTCATTGTTTATTGTTGCAGGACCTGGTTCAGGCAAAACAACAGTAATGGTGATTAAGATATTGAAGTTTATTTTTGTAGATGACGTTTCACCTAATGAGATACTCGCAACTACTTTTACAAGAAAGGCAGCAAGCGAACTCCTGTCACGTATTCTTAGCTGGGGAGACAAGATAAAATCCAAACTCATTGCCAATTATATGGAAAAGATGTTCAGCGGTGAAATCACTGATGATTCCATAATAAAGGAAATCAATAGGATTGACTTCAATCAGATCAATATTGGAACCATAGACAGCATTGCAGACGAATTATTGCGTATTTATCGTCAAGCAGGAACAAGCCAACCTATTCTAATAGAGGATTTCGTTGCAAATTCCGTTATGATAAACGAATGTCTGCTAAAGGATGACAGATATAAGCATGATTCATTGCAGGAGTATTTAGCAGAGATAACAGGTAAGCAATCCAACACTGAACAAAAGCCAAAAGTAAAGAATCTTACAATGATGGCAAGCATATTGATTGAAATCAAGGAACATATCTACTACAATATGGTAGACATCAATAAGATTTTAACTGATATTCAATCTACAGAAATAGGA
This sequence comes from Methanobrevibacter sp., assembly GCA_017652345.1. The sequence continues at coordinate 7,754 of JAGCBE010000431.1, forward strand.
AAGCAAATGGCCTTAAACCTAATTTTAGAATATGCTGAAATACTTAAAAGCCAGAATATCTATGATTTTGCAATGCTCGAAACTGAATTTTTAAGAAGATTGAATTCAGATAGCTTGGATGTGTTCTTGAATGATATTAAGATCATTGTAGTTGATGAATATCAGGATACAAACCTATTGCAAGAGAGCATTGACTTTAAAATTGCTGAATCTGCCATTAAAAATGGTGGAAACATCACTGTTGTAGGGGATGATGACCAATCTTTATACAGGTTTAGAGGAGCTAGTGTAGACTTATTCACCAATTTCATTGAAAGAATCGGCAGAATTGGAA
>JAGCBE010000432.1 GCA_017652345.1 Methanobrevibacter sp.
GAGAGCAGAGAGCAGAGAATTGTAGCGGCCATAGATTTAAGTGTCAAGAAGCCGTCAATAATTCTGATTGCAAATTGCATAACAGCAAGGGAAAACCGTGGGATCTGCAACATGCAAAGCATGGGAAACGGTGTTGTTATGGAAACTATAAAGGCATCGTCAAAGTTGATGTAGAAATTGCGATGACGATTATGGCAAGAGATTGTCGTGGAATAAGTGGTGGATATACACCATCTAACTTGGTGATAGAGATTTATGACTGATTATAAAAACATTTTGATTGGAGGTGAACAGGAACACCAGAGCATTAAAACAGACGGTGTTTGTACTTGTCTTTGCAGCTCTATGGGGTGTGGTGGCGGCTATGTTCCTATGGTTGTGATGACAAATAGGGCAAGAAAGAAAGAAAGAAAACGATAGCCAGAAGTTAATAAAACGTCAAGTAGGTATTGATTTATGTTTTATTGAAACAAGATTGGTAGAAATCAGTGCTTGTGTTTGTGTTAGGTACGATGCCGGAATATGTAAACACAAGATGGAACATACGGGGGTTTTAGTTGAATACAAATCCCAAAATATTGGTGGAGAAAGGTAGATGATAAACAAAGCTAAAGTTATGTATTTTGTGGTTCCACAACCTGTAAAGGTAAGGAAATACAAGGTAGATAAAAACAGCCTTATAGAATGTCTTAAAAGCCATAAAAGATATTCAAATAAGGAAATAGCTTTGATTATGAACCTTCCTGTTACAAAAGTTGAACATTGGTTCAGGACGGATCAGTTTTGGGCTGTTCCTGATGAAGATAGTTGGTTTGAATTAAAAGCTTTGCTGCAGATAACTACAACAGATTTTGATTCATGTATTACAGAGTTTGAGTACAGAAATGGTGTTTATGATAAATCAGAAAGAATATATCTGACAGATTTTATAGCTCCATGTCTTACTACGGAAAGTGCAACAGAAAAGTTTCTTGTGAGGAAAGGCTGATGCAGAAGATTGTAAAGACTAAATTAGCTAAAAAATCACAGAATGTAGAAATTGTTGGATGTATGGATCATACAATAGACCACACTTATGAAAGTGCTAATAGAGTTTATGACGTGATGGGGATTTGTCCTACAATTCCATGTTGTCAAGGTGGCAGTATACATCCAAAGATTTTGGTGGTTGCCAGATGAATGATGAAATAATACCGGTTTTGGTAGGTGGGCTAAGTGATAAGCTTTGTAATAAAGGAACACAGTTTCATTTTCAGGATAGAGTTTACAGTTCTGAATCTGTTTCTGTTTCAGTAACAACAGCTTTTCATCCTTGGTACTTGGTAAAAAAATGAAAAGATTTGCAGCCATATTAAAGACAGAAAGAAATGAATATGCAAAGCAAATTAGAAAGGACTATGAAAGTCATAAGGTAAGTGCCAGACGTTGTGAAATGAAACAGATAGCCATTAGAACTGATGGATTGTCAAACACTATCACAACAATAAATAAAGATAATTTGGTGATACAAAGTGTTGATTGAAATAAAAGAAGTGTTTTGTGTTGCTGTTCGTGGACGGCCTAAAACACCAAAAAAAACAGAACAACAGGTAGAACTTGGTTCTAAGGAGTATGTAAATTGTCTAACAACGGTTCAGAAAGATTCAATGCTGCTTTTGAAACTGAAACAAAAAGAAAATATTTGAACTTGATTTTAGATGACTTTTACATCTGCAAGGAACGGCTAAAGGTTTATAAAAATATTTGTCCTACGATTCTTTCAGAACGTTATGGACTGAAAATTATAAAGGTGATGAATGAAAAAGGTTTATGCATTAAATCCGGTGAATTTCAATCACAAAAAAGGTGAGGGTATGAAAGGCAGAAGAAGAACATTGAGCAACATTGTAACTTCGATTGCAGCTCAGGAAGGTGGAATAACTGCTTGTCATCTGGTGTTGATTATAGAAAATGGGAGGTTTTCTAAAGATGGGAATGGAAAAGTTTAAGGATATAAAAGGTTATGAAGGGCTTTATCAGATTACTTCATGGGGAAGAATATTCAGTATTAAAAAAAATAAGTTCTTATCTCCAGAAGTTACCAATAAAGGATATTTAAGAGTAGATCTTTTTAATGGAAAAGGTGAAAAGAAACATTGTAAAGTCCACAGGCTTGTTGCAGAAGCTTTTATTTCTAATCCTGAAAACAAACCTCAGATTAATCATAAGGATGGTAATAAACAAAATAATTCTATTACTAACCTAGAGTGGTGTACTAATGCTGAGAATTATGAACATGCAAAACTGAATAGAGTGTAAACATGGAAAAAGTTATTTATATAAAACAAGCAACAAAAAAAGGATATATCGCTTGTAAAAATGGTGGAGTTTTTGATTGTTCTTATCCAACGAGTAAATTAAGACGAGGACGTGTACAAGGTGGGGGGGAAATTTCACCAACAATAACTTGTGAAAGCGGTGCAATAGTTAGGATTGAAATTATGAATGAACGATTTAAGCCAAAAGTCTTGGCTCACATGCCAGGAAGAAACATGTGTTCAGCCAATGTATATGACAAAAATAATATCTGTCAGTCATTAATGGCTTGTATGGGAACCGGTGGTAATAACCAGCCTTTTATTAAGGTTGATAAATATAGGGAGGAACAAAATATGGAAGATGTAAAAACAGAAAATCAAGAAACAAAGGAAAAGTATGCAATTAGGAAACTTACACCAAAAGAATGTTTCCGATTGATGAACTTTTCTGATGAAGATTTTGAAAAGGCAAAGGCTGTAAACAGCAATTCTCAGCTCTATAAACAAGCCGGAAACTCAATTGTTGTAGCTTGTTTGATTGCTATTTTTTCTCAATTGGGTATTCAGGGAAAGAAAAGATGGAATGAAATGAACCTGGAAGAACGTAGAGCTTTGGTTTATAAGGGAACCATTTTGGAGGGAAAAAATGGGAATTAAAGTCAGAATTAAGGAAACACTTGAAAAGGTTGTTGAAATTGAAGCTCGAAACAGAAAAGAAGCTTTAGAAATTGCTCAAATAAATTATTTAGATGCAGAAAGTGATTATGTTCTTACAGCAGATGATTATTCTGATGTTAATTTTCAGGTGGTGGAAGAATGATTCAGTTATATCACGGTGATTGTACTAATTTAATAAAATCTCTACCTGATAAATCTGTTGATTTGGTTGTAACAGATCCTCCATATAATTTTGGAGCCAAAGGTGGTGGAATAGTAAATAAAAGAAATTATGTAAAAGAATTAGATTTACTTAATTGCTGTGATTTTAAACCAATTCCATTTCTTAATCTGATAAAACCAAAGATGAAGCATATATATATATATATATTCTGCAACAAAACTTTGGTGGCTGATTATATTACATGGGCTAAAGAAAATAAGTGTAGTTTTGATATTTTGGTTATGTGTAAGTCAAATCCTATACCGGCTTTTAATAACCATTACATGAGTGATTTGGAATACATAATTGTTATCCGTGAACCTGGAACATATTTCAGTAAGGAAAAGAATATTGAGCTATATAGAAAATGGTTTATGACTAACTGTAAAAAGGGGTTGCATCCTGCTGAAAAACCTTTAGAACTGATAAAAAAGTTTATAACTGTTGGAAGTAATAAAGGTGATTTAATTTTCGATCCTTTTTTGGGAAGTGGTACAACTGGAGTTGCTGCTAAAGAATTGGAAAGAAATTTTATAGGGTGCGAAATTTCAGATGATTATTTTAATTTATGCAAAGAAAGAATTAGAGAATCTGAAATTATTAAAATTGATGATATTAAGTTTGAAAAAAAAGAATTTCTACAGGGGGAATTATTTTAATGGCAGAAATAAAATTTGAATACCAAAGTGTAAAAGACTTTTTACCAGCAAATGACGGCAAGTTTTCGATGTAATGGTTATTCTTTATGGAACAAGCATAGAAGGTGGATATAACTATTACAGGGGAACATATCAAAATGATTTTTTCTTTGTTGATGGTGGTATGTATGAGAAGAAAAATGATTTTATTTGTTCTTGGAAACAAAAAAAGGTTATTGCATGGAAACCTTTAGAAATTGTTTCAAAAGAGCAATTTGAAGAATTCTGCATGAAAGCCGGAGTAAAATAATGGGTAAGAGAAGTTTTAAGAAAGCATTTAGAGCTCAGGACGAGTATTTTACACCTTCAATTTTAGTAAATATGCTTGTTCCATATCTCAAAAAATGGGAAATAGATTTTGTAAATGAAAACGGATATAGGCCGCTTATCTGGTTGCCATTCGATACAGAAGAAAGCAAATACTACACAATTCTTAAAGAAGAAGGTTTTCAAGTTGTCAGAAGCCATCTAAATGGTGACAAAGATTTTTTTCATTATCAGCCGGCTCAGTTTGATATTATCGTTTCAAATCCACCATTCAGTCAAAAACTTGAAATTATGGAACGTATTATTTTTGACTTGAAAAGGCCTTTTGTATTGCTGATGAATATGATGGCTATAAACTATCAGGAAATTGGAAATCTATTTCAATTCGTAAATCCAAAGATTCAATTTATTATTCCAGATAAAAAAGTGTCATTTACTGGTAATACATCAAGCTTCTGTAGCGGCTATGTCTGTTATGACTTTATTGATCATACAATTTTTACTCACCTCCCTCACAATAACGTGGGTAATAATTTTTCGAGGTAATCATTATGGGAAAAACGAGATTAACTGAAATACAGCAAAAAGAAATAATTGAATTATATAAAACCGGAAATTATACATATAAGGCATTAGGGAGACTTTATAAAATATCTCCGGTAAGCATTATCAAAGTAGTTGATCCAAAACGAAAAGAAGAAATACTTGCATATCATAGAAATTATGAAGCAACAAGAAAACATAATTGTAATTGTGTTATATGTGGTAAAGCTATGTATATAAAAACCTGTAGATTAAATAACAAATTCGGTCATTGCTGCTCTAAAGAATGTCGTTCAGTTATGTTTTCAAAATATCGTAGAGGTATTGATAGTCCTTCTTATGGATTAAGAAAAGAACAAACAGCTAATTATAAAGGTGGAAAGTATATAAACAAAAAGGGATATTATTTAATACTTTCTAATGAACATCCTTTTAGAGATAAGAATAATTACGTTTATGAACATAGACTTATCGTAGAACAAAATTATCAATTATTTGATGAAAAGTTTTTTGTTGTTATTGATGGTAAACACTATTTGAAAAAAGAGAGTTTAGTTCACCATAAAAATGAAAATAAAAGCGATAACAGAATTGAAAACCTTGCTGTTATGACAAAATCAGAACATCAGAAATTACATGCAAAGAAACAAATAAGACTTAAAAATAATAAAGGATAATATATTAAGGGAGGATATATGAATATTAAAATTAAAGAATTAAGAGAAGGTTATACACCTATTTATAAACATCCAATAGATGCCTGTTGTGATTGTTTTGCAAATCTTAAAGAGCCTTTGTGCATTAAAACCGGTGAGACAGTAAAGATTCCACTTGGTTTTGCTGTTGAAATTCCTATTGGTTATGAAGGAATAACAAAAGGCCGTAGTGGATTAAATTCTAAAGGTTTGATTCTGCAAATAGGATGCATTGATCCTGGGTATACAGGGGAAGTATGTGCAATAGTAACTAATTTAACAGGTCAAAAATGCATTATAGAAGATGGCGATAGAATTTGTCAGTTTAAGATACAGGAATCTAAAAAAATCCAATTTGAAAAGGTTGATAAATTGGCAGATTCGGAACGTTCAGATAAAGGCTTTGGCAGTACAGGAGTTAAATCATGATTGAATTCAACAGTAAAAAATATTATCAGCCTATAGAACTGATTGATTTTATCAATGACAGTTCATCAAAACTAGGCAGGTTGTGGAAAGAGCATTTTCCTAAATATCAACAAGTTGTTTTACTTGATCAGATAAACAGAGTTTTGAAAACAGCAAGAGCAGAATCGAAAATTAATTTTATTAAGTTCAAGAAATATAAAAACTCAGAAAAAATGTTTTACGGCTATTCCGTAGAAGATGTAATTGAATACCTTGAAAACAATAAACAGGTATTTGACATAGAATTAAATAAAAAGGAGAAATAAACTATGAAATTTACAACAAACAGAGATTCTTTGTTAAGGATTCTGGCTGTAGCTCAGGAAATCATTTCAAGCAAAAGCCTGGTTTCAATTCTTTCAAATGTCTATTTTAAGGCAGACAAGAACGAAAACAAGGTTTATGTGAAGTGTACAAACTCAACATTCAAGGCAATAACAAGCATTGCTGCTGATGTTGAAGAAGATGGTGAAACAACGGTTTATTGTGATAAGCTCACAAACATTGTTTCTGCATTGCCGATTGGTGATATTCTTTTTGAATCAACTGATCTTGAAATGACTGTAAAACCGGTTGATAAGAAAGTAAAATTCAAGCTCAAAATGTTGGCATCAGACAAATTTCCGGTTATTAACGGCTTTAAGGAAGATGGAGCCATAAAGGTAGAAGCTTGTGATTTTAGATGGCTGATTAAACAGACAATCTTTGCCGTTTCTACAAACACAAACAGATACATGATGACAGGTTGTTATCTTTGTAAAAAAGACAATCTTTTAACAATGGTTGCAACTGATGGAAACAGAATGTCTACCTGTAATTGTCCTGTAAATGCAGAAATAAAGGCAGCTATTATTCCGGCAAAGATCCTTTCAATTATCGAAAAACTTTGTGATTCAGAAGGATTTATTGAAATCAACACTTCTGAAAAGGAATTCTTCTTTAAGGGATTTGGTTTTGAATTATCATCTTCTTTAATTGATGCACAATATCCAAAATGGGAAAAAGTTCTGCCGGAAGGACTTGATCATTCTATTACACTTTCAAAAGTAGAACTTGCAGATGCAATTAAAAGAATGATGATTATGTCAGATAAGGAAGGACGTATTCAGCTTGATGCAGAGCAGGACAGGGTTGTTGTTTCTTCTCCAGAAATGGAAATGGGAAACTTCAAGGAAGAATTAGCAGCAAAATATGACGGTGCCAAAATTGAAATTGCAATGAACGTTATGTATTTATCAGATGTTCTTAAAGTTATCAATACAGATGATATTTGCATTGATTTTAAGGTTTCTGATGAAAACACGGTAAAATCTGCAATTGTAATCCGTCCGGCAGATACAAATGCAGATTATACTCATATCATTATGCCAATGCATTAATCCTTAATTTTCAAAAGGCTATCGGTTGCAGCAATAATCATTTTCTTTTGTTCTGCCGATAGTTTTTTGAATTTCAAGAGCATAACAAAATCAATATCATCAAGTTTTGTTTCTTCTCCGGTTAAAAGATATTCCATAGGAACACCAAAATATTGAGCAAAATTATAAACAATTTCAGCAGAAGGCATATTTCCGTTTCTAAGCCAGTTCCTGATTGTTGATTCAGGAAAGCCAATTTTCTTTGCCCAGGTTGTTCTAGTGAGGCCTTGTTCTTTACAGCATATTTCAAGCCGTTTTACAAATTCGTTTACATCTAATTCCATATTTTTATTATCGTATTCTTTCTGTGAAAAATCAACACTTTTTTATTGACAAGCGTTATAAATAGCATTACTATAAAAGCGTTAGAAATAACGCAAAAGAAATTAAAAAGCGTTATAAAGTAAAGCGGATTAGAGCAGCGGTAGCTCACCAGAATCATAATCTGGGGGTCATAGGTTCGATTCCTATATCCGCCATATCCCCACATTATAGGGATAAAAGGAGATTTTATGCCTAAAGCAAAAAAACTACAGATTGAAGCTGTTATTCAGGATGAAGAAACAGCCGTAGAAGTGGCTAAAACAGATGCTCAGGTTTCTGATTTAGAATTAGTAACAAACATTGTAGCCGGAAAACTTACAAGCAATGCCAAAGAATATTCTGCAGCATTGAAAAATGAAATTGCCAATTATACCATTAAAAGATATATTGACGATCCTGATGCGGCCAAAACAGACAAAGCCTATCTTAATAAACTTCTTGATGAAGTTGCAGAAAAGAGAAAACTTGCAACTACAACCTGGAACAAGCCTTTAGATGAATTTATTTCAGTTATGAAAGAACTTGAAACTGAGATTAAAACAGCATCCAACAATCTTAAAACAATTGTTGATAAAGCAGATCAACAGGTAAAAGATGAAAAGAAAGCAAAAATTGTAGAGTTCTGGAATACTCTTAATTTTACCATTGTACCAATTGAACGTGTGTTTAATCCTAGATGGCTGAATAAAACAGAAAAATTAGCTTCTATCATCCAAGAATGTAAAGCCATTGTAGAAAAAATCACTACAGAAATGAATACTCTTAAAAGTATGCAGGATGAAGATGCAGAAACTTTGCAAGCTTTTTATCTTGAAACTTTGGACTTAAATGCAACATTGCAGAAAGGAAATCAGCTTAAAGAAAATCGTACCAGAATTAAGGCAGAGGAAGAAAGAAAAGCCGCTTTAGTTGCAGAAACTAATAAGCCAGTTGTTTCAGATAATTCAGAGCCAGATTTATCACCAAAAGGACCTCTTATTCCTACAACAGAGCAGCAAAAAGAAATGAGTTATTCAGAAATTAAGAATATTTCTAATAAAAACTATACCGTGGAACCAATTGCAACATTCAGGCTTGAAGTAACAGCTCCGGCATCAAAATTGGTAGCCTTGCGAAAGTTCATTGATGACAACGAAATCACATATAAGAAAATATAGGTGGGAATATGAGTAATAAACAAGAAAAGAAAATTCGGCAGCTTGTAAGACGTAATCAAACAAGTTTGGTAAATCAGTCATGGGATTGTTTCTTTCAAACAATTGCAGAAATGAAACTGAAATACAGATTAAAACTTGCATGGCAGATTATCACCGGCAAGAATATCCGTGAAGTAGAGCAGAAAAAAGCTCTTAAAAAAGAGCAATGATCTATGGATATACCTGAATTTGGAATAATAATGCAGCAAATCTCAGAACTCAAAAGCATGTTTGAAACTAAAAAAGCTTCTAAACAGTATGAAGAAAGATTTGCTGCTGAATGGTATAATGATGAAAAATGCTGGGAGCTTAAAGGTGGAATGTCTTTAAGTACATACAGAAGTAATCGTTATTATCAATGTAAAGGTGGAATTCCTGATGCAAAAGTTGGTGGCCGTAATGTCTGGTATAGAGATAGTGTAATGGAGTGGGTAAGAATTCCGGATTCAGGTCTACCGGCCTATCATGCAAAATATCATACAGGTGCAACAAAAAGATGAAACAAATAGAAATAGCTCATAGAAATAGTGCAATTGTAAAATCAGCAAAAGAAGGTCATACAATTGTTGAAATTGCTGAAATTTTCTCTATGAATCCCAGAAGAATTATGAGTATTCTCAAATCTGCAAGAGTAAAGGCTAAAAGGCCTGTACATGCTCTTGAATCTCATTTATGTCAAGCAATAATACAAGATCTTAATTTAGGCTTAAAACAATCAGATATTGCAAGAAAATACTATGTTTCCAGGCAATATGTAAGCCAGATAAAATTTAAATATCAATCATTAAAAAAACAGATGAATAAGCCGATAATTTATATGTGAACTTAATCAAGAAATTTAAAGAAGATAAACATTTACTTATTATTTTAGTTTTACATTTAATTTTGGCTGCATGTCATTTAACTTTTAATCTGTTTTCAGATATTCAATATCATGCAGAATTCAGGGCTGCCGGATGCATACTTATTGCATTGTTTATTTTTTTATTTGGCAGACGTGGTATGTCTTACGGCTTTTTAATTTATGCTTGTGCATTAATCTATCTTAATATGTTTTATAACTATGGAACCATATTTTTCCTTTTAATTGCTTATGGTGCATATCCTAAAATTAAATGGCCAGCAGTTATCATTTATGCATTAAATGTATTTGTTTCTTTTTCACTTAAAAAATTAATTCCTATTGCTGTTTTAATTCATTTTATATATTTGGGCTTGTTTGTTTTAATCACAATATCAATTTATAAAGTAAAACCTTCTAAAACATTGAAGCTCAAAGAAGATGAAATATACATCCTGAATGAACTTAAAGCCGGAAAACTTCAAAAAGAAGTTGAAAGATATTCTCAGCAATCTGTTACAGCAAAACTTAAAAATGCTCGTGAAAGAAACATGATTGAAAGTACATCAGAATTACTTGCAATATATTCAAAAGAATCAGATACAGAATTATAAATTAAAATTGTTAAGAAAATAAGAAGATAGTTCATTTTGTAAATCAGGATATAAATTCAGATAATCATTGTTCAAAAGATTATTCAAATCATCTTTTGTTTCAATGGAATCAAAGCCTGAATAATATTCTTGCATAATTTCTTTTTCAGTATCAACATCAGTTGCATAACATAAATCGGTAAACAAATAATTATCAATTTTACCGGCTAAATTGTCAAATATATCCTGTTTTAATCTATATTTCTGCCTCTTATTTTTGAAGTGATTAATTATTATATCTGTCATTTTTTCTTTTTCTTCCAAAGTTAAATATTTCATCATTTCTTTTTGAGCAATGGAATAAGCATAACCAGATATAACTAAATCAGATTTTTTAATTGAAATATCCTTACATAAATTAATATAAGTCTGGATTTTTTTATTTATATATTCCTGTCTTGGTAAATCTGAAAACTTTGCAGAATAATTAATCTGCTCAATAAGTTGTTTTTCTGTTAAAAAATGTTTTATTTCTATATTATTTTCCCAGATGCTTTCAAATATCTGAATCCCATCAATAACAGCTGTTTTGCAAGAACTTGCTTCATTATAAGTATTTTCATTTCTTGGATTAAACATACTTTAATTATCCTCTAACTTACTTTAATTTGCAATAAATAATTAAAGAATTAATTCAAGCAGCGATTCAAGTAAATTCAACTTAATTCAATTAATAATTCTCCTGTAAGATTGGCTCGACATTTATGTCTAGCAACAAACTTATAGGAGGATTATTTTTTAAACATTATAAGATCTGCAAGTTTAGCCTTTAATTCAGTCAATTCTTTTTCAGCCTGGTTTTCTTCTGTTCCGGTTACAAGAAATTCAACGGTTGTATTAAGAGCTTTTGCAATCTTTACAGCTTCAATAGCATCGGGAATTACATTTCTGCATATCTGATTTTTTAACGTTCCTAAATTTATATCAGTTAGTGCAGATAATTCTTTCTGAGTAAGGTTACTTATGTCAAGAAGGTTTTTAACGTTATTCCAAAACATACTGATACATTATCGGTGATAATAGTAACAGATTAACAACTTTTTTGTAACATTTTTCTTGACAAAGTAACGATACAACAGTATAAATATTAATAAGGTTGTTAAATAACAACCTTGAAATAACAGATTGTCAATCTGTAATAAGACAACCTAAGAAAATCCTTTCCTTTCTTAGACTGTTTTACAGTTTATAGCCTTATGGTTTTTATCCGGAAAGGGCAACGAAAGTTGTGGATGAAAACCGTAAGGCTTTTTTATTACAAGCGAATTAAGATGCCAGCCTGAGAAACTAAACATCTTAAATCGCAAGGAGTATTCTAGTGGAAAACTCAAATTCTTTATCGGCAAGAAAAGATGTTTTGTTTACAGCAACGGATGTTGCCAGAATACTAAACATCAGTAGAAACAATGACATTATTCCTTTTCTTGAATTAAAGAAATTTCTTGTTCGTCAAAATGATCATAGAAACAGAAAAGGAAATCTTATTGCAACGGCTTTAGGTGTTCAGAGTGGATGCCTTGTAAATCAGGTTTATGGCAAGTACAACAGGGTTCAATTTTTCATTACTGAAAAAGGAATGAAGCGAATTGAAAATGCATTTTGCCATAATGAGCTTACACCAGAACAGCAGAAAAGGGTAAATGCTATTTGCATGGAAGCTGAAAAAACAATGAAACCAACTGGCTTAGGACTTGCAGAATAGGAGGGGAAATATGAGCAAGTATTCAAAATTAATCACAATGAAAGACAATTTTACAAAGGCTGCAATCGAAGCAGAATCAAATTATATGAAATTGTATTGGCAGAATAAAGCCGATACAGTTCAGAACGAAATCAATAATATGACAGTTACAGAAGCTCAGGAGGAAGTAAAATGATTGATTATAAGTCAGTTAATGCCGGTTTTACACCTATAGAACAGGATAAAGAGCCTGAAAAATGGCTTGAACTGAGAACTACCGGAATTGGTGGAAGTGATGCAGGTGCCATTATGGGTATGAATAAGTATGCATCACCTTTGACAATTTATCTTTCTAAAAAGAACGTGGAAGGTTTTAAGGGTAATGCAGCAACAGAATGGGGTCATATTCTTGAAGATCCAATCAGAAAAAAGGCTGCAGAAGAACTTAATATTGAGATTATCAGTGTTCCTGGAATGTACACATCTTTAGATGTGCCATTTATGAACGCAAATCTTGATGGCCTTTGCTATGCTCAGAATGTGGTAAATATAGGTGGGGAAATTGTAGAAGGACTTGGAGGTTATGAAATTAAAACTTCAAGCCGTGGTGATGGCTTTAATGAAGATGAAATTCCTGATTCTTATTATTGCCAGGTACAGCATTATATGGCTGTAACAGGTCTTAATTGGTTTATTCTTACGGCTTTTTTCATGAATACAAAATCAGTAAGACATTATGTTATCAAACGTAATGATGATTTTATTTATGAAAAGCTTATTCCGGCAGAAAAAGATTTTTGGGAAAACTTTGTACTTACAAATACAGCTCCAGAACCTTTGGGTGTAGATGCAGAAGAAGAATACATCAAGAATATGCCTATTGGGGATGAAATCGTTCTTGATGAAGAAACAGAAGATTTGATTGCTCAAAGAATGGAATTACAGCAGCAAATTAAAGAACTTGAACAGAAAGAAAGCTCTTTGAAGGATTCTATAATTCTTAAACTTTCAGCATTAAGCAGCTCAAATGACAATCCTGATAAAGTTTCTGCATCTGGTGAAAGATTCCACTTGTCTTATAATCTGCAAAAACGTGTTTCTGTTGATACAGATGCATTAAAAAAATCCGGTCTTTTTGATAACTACAAAAAAGAATCTGCATCAAGGGTTTTAAGAATTTCAGCAAATAAATAAAAATTGTTGACAAAATGTAAGCTTATGGCTTATTCTATGTTGTAGAGTAAGCAAAAAGCTTACTAATAAGGTATAAATGCAAGTTTTACTTGTGTTTATAGAGCAATGAAAGATACCCCACTTCTTTGATTGCTTTAAGCAATCGGCCGGTTGGATTTTGTGGGGAAGTCTAGCCGGCCTTATTTTTCATACAGGAGAAAAACTATGAAAACAAACGGCTCTAATGCTAATCAGTTGGCTACCAATCCAAAAGAAAAAAAGGGAACTCTTGGAGAATGGTTGAATGAAAGAAAAGAATCCCTTAACAATGCTTTGCCGGCCAATACAGTAAATGTTGACAGGTTTATGCAGAGTGCTTTCCTTGCAATTACAAATCCAAAAATGCCGGATCTTGTAAAATGTTCAAAGGAATCTATTTTCCGTTCTCTTAAAGAAGCGGCTGCATACGGTCTTGAATTAAACGGTATGCTGGGCCAGGCTTATTTAATTCCTTATAACGAAAAAGGTGTTATGACTTGCCATTTACAGCTTGGATATAAGGGTTTAATTGCTTTGGCAAGACGTTCAAACACAATTAAAACAATTGCTGCAGAAGCTATTCACGAAAATGATATTTTTGATTGTGAACTTGCATCAGGTAGAAGCATCCATCATAAAATTGATATTTTCAAGGAACGTGGTGAAGTTGTTGCTTATTATTGCCTTGTAGAACTTGCAAACGGTGGTGAACAGTTCAAGGTTATGTCTAAAAAAGAAATTGAAAAACACCGTGATAAGTTTTCAAAGGCTTACAATCCAAAGGATCCTAACAACATCTGGAACAAGAATTTTGATGCTATGGCATTGAAAACTTGTGTTATTCAGGCTCTTAAACTTTGTCCTATCTCAATTGAAGCTATGGATGCCGTTGCAAAAGAAGAAAAGGAAGATATAAAGGATTATTCTGAGCAGGTTGAATACACAATTTCTGATGAAGTGCTAGAAACAAAAGAAGAAACTCCGGCTGTTGAAGATAAAAAACAGCAGAAAAAAGAAGAACCTGTTCAGGAACAAAGCTCTTTTGATGAAGAAAATGGCATAACAGATGAAGAAATGGCCGCCGCAAATGCAGCTTTTGAATCAGCTCCACAGAATGTAAATGATATTTTCTAAGGGGGAATATATGGAAAGACTTATAAAAAAATGAATTTGGTGAAAAGTGGATTGAGGTTGAACCTTGCGGATTAATCGAAAATATAAAATCAAACATTGATAATATTTTTGGTTTAAGTTTTGTTGCAAATGTTCCAAGTCCAGATTCAAATTCCAGATGGATTATCGGACTTCACGGTGGAAAAAATGGTAATGGGGAATGGAATGAATATCTTGTAGATATATTATCCACTATAAATAAACTTAAATCTATTTTTCAGGAAGTTATAATTCTTGATATTAAAAATGATGTTCCTGATGATGTTTTTGATGTAAGGATTGTTGTTTCTGGAAGGGTGTTTTAATGAAAATCTGCTCATTTTTTCATGGCTGTTTGATTAATGATAAAGTTGTTCTCAAAATAACAGATGAAAAGGATCTGATAACTTTGAGAAAACTTTTCAAATCAAAGGCAGAACGTGAGCAGAGAACTGAAAAAGAAATACTTCTTGAATGTGAAATAGATGCAGCTTTTCAGAAAAGAACTTTCAAGCAATTAAGGGCTGTATTTAAGTTGGTAACGGTGATTTTTCAGTCTGATTCTGAAAATCACCGGAAACCTACGGAAGAAGAAAAATATAGCCTTTATTTAGACTTGTTAGGTCTTTATGCTGATAAAATTCCTAACAGATATACCGGTGAATTAAGATCAATTCATATTTCAGAAGCTAACACTATGGCCGGTTCACATTTTATAGATGGCCTTATGTTTCACGTTACTACATTATGTAACCTACCTAATGATTTACAGGCAACAGTCAGAAGTGTTCTTTATGAATGGGAAATATGGCGAGGCAAACAGGAGTATGATATAAACGATGATAGAACCATTGAACAAATGAGGGAATATCTAGTTTATTCAGAAGCATCTGGAAGAACACCTGTACATTTTCATCATATTGTCAGCCGTGGTGCTTGTCCGGCTGCAATAGAAAAGGCTTGGAATATTCTTGCTCTAACACCAGATGAACACAACTTTTTTCATCAGCAATGCAAAACCTGGGATGAATTTTTTGAAGTTTATCCACATTTAAGGGGAAGGGTAGAAATGGCCTATAGAAAATGTAATGAACTTGTTCAAAGAAATAATGAAATTGGAATTATCTCAATGGCAGATATGGATAATGCCATTGAAGATATAGATTCAGTTGGAAGCCTGGTTGATATGGCTTTAGCAGCTCAGGGGGAATAAATGAAAATCGTATTAACTTTAGATGATATTTTCACATTAATATGCCTGGTTGGTTTAGTAATTTTTTGCTTATGGGTTTTTATTTCAATTAAAATTATAAATCGTAAGAATAAAAAGAAGGAGAATAAATAATGGTAAATGCTTTAAGAACTCTTGTAAAACTAAAAGCTCCCTGGAATGTCGAGCAAAAAACACAAGTGTTAGCTTGGTTAGATGCTGCAGAAGATTTTGGAAAAGAGTTTGATGAAATCTCAGATAAAGTAATTGAAGAACAAGAAGCCAGAGATTTATTATCTGCAATTAATTGTTATTTACTATGTGATTTTGGTGTACAAGATGTAGAAATGCAAGCTCAGGCTGCTGCAGAAAAAGAAAGAATCTTAAAGATTCAGGAAAAACTAAAAAGGATTATAGGAGAGTAAATAATGGTAATAGCTGTAGATTTTGACGGCACAATTACAGATAAAAATATATTTCCTGAGATTGGAACTTTTAAGGAACATGCGTTAGAATCAATTAAAAACTTTCAGGAACACGGCCACAAAGTAGTTATGTGGACTTGCAGAGAAGGAATATATCTTGATGATGCAAAAATCGCATTACATAGAAAAGGTATTTTTCTTGATGGATATAATTTCAGTCCTTATCAAATACAGTCCAGAAAAATTGTAGCAGACGTTTATATTGACGATAAAAATGTTCTTATGGTTGATAACGTTGATTGGTACAAGATTGAAGAATACGTTTTAA
This sequence comes from Methanobrevibacter sp., assembly GCA_017652345.1. The sequence continues at coordinate 16,289 of JAGCBE010000432.1, forward strand.
GTCTTGGAGATAAAGAAGTAAAGATTGTTAAGGATGGCAAATAAAATGAAAATCTATCGTAACCTTTATACACCTTACAAACGATATTTCTTTTTCTTTATAGGCAGATGCTTTGAAGTGCATAATATTTTCAGTAAAAACTTTTCAGCTGGAGTTGGCCATTACAACCAGAAAGAAGTTGAAAAAGATACTGAACATTTTCCGGTTGTTGGAGAGATAGAGAACAAGGATATTGTCAAATTGGTTTTAGGAAAGATAAAGGAGACTGATAATGAGCTTTGCTGAATTACTAAAAGAAAAAAATATTGATATAAAAGATAAAGAAAAGGTTACGTTGCTGCAGAAGTTTTACTCAGAAGGTTATTTACAGGGTGTTCATGACAGGAATCCCGATTATGAATACTTTTTGAAATACAGACAAGTTGTAACAAGAGTTCTGGAACTGTTCAATAAAACAATCAATCCGGTTGGACTTGAACAGCTTGAAATATGCCTTGATGAAATGGATAAATTCCGGAAAGAACATTTAATGATGTGAGGTTATAAAATGAAATATAAATTTATTTGTACTAAATGTGGGAACATTGAAGAACGTGAAATTCCTATGAAAGATTATGATAAAGAAAAGAATAATCAGCTTTGTTCTAAATGTCCTTATACCATGCAAAGAATAATTGAATGGCAAGGAATAGCATCCGGCAAAGGTGATGGCTGGTTTGGTAAATCAAACGGCAGCAAATCAATATAAAGGGGAAGAAGATGGATAAGTTTACATTTTATATAAAATATCTTGAAGGAATGAATACATTGTCTAGCAGACAATTTAAGAAGCTTGTAAATGCTTTGTCTGTTTATGCAGATACAGGTGAGTTTCCTGATAAACTTTCAAAAAAAGCTTATGGGATATTCTGGCAGATACAAAGGGTTATTTCTTGTGAAAGAGACAAAGAAGTATTGTCAGAAATTAGGAGAGAAAACGGCAAAAAAGGTGCAAGGAGGCGATGGGTTGATAGCCGATAATGGCAAAACAATAGCAAAATATAGCAAAAAATTACAGTAATACCTTATTTTATTCTTGACAGCAGAATAAAAAGGGTTTATTTTGTATTAAAGCGTTAAAACTAGCGTTAGTACATATAAAAGACGCTAGAAAGAGAACCTTTAATAAAGAGCCTGAAAGATTTATTAAAGGTTTTTGGCAACAGAAACTTCTGGCCGTCTATGAAACTTTCAGGCATAGGCGGCCTTTTTTTGGAGAAAATATGAAACTTAAACAGTTGAATATTGTGGTAGACAATAACGAAATATGTCTGCATCAAGAAAACAGTGGAAGCGATAACTTCATTGCTATTACACCAGAAATGGTTGATCTTGTTTGTAATGAGCTGCAGATATTAAAAAGCAATCTGGAAGCAGATGCTCAGGAGAGAAAGTAATTATGGCTGCATCTATATCTTGGATAAAAATTACTACAAATATTTTTGATGATGAAAAAATCTTATTGATAGAAAGTCTGCCAGAAGCTGATTCTATAATTGTAATATGGTTTAAGCTTCTAACACTTGCCGGAAAATGTAACAATAACGGTATTTTAATGTTGAATGATTCCATTCCTTACACGGAAGAAATGTTGGCAACAATTTTTAGAAGGCCATTAAATACTGTAAGATTAGCCTTAGAAACCTTTGAAAAATTTGGAATGATTGTAACGTTACATGATACAATTACTATTCCAAACTGGGAAAAACATCAACAAGTTGAATCACTTGATAAAATTCGTGAGAAAACAAATAAACGTGTAAGAGCATATAGAGAACGTCAAAAAATGCTATTAGAAGGAAATAGTACAAATTCGAGTGATGTAACGTTATATGAAACAGAATGTAACGTGTCTGTAACGCAAGAGAATAAGAGAGAGATAGAGAATAAGAATAATAAATTTAAATATATATGTCCTGAATCAAAAGAACTTTGTGAACTTCTTATAAATTACTGTAAACGTGATAATCCTAATTTTTCAAAGACAGTAGATCAAATTAATAAATGGACTAATGCAATCGGTGCAATTCATTTTCTTGATAATTACACATGGGAAGATATTAAGAAAGTAATTGATTTTGCAAAGAATGATGGATTTTGGAATTCAAATATTCTTTCTGGAGACAAACTCAGGAAACAGATGGAACAACTTTATGTAAAAGCAAAAGGAAAAAATCAACAGCAATATCAGCTAAAAAAGAATCTGAATCCGAATTTGAATAATCCGGCAAATCAATTATAAAAAATAAGGTGGTGGGAATATGGTAGAAGTAAAATCAGGAATACCAACATTTTCTTTTCTTGAACCTAAAAAGGTTGTTAGAACTTATGAAACAAAAGTTCAATGTAAAAAGAATTTGGCTCATGGAAAATTCAAGGCATTAATAAATGTTTATGAAGATGGAACTGAGCAATCTGAAAATAGATGTCCTAAATGTGAAAAGGAGTGGGAAAGGTTAGAAAAAGAAAAGCAAGAAAAAGAATTATTAAAACATTATAAAAGCTGCAATATTGAGCCGGAATATTACGGAAAAGAACTCAGTGATTTTAAGGCAAATACTCCATCACAAATTGAAGCTCTCAATTCTGTTCAAGAATTGATTGACGGCAAGATAAGTACACTTGTTCTGCTTGGTGGTTATGGAACAGGAAAAACTTTGCTTGGTTCAATTCTTGCAGATATGTTTGATGGCAAAATCTACACGATGTATGAAATTTCAACAATGATCAGACAGTCATATACAATCAAGGCAGAAAAAACTGAGCTTGAAATTGTGAACGAATTAGCATCAGTTTTATTGCTTGTTTTTGATGAAGTAGGAAGAACAAACAGCAGCTCATTTAATATGAATTGGCTTAGTTATGTTTATGATAAAAGACATACAAGAAAATTAAAGACAGTATTCTTAGGTAATGGCCATTTAAGAAAGAATTGTCCTGATGGTGGTTGTGAAAAATGTTTTGAAAATTACATGGACGGTGATGTTATAAGCCGTCTGAGACAGGATTCAAAAGTCATAAATATTGTGGCTGATGATTATAGAGCAGGTAAATAATTTTAGGAGGAAATAAATTATGGCAAGAACAAGACATACAAGAAAAGGTGTAGTTCGTAAGCATCAAAACAGGTCAACCGGTTCTCACATGAATGGGAAAAAGATTGATTTAAAATTAAATCGTAAAGCAAAGCTTTATTTATAAGGGGATTTTTATGACAGACGTAAATCATGTTATTTTAATCGGTCATCTTACAAGAGATTTGGGAACCGATGAAAGAAGTTTCGGTTACACCGGTAACGGTCAGGCTAGAGCAAATGTAAGTATTGCTGTAAACCGTAGCAGAAAAAATGGTGATGAATGGGTTGAAGAAGTTTCTTACTTTGATGTAACAATCTGGGGAAAGACAGCAGAAAATCTTAAACCTTATCTGAATAAAGGCAAACAGATTGCCGTTGACGGTTACTTGAAACAAGATCGTTGGGAAAAAGACGGTCAAAAATTCAGCCGTGTAACAGTTGTTGCAAATAATGTGCAGCTTTTAGGTGGAAAAGATTCTGATAATTCAGGAGCTCCAACTTTTAAGTCTGAAAATACATAAAACCCTGTAAACAATGGGGATTTTCCAGAAGATATTCCCTTTTAATGATGGTTTATAAAATGCTGTTAGCATTTTATATATGCAATTTGGATAGACAGCCGGAAAGACGGCAGCTTGCGGAACGTATGATAGTTGTAAAAGAAGGCCCACCCAATTTTTCCCCTTTTACAATGTTCCAGATTACGTTCAACAGGCTTATTTTGGATTTTGCCGGCTTTGAGTAGGGAAATGTCTGCTTCATGCAGCGTGTACAATCGTTACCTTACCTACAGTAAAACCGGCTGAAATATAAACTTTTGTAAAGGGAGGAAAAGCAAAATGAACAAGAAAGCAATTTTCACAATCATTTCAATTGTTGCTTTAATCGGTGGTATAACACTTGGTTATTTTACAGACATTTGGAATGATTTGCCAGCCATTGCTCTTACCAGTCTTGGTGCAACAGGTTTGTGTATAACAACCTGGAACAAGTCAGCAAAGAAAGATGGCTTTGTTCTTGCAAGTATTATCTGTATGGTTATCTGCGGCATTGCAGGTGCTTTTGCAGAAATGTCAGAAGATAAGTTACAGAAATTAATTGCAGCAGTTGTTACTGTAGTTGCTTTAATTGCCGGAATTCTTATTCCTGTTATTTCAAATGCAATTACAAACAAAAAAATTGCTCAGAAAAAAGAGTGATTTTACTCAGGAGAAAAAACTACAATGGGAACAATTTTTAATCCTTATTCAAAGCAAAATAAATATCACAATGTAAAAACTTACGTTGGTAAAATTAAGTTTGATTCCAAAAAAGAAGCAAACAGATATTTAGAACTTTGTATGCTGGAAAAGTCAGGAATGATAAAAAATCTTGAACGGCAGAAAAGGTTTGAAATTGTTCCCAAAACTGATGGAGAGAGAGCCGTTTATTATGTTGCAGATTTTGTGTATGAAGAAAACGGAAAATTAATTTGTGAAGATGTAAAATCAGATGCAACAAGACGTGATAAAACATACATAATCAAGAGAAAATTATTTAAGTATTTATATAAAAATTACGAATTTCGTGAAGTGTGAATTTCGTTAAAAATGGCCTTAAATGAGCTTGGTTGACAAATACATTAAAAAGGCAAAAAACCCCCTAAATTTTCAATCCTAGAGTGGAATTTAAGGGAATTTTTATTATTGAAAGTAAGCATTAAACTTACAAACTTGCATAATGTGTAAGTTATGATATAATTAAATAAAGCAGAGGGGAAAAATGCTGTTTGCAGAAATAAATGCAGAGATTGGAAAGTATAAAGCAAAAGCTTTTACAGGTCATCTTAAATTTGGAATTGAGAAATCTCAGATTGTTTCAATTACAGAAAATTCAAGGCTTGAAAAATCTGATAACAATAATGCATCTTTTGACAAACAGCTTTCAGAATTATGCTCAGATACATTTTATGGCAGCATAGAATTTGATTTAGTTCTTGGTAATGTGGAACGTCTTAACTATTGCAAAAGTTACAACGGCCAGAACTTAAAAGAAAAATTAGGAAAAATCTAATATGCAGAAATGTCTTATTTGTGGGAAAGATATTAAATACATTGCAACGAGTCCAGGAAAAAATGTTGCCTGTGATTCTGAAAGGTTGCAGTTTGTAACGGAAAATGGCCGGCAGACATTCGGTTATTTAATTCATAAATGCGATAAAGCAGAGTGTAAAAATGGCAAGAAAGAAGATTCAGGTCAAACCTAAAAGAACTACCCAAAAGAAAAGTCTTGAACCAACCAGAAAAGAAATTAAAGAAATTCTTCAACTTCCTGATACAAAAGAAGGTGATGAGAAGCTTGAAAAAATGTTATCAACTTTTGATGATTCGTTCTCACAAAGGGAAAAACTTTTCATATTATTTTTTACAAGTCCACTTTCAAAAACATGTGGCAAGGTAAATAAATCCGGTGAAGCTGTTGGTGGATCCTGGAAAAGTTGGGGTTCATGGGCTTATCAGCAGCCAAAAGTAAGACAAAAAATAAATGAATTAACAACTTGTACCACAATTCAGGAACTTGAAGATATATTCCGTGAAGATATTGAATTCAACCGTCAGGTTTTACTTGCTGATAGAACAGCCTTCAAAATGGATAATCACGTTGATCTTGAAGATAAAGGAATTGAGTTCGATACGATTGAAGATAAAAAAATATCAGAATTGACAGCCCTGCAGAAAAAAATGGTTGCCGGTTTTGATTACGATAAAAACGGCAGAGCTCATTATTCAATCGAAACAAGAGCATCTGCAAGACAAGCTTTGTTGACTTATCATAAACTTTTGAGCCAGAAACAAGCCGGTGCAGCAGAAAAAAGAACTGAAACGGTTGTTACTCTTGAAGCTATTAAAGATAAAGCCGTGGCCAAAATTTCAGTAATTCAGCATAACAATGATGAAGCAAAAGAAGCCGGAGAGTTTATTCAAACAATGAAAGATGTAGATGAGGAAGCATAATTATGAGATTCAGAATTCTAAATAAAAATCCAATGTATGATTATCGTGAAGCCTGTAAGATTACGCAGGGAATAGACCTGGAACAATTACTTCAAGAATATGGTTTATGGAGTAGTCCTGTAAAAGAAGTTGAGTTTTGGATAAAACAGATCGTTGCAAATCATTCAACTTTAAGAAGTATTCATTTCAGATTAGTTGATACACGGCCTAAATCTGTAGTTATGCAATTAATCAGGGCAACAAAAGGGCATCCTCAACCGGAAGTTCAGAGCAGCCGGCCAGATTGGAACGATGGAAAAGAGAGAAGTTCAGATCCTTATGAAGATAAACTGTTTATGCAAGACCATACGGCAGAAAGTTTTATAGAAATGGCTAAACAGCGCCTTTGTGCCAGAACAGAAGAAAGAACAAGAAAAGCAATGCAAGAAATGGTTTTTGCTTTAAGAGATAGTAAGGAACCGTTTTTAAGGGCTGTAGGTTTATGTTGCCATCCTTATTGCTGGTGGTATGGAAAATGCCCTGAAATAAAAGGTTGTGAAGGTGTATCAAAATTATCTGACAGGGTAATTGATTATTTTAATCTTAAAAAATAGGAAATAAAAGTAAAATGGCCGGAATAGAAATGACAGAAGAAGAAAAAGCCGATTGGCAGAAAGCTTTTACAGATATTGAAGAATCCATTGAACAGGTAATGAAGAATGGTGAAGATTTGTAAAACAAAATTGGACTATCGTTATCTTACAGATCAATATTGCATTTATACTTGTAAAAACGGTAGAAAATATAAGGTTTTTAAGAACGGACTGATTATATCATGTGCGTTTGAAATGACTGATAGGTTGGGAAGAAAGAGGTTTTATGAAGAAAAGCAATGTATACCAACACTTTCCAATACAGGTTATTTTGAGATATTTTTAGGTGGCAGAAAAGGAGAATTGTGGTTATTACATAGGCTTGTTGCAAACTGTTGGTTAGATACACCTGAACAACAGACGGTTATCGAACATATTAATCAAAATAAAGGGGATAATTGTGCTGAGAATTTACGATGGATTACACCAGAAGAATATACTGAAAAATATCTCAACAACCTAAAAAAATGAAAAACGGTGAAAATCTATGAAAATATGTAGAACTAAAAAAGAATTTGAGTATTGGAAAGAACATTATGCAGAAATGTATGGTGGAATATTAGTCAATGCAAGAAGAAAAATAATTTATACACCGGAAGATAAACTGTATCAGAAAAAGTATTTGAACAGAGAGGTTAAACGTGGAAAAGAAAAAAATATGCGGCCGGTGTAGACTTTGTGTAAAAGATGACGGCAAACCTTATTGTGTTATGAAGGATTTATATACAACTGTAGAACTTACAGATGAATGTAATGAATATGACATAACAGGTGAACCATATTTCATTTTAGATAAGGAGAAATAAAACTATGAACACAATTTTTGAAGTTGAAAGAGAACTTTTAATCAAACAGATTCCCTATTCATTATTTGAAAAAGACAGATACATAGAACTTAAAAGCAATAAATACGGCAGAATTCGCATTACTGAAACAGATTTTGTGAATAAGTTTTCTGTTATCAGAAAAAACGATGTTTTAGTTTCTTACTGTACACTTAAAGAAGTCATTGATTTTGTAAAGAAGTATGTAAAACCTGTGGAGCCGGTTGAGTGTACAAAAATTGATAACTCAGAAAATCTTACAGATACACAACTTAAAATATCAGAAATACTTGATGCCATGAAAGACCTGCTATTATACAAGAATAAAAAATACGGTGATTCGGCTATAAATCCTAAAAAGATTTTCTACAAAGGGGATTCTACTAATTCAATTCTTATCCGGCTTGATGATAAAATCGGCCGTGTTATGAGTAATACGGACGAAAAGCCCAGAACAAACGATGTGGCCGATATTATAGGTTATTGTACCTTATTGCTCATAAGCATGGGTGTAACGGCAGAAGATATTGCCAAATTCAAGGACTGATAAAATGAAACAGGAACCTAGACAAACAATTGATTGGATAAAGAAACAGATAAACCTTACAAAAGAGAATTGCATTGATTCTTGCCATAAAAACGGTTATCCAGAATATGAAGCAGATTATAAAAAGGCTATGAACTTTCTTGATTCTTGGCCGGATGAAGAATTAGAAACTCTTAAAATACACCAGAATGGAATAGTAGAAATAGAACTCAGAACTATAACTGATACTCGATTACAGTATAATGACCTTTATATTCAGTACATGGAAAAATCAAATATTGTTGTAATAGGTTATGACACAACACCTGCTCAGCCTTTATATCAGTTTAATGTAATTACAAAAGGTGAACCGGTAAAATTCAAAGTACGAAATGATGTAGGTATTTTTTGCTCTAATCCTGGTCTAAAAGTTTTTGTTATTTCAAATATGGAGCTTATATAATGTTTACCAAAGATGAACGTTTGTTATATGCATATACTTATATTCAATTCCAACAAAAAGACTTGCTGCTCGATTTTTGGCAGGATGCATATATACGTTCTATGGCCAGATTTATTGCCGTTGTAAAGTCAAGACGTGTAGGATGGTCTTTTATTAGTGCCATGAAAGGCCTGATAAAGGCTATGGACCCCGATAGACTTGGATATACAAAGCAATTTGTTTCATACAATGAAGAAGATGCCCTCGAAAAAATATCCTATGCCAAACAGTTTTATGAATCTATTCCAGATTGTGATGCAAAAAAAACACTTATAACTGATAATAAGTCAATGCTTTGTTTTCAGGATAAAAATGGTATTACTCAAAGCCGATTAATTTCTATTCCTTGCCGTCCACCTCGTGGTAAAGGTGGTGATATTTCTCTTGATGAGTTTGCAATTTATAACGCTAAAATGCAGAAATTAGTTTATGATGCTGCATTGCCTGTTATTTCTCGTGGTGGAACTATTGAAATGGGTTCTTCTCCTTTGGGCAAAATTGGGCAATTCTACGATATTTTAACCGATAAAGACACCTACGATTACGAAAGATACAATATTCCTTGGTGGTTTTGCCGTGATTTGTGTATTGATGTACCTACAGCCGTAAAAGTAGCACCTGATTTATCAACAGAAGAACGTGTAGAAACTTTTGGAACTAAAATCATCAAGCAGATTTTCAAGAATAACGATTATGATACATTCAGGCAAGAGTATGAATGTGATTTTATTGATTCAGCAGAAAGTTATATTCCACTTGATTTGATTTTTGCAAATACTCCTGGAAAAAGAGAATGTGATATTGATTTGTCTTTATGTGAAAAAATGGACGATGAAGAATATTGGGAATATAACAGAAACATTGATTTTCAGGCTTACAAGGATCTTGATACAGCCATTTTGAATTATAAGCCGGAAGCTCATGGAGAAACATTGTTTTTAGGTTTTGATGTTGGTAGAGATCACGATGCAACAGCAATATTTTTAATTGGACGTATGCCAGACGGCAAGAAAAGAGATTTTGCAAGAATTGAGTTAAGAAACCAACCGTTCAAAGTTCAGGAAGAAACAATATTAAAAGCTTTTAAGGAATTACCGGTTTATCGTGGCCGTATGGATGCAACAGGAATTGGTAAACCGGTTTTTGAAAGTTTACATTCTAAACTTGGAGATAGGCTTGAAGGTGTTGTATTTACACCAGAAGAAAAGGAAATAATGGCAATTGATGTAAAAAGAGGTCTTGAACAACGTGAATTCTTGCTGAGTAACGATAAAGAATTTCATAGACAGATTCATAGCATCAAAAGAACTTCAAATGGTGGTAAATACTTTAGGTATGATGCTGAAAGAAACGAAAAAGGCCATGCAGATAGTTTCTGGGCTTGGGCTTTGGCAAATTCGGCCGTAACATTGACTGTAAAGAAAAGCAATAATTTCTATGAGCAGAGAAGAAGAAAACGTCAGGAATTAATGCAAGACGTAACACCAGAAAAGACTGAGCAGCTGAAAAAGAGCCTGGAAGAAAAACAGATGTTATGGCAAGAAGTACAGAACAAAGAATTAAAGCAGCAATTAGGTGATTCTGTTCAAATAACTAAAGGAAAATCGTTAAAACAGGTAAATATGAAATTCGGTTATGAAAAACCAGATAAAGAAAATTGGTAACTTTTTTTTTATTGACAAAGCGTTAGAAATAACGCTAGAATATAAACAAGCGTTGAGATTAAAAACGCTGTAGAGAATCTATAAGAAAGCAGCATGACCTTTTTTATAGGTTTTTGAATAAGCAAAGGCCTAAAGCTCTGATTGTAGTCATGCACAATCGGGGCTTTATTTTTTTAAGGGGAAAATAATTATGGGAAACCTTGAAGAAGCTTTCAACAACACAATGAATGACTTATGTCGTATTGATTGGAGTGAAACTGATGGTTCTGATGTAAGAATGGTTTTAAAAACAAACTTTGCCGGATTTTTGCCGGAGAGAAAAGACGAAATCATGACAATGTTTGATTCTGCATCAGGATTAAATAAGTTCCAGAAAATGCTTATAAAAGACAAGTTAATGAACCTATGATAGACAAAGCATTGCATCTGTTAGAGTTTATTTTACTCATTTTATGCATGTTTTTTACAGCCAAAGTGTATATTCAGCAGCACAATATAGAATCAGATCTCCGAATACAAGTAATAAAACTTGAAAAAGAAGTAAAAGAAAGTGAAGAACGATGCAAACGTTTGACAGATTCCTGTATTTACATAATGGCAAATAATGAGTGGGAGAAGTAATTATATGCTTTATACAATCAAGAAAAAATGTGTTTGCAGAGCTGGAAAGATGTTTGATGTAATAACCGGAAAATTTAAAAAATGTCTGCTTTGTCAGGGTACTGGAACTAGAGTTATTTATACTTCTCAAAGGTGTAAATATTGTGGGGAACCTATAGAAAAAGGCTATTTTTGTGATTCATGTGGAAAAGCTTTTAGGGAAGATTTGGAGGAAGAATAATGAAAATACAGCAATTATGCGATGAATTGACGATGCTTTGTCATAATGGCCATGCTCAGGCAGATGTAAAATTTGTTTCTGGTGATGTAATTAAAAATGTTGCTGGAATTGAAATGATTGGTGATGATACAGCTTTGATTGTTCCAGAATTTAATAAAGAAGCAAAGAAAATATTGGAGAAAGAAAATGACTAAAGAAGAAATTGCAAAAAGATTTTGTAAGTTTGAATTATGCACACATAGAAATGGAGAAGGAATGTGTTGTCTTTTCAATCAAGACAATTGTATCTTCCATAAACTTGAAAGAGAAAACCACCTTCTTGGTGAACGCTGTAATCAGTTGCTCAAAGATAAAGGTAACCTGATTGACGAACTCAAGGAGTGGAAAGACGAATGGCAAGAACAGGTACAAAAAGCAATTGACGAAGGCTGGGAAAGAACTAAACTTACAGGTAGAGTAAGAGAACTTGAACAGGAAAACAACAAACTTCTTGATATAATAAACAATCAGGATGTAAAGATTGCAGACTTGGAACAGAAGTTAGAGCAGACAGAAAAAGACCTTGCAGACTATCAGTTCAACTACCCGACAATCAAGAAACTTGAAAAAGAAAACGCAGAACTAAAATCAGAACTCACCAAGAAAGCAGACACCAATCATTCTCTTGTTGAACAAATGGCAAAGTTGGAAAGTGATTTTAGGATTTGCGAACATAATGCAGATACTTATTATGACCAACTCACCAAAGCAACGGAAATAATTAATGCCTTAATCGCCCTGCATTACAATCCAGTCGTTACAAAAGACGATTTGAAAAAGCAAGACAAAATACTTGAACAAGCAGAGCAATTCTTGAAAAAAGTAAAATAAGCAAACCTGTTATTTTACTTTTAAGGTGAAAACTAAAATAAGGAGATAGAAAAATGAGTAGAAGATATAGAGTAAATCGTTTTAGAGTTTTAAAAAAGTATATAGATATGTATGCTGAAAATGTGGGTGTAAATCCAAAAGAAACAAGACGAGAGGCTGTGTTAGATTTTTTTAGTTTTTGGCACGATAAAAAACATCTTAACAGATATGTAGATAAATATATTAAAAACCCAGACATACCTAGTAAATATGGATGTGCTGTAAAAGGGGAATTTAGATAAAACTAAATTGAAAGAATTGAAATTGAATAAGGAGATAGAAAAATGAAAGACGAAGAAATGGCAAAACAGTTTGCAGATAGCCATACACATTACGAAGTCGCAAAAAGAAAAGACGGAACAGAGTATGCTAAAAAAGTAAGTGACGTAACTATTGAACAAGCCTTCCTTTCAGGACTTAAGGCAGGCAGACCACAATGGCACGAAATTGAAAGCAAGGTAAGTCCAAAGAGAGAAATCTCAAAACGATATATGCCAAAGAATAAAGAAAAAGTTTTATTAAAGTATCATTTTAGTGGTGAAGAAGAAATACATATTTCTGACGGATATTATGACGCTTATGATTTTGAGTTTCATATTGCTAACAATCCAAAATACAGAATCGTTTGTGTTATCGCTTGGTGTGAACTTCCCACTTTTGATAAGGAGTAAATTATGACAGAAGTTGTTTGGAAACCGATTAAAGAATACACACCACCAAAGCCTACTCTTACAGAAGAAGATGAAACTGTTTATCTTGTTCATAATATTGCAGACAAAATCTTCTTTGCAACAGGAACAGAAATAATGATAGATATGGCTTACGGTTGTTTCATTGATAAATATTGTGAGATTAAGGAGTAAATTATGTTTGAGAAAGAAGCAGAAGAATATGCAAATGGAAAAGGTCACGAGCATTACAATTATTTGTTTGAAGAAAACGCAGGAAGTCCTGTTGATTTTGCAAGGTTTTGTTTTCAAGACGGTGCAGAGTTCGGCTATAACAAGGCGAACGAAGAACACGAAGGGAAATGCAAAACCGCATATATCAAAGGTATCAGGACAATGGCAAATGCTTTAAAAGACTATGACAGAACAGACGGTGCTTGGACTGATTATTTTGAACATAAAGTTGAAGAAGTGCTTAAAAGATTATTAAAGGAGATTGAATAAATGGCAAAGAAAGAACTTAAAGAGCAACTAACATCTTATGAAGGTTATATCAACGACATTCCTTTAGTAATAGACCCTTGCAAGATGTGTAAACATAGTAGGAACAGGGGAAAAAGAAAAAGCGATTTTCTTCCAGATTATGACCGAAGGATATGTGAATTGTGTTGTTGGTTTTATGACAGTAAGTTTGAAATATGAGGAGAATGAATAAATGAAAAAGATTAAAGGTTATAACATTGTAAAAGAAAAGACAAATGAACTTCTCGTTTCTATCGAAATTGGAAATGATGAAGTCATTGAGAAAGACGGATATAAAGTAATTCCGTTTTATGAAGAAGAAAATCCAACGATTGAACAGAACGCTGGAGAAAACAGAATCGAAGGGGGAGTGGTTAGCGTAAGTGGTTCTGTATCAAAGCATCGACCATTCAATAATTGTGGTGAGTTGATTGAATATTGGTATGATTTTACAGGGGTTATAAATTGCAGTCCAAAACTTTTTATGCCAACAATCTGGGTAAAGCACAAAAAATACGGAACAGAGAATCTGATTATAGCCTTTGATAATGATAATGAATCTATTGGTGGCTCTTGTGTGTTCATTCAAGATATGTGGGTGGATATGAAAGAGTTGTTTGATAACTTTACATTTTTAGACGGTAGTCTGTGTGGGATTTCAGAGTAACTTGCCGATAAATAAACGAGGTGTTATATGTTTAAGTGGCTTAGAAACAGAATTGAACTTTTGAAAAATGACAAACAGTTACTCTTGATTATGTTACTCCATATCGTTCTTATCGGACTTCACGTCTACGAATGGAAGGTAGGAAATATTGAATATTACTGGTATCTGCGTGCGGGTGGCTGTGCTTTAATCTCTCTTGGCATCTTCTTCTTTGGAAGAAAAGGACTTGCTTGGGGCTTGGTTGTATTCGCCTGTACTCTTGTCTATATAAACAACTTCTATAACTATGCTACGATTTTCTTTATGCTCGTTGCTATGGGAGCAGATCCGAAGTTGAAAAAGGTCGCTCCTGTAGTTTACTTGATAAATGTATTTGTTGCTTACACAATAAAACGACTTGGTATAACTCCGTTTATGATTCACTTGATTTACTGCGTGATGTTCTATACCAAGATAAACTATGTATTTGCAATCCACAAGCCAGAGAAACTTAATCTGACTGATTCAGAAAGGCAATGGCTGAAACATGGAGTAATTCAGAGCTTACCACCGGAAATTGGTTGTCAATCATACATCCTTTATTATAAAAATTGGAGAATGGAAGTTAGAAGAAAGGTAACTGTTGGGTATAATTTCATAATTAAATAACTAATGACAATTACAAAATTATAGTGTAAAATATAATTAAATAAATATTATTCAGGTATGTTGAGAAATCTGCAGCCGGTTATTGTTGATAAAAAACAATGGCCGGCTTTTTTATTTTAAATTTTCTTGTTTTGGGAGGAACCTTAAAAATGGCAAGAGAAAAAATTGATGTAGACCAGTTACTTGCAAAACGTGTTGCCTATAACAAACAGGCATTAAGTAAGTTGAAAGATGCAAAAGAAGAAAGTAAAAACATTTTTAATCAATATTTCTTTCTTGATAAAGGCCGTGAGCATGGAGCTGATTCTGTATTCTACGATCCTTATTTTGTTTCATCTAACTGTTTTGAAAACATCAGGACTATTTCAAGAATTCAGTATGGTGGAATACATTGCCGGACTTTAAGAGCCGTTGCAGCTAAAGCTTGGATTATAAACTGTTGTATTACTCATATTTCCAGAAAAATAAAGCCGTTTTTGAAGCCAGTAACAAGCCGTAATGAACGTGGATTTATTATACACAAACGATTTGAGCAGCAATTAAACAAAAAGGAAGATAAGGAAGCCGTAAAAATCCGTGATTTTATTTGTGCAACAGGTAATTATGTAGATCCCAGCCGTGATGATTTTGTAAAGTATTGTGTAAAACTTTTAAGGGATGAATTGACTTTAGATCAGGTTGCAACAGAGATTCAGTATAACAAAAAAGGTGAACCGGTTGCTTTTTTTGCCGTGGATGCTGCAACAATCGAAAGAGTTATTCCTGAGAAAGAAAATGAAACTGTATTCAAGTATTTGCAGATTGTGGACGGTATGCCATCTGCCGGTTATACACTTGATAACATGATTTTTGATTTTGAAAATCCTAGAACAGACATTTATCATTCTATGTATGGATATTCACTTGTAGAACAGGCTGTAGATTTAATTACAAGTGAAATTAATACATTTATCTACAATGCCGGAAACTTTACTGAAAACAAGTTGCCAAAAGGTATGTTGTTGCTTAATTCTGATGCAAATTCAGATGTAATTGACGAAATGGAAGATTATATTGCAGAAATTATGTCTGGCGGTCCATTAAATCAGTGGAGAATTCCAATTATTCCTAGTGGTGATAAAGATGCAAAACTTGAATGGAAAGCAATAAATACAAACCGTGAAATGGAATTCCAGGCATGGCTTGACTATCTTTCAAGTGGTGTAATGGCCTTGTTTGGCTGTTCTGCTGATGAACTTGGAATCCAGAGCCAGAAATCTCAGGCAATGTTTGAAAATGGCGGTCAGGATAGAATGGCAGCTGCTAAAAGTTCATTGCTTGGTGATTTACTTGTATTCTTTGAATCTTACATAAATAAAATTGTTGCAAAAATCAATCCTGAATATGTTCTTGAATTCGTAGGTTACGAAAAAGACAATCCAAATACAGTTGCAGATCTTGATGAAAAAGAAGTAAGAACCTGGAAGTCTGTAAACGAAAAAAGAGCCGAAAAAGGTCTTGATCCGATTGATTTGACTACAGTTAAAAATCCGGCTGATTTACCTATGAACGTTCAGTTGGTTCAGTTGTTCCAAAGTCAGCAAGCTCAGGATGATATGGGGGGAGATATGGACGGCATGGGTGGTTTTGGTGATGAAGAAGGTGGAGAAGAAAACGGTGAAGAAATGGAAGAACAGTTACCTTCTGAAATGGATGAAATGCTGCCGGAAGAAATGAATAAATCAATCAATAAATCAATGTTGATTATATAAAAGCCATAAATCAGGGGGAAGTATGGTTAAAGCTTTTTGTCTTGATGAACTAAGAAATAATTTTAGAAATCAGGCTGGATGCAACAGAAAAAAACTGTTTGAGAAAAAAGAAAACGAAATAAAGTTTGTTTTCAACAGAATGTCATTCAACAAAATTGGATGTAATAAATCCATTAACAGATCTGAAAAAAACGGATTTACACCAGAAGAACATTTTAAGGCTGCTGAAAACATTAAAGAATATTTTGAAAATGCTGTAGTTCTTGCACAAAGTTATATTTATAAAAAAGGCAGAGCAGGAACGTATTATTTATGTTGTTGCAAGATAGCAGAAAGAAAATATGCTTGGATGCCGGTTGTAACATGGGGAAATGATGAAGGATATATAGACTTTTATTTATCAAAGGATGGTGAATAAATGCAGAAATTTAGGGTGCAGAAATCTGTTGTTGAGCAAATGACAGGCAAATTAAAAACTCCTGAAAAAGCCAATATAAGTGCCGAATTTGCAGAAAATTTGCAAAATCCAGTCTTATATTCCCCAAAAAAGCAAATTACAAGCAAATTACAAGCAAATGAAAAAGAAAGTGTTGGTGTAACACCAGATGGTCAGGTTTATGATTTAGATAATCCTACAGAAAAGTTTTACTATGATTTGAAAATGAAGTTTAACGAATGTGATAAAAATGTTGGTAAATCTCTTTTTACTGATTGGAAAGTAGAATTACATCATCTTTGTGATAAAAAAGGTTTAGATTATGATTCTGTTATCCAGAAGTATGATGATAAAACAACAAGACATGTTGCAGAAGAATTGTTGCATCAAGATGCAGAAACTGTAATTGCATATAGAGCTTATAAAGATTTGAATAAATCTCTAACTTATTCCGGCCATAAATTACAGGGAAGAACTAAACTTTATGGTATGGATATTTCCATTGAGAACAAAAAAGGCTCATACCGTTCTGGAGTGGATAAAGATGGCCATAAGTGGAAAACCTTGATGCATTATGATTATGGTTATATCCGTGGAACTGTTGGAACTGATAAAGACCATCTTGATTGTTATGTGGGGCCAGATAAAAAAGCAAATAAAGTTTATGTAATCCATCAGAATGATCCGGTTACTCATAAATACGATGAAGATAAATGCATGTTATGTTTCAGTAGTGCTGCAGATGCTAAAGCAGCTTATATGAAACAATACGACAGACCAGGTTTTTACGGTTCAATGACTACAATGACAATTGAACAGTTCAAAAGCTTTATTTTCAGCCATAAAGGAAAAATGGTGCATAAATCTTTTGATATTAATATTACTGATATTACAGAAAACAATAAGCAGCAGAAACTCGAACAGTTCAGTAAAGCTCTTAATGCCATTGCAGATAACCGTCCTTTCATGATTAAACATATTCCTGTAGATGCATCTAAAAACTAC
>JAGCBE010000433.1 GCA_017652345.1 Methanobrevibacter sp.
AGGTTCCGGTATTCACAACGTACCTTCCGCATGGGATTGGTTAAGACAATACAAAAAAGAACACAAAGAAGCATGGCCTGTATGTGATATAGGTTCCAACATCGTACAACAAATGGCTGGTGGAGACTTCGTACTTTTCGGACCAATCGAAAACTCAAGACTCGCATTCCCAGCTTGTGGTATGGCAGATATTATGATTGCTGAAGCAGCAAGAGATATCGGTACCGAACCTATTGAAGCACACCCATTGAACTTATTATTATAATTTGAAAGGGTCCGAGATTAGATGATTTTTATCATCTAATCTTAATTCAAATTATAATATTTTTTCTATTTTTTTTACTTATTTTATTCATTTAAACTATTTTTATCTGTTTTTAACTAATTTTCTATTATTTCTATTATTTCTATTATTTTCACTAATTTATCCATTTTATCCATTTTTAACTGTTTTCCACTAATTTTATCATCAATTTTTTAAGGATTTTCACTGATTTTCATCACATTTTAAAAATTTTCAAAATTATTTAACAAAATTTATATTATTTGATGAAAATACTATATAATATATAGAAAGATTATGGGGATTTAATATGTCTTTTTTAGATAAACTTTTCAATAAAGGACCTAAGCCAATTATTGCTGAAAGTCAACCAAGGGATTTAAGTATTTTAAAAGCAGGTAACAGACCTCAAGGTCCAGGTGTTATGGCAGCACAACAGGACGAATATTATGTAACTGCTTCTGTAGAGTTAGGAAACACCACTACCAAATGTGTTATTATGGCTACAAATCTAAATAACAGCCAATCTTATTTAATTAATAAAACAGTTAATATGACAAGGGATGTTAGAGCACCTAAACCTGGAGAAGAAGTCTTCGGTAAAACAGTTTGGGGTATTGAACTTTCTAAGGAATCCGTTGCAGACATGATTAAAGACACTGTTTTGGAATCACTTAAAAAAGCTCATATGGATATGGATGAAGATTTGGACTTTGTAGTAAGATCCACTGGGGTAACTGCTGGTTTTGCTACTACTCAGGAAGTAGGTCAAATGGTAAAGGCTTTAGCAGACGGTTGTCTTGATGCAGGTATTTCCCACACAAAAATGGCTCCTGCTATGTCAACTGCACACCTTCCAAAGAGACTTCAAAAATACACTTTATTGGATAATGTAATGTTTGATGGTGCTGTAGTAAGTGTAGTTCCACCAAAAGGAAAAGAAGTTGTAGCAAATGAAATGGAAGGGGAACTTGTTACTGCAGGTATTAAATTAGGTGCTAAATGGACTGAAGTAGACTATAGAAATCCTTGTGTATCTTTAGACTTCGGTTCTACCTTGGCAGGTAGGATTGTAAATAAGGATGAACCTTATGCAAGTACTGTTGGAAACTTCTTGGGATTAGCAGGGGTAATTTCAGACTCCTTGGCAAAAGGTTCCAAGCAAATTGACCAAAAGAACGGTGCTGCATTGGACATATTCGATCCTAAATTGCTTAAAAAGGCTGATGGCAAGAAACATCAGGAAAAAGCTAAGCAAT
>JAGCBE010000434.1 GCA_017652345.1 Methanobrevibacter sp.
AGTAAGGCAACCGGCTATTGTCATAGGCTTAACATAATAATCAATCTGCTCACGTATAGCAGCAGAAAGGCGGTTAAATCGCTGAGTAGTAAGGCAAACCATCTTATGTTGCTTACGTTCCTGGCAGATTTCCTGAAGAACTTCAGGAGGAAAATTTTTTGACTCAGCTGAATTAAACCAGTTTTGAGCCTCATCAAGTATAACAATAGTACCATCTTTTCCATTATCTTGGAAAACAAAATCCTCAGGACCCTGAATAGTTTCCGAATCAATACCAGTTAAATCAATATTAGAAAGAACTCGAACTAAAGGAAATTTTCTTTTAATACGATGAAGCATTTCAACCAGTGCAATACTTTTACCGCTACCCTGAACACCAGTAAAACACCAAAGACCATATAAATCAAACTCATCAGGATCCGACGCAAAGCGATCAAGAACAAAACGCTGCGGAAAATCAAAAAAAATACGTATAAGAAAATGCCGAGTTTTTGAAGTATCGATATAAGAACGCTTTTTAAAATGCATCTTCTTAAAAAAGCGATAGTAAATAAGAAAGCCAAGACAAGAAAGAAAAAAAGGAATAAGAAGAGAAAAAACGGATAAAATAAGAAATGCGAAAATTTTAAAAACAAACACAAGTATGGGCAAAGTAGCTTTAAGAAACATAAAAACACCCCATTAAGTAGAAGATATTTCAGGAATAAAAGACTTTATCCTTAAGAAAATAGCCCAAGCAATTCTAAACTGAATTAAAATAATTTTTATCTCAAAGAGAGTAGCGAGGGAACGCATCGGAAGGAAAAACGCAACACCTTCCATAAATCCGGCAATACCTGATAATAAATCTTCAGGAAGTTCAAAACCGAAAGAAGGAAGAAGAGAGAAAAGACCGAAAACAATTTTAAAAACAACATTGAAAATAAAAAGTGTTATAGATAACATAAGATCACCCCATTACTTACTAGCTGTTTTATCATCAAATATATCATGAGAAACATCAAAGGTATTTGCAACGTTACCAATAAGACCAGGCAAGGACTTATATAAACCAAGAAGAAAACAAGTCCAAATAATGAAAGAAATAATAGTATGGATCCATGTTCTATACTTTGCATAAAGCTTGAAACTAAAAACAGAAACTTTAGAACCAGCAATTGAAACAGACCAATCAGGAACCGACTCTGAGAAAGAAACATTATCTAAAAACGCTGGATCAGAATCATCAAACTGATTTAAAAAATCAGAAACAATACCTGATTCACTACCAGCAGGAGCCGAACGAGATAAAGCGACCTCAGGATTATAATATTCATACACTTCCCCATCGCCATCCGTATCAATGCCGCACTTCTCAAAGAAATCATCTGAAAACAAAGTACCAAGCTGATTAATTACAGGAAACTTTGAATCTAATTCAACAGAAAACTCGTCAGCCCAATCAGATAAAAATTGATCAGTATCATCCTGAGTTGTCTGATCTATCTCAACTGAAACTGTATCAGCTTGTAAAGCTTCAATAATATCGTCCATCTTCTGAAGCAAAGGATTAATATCAGTTCCAGAAGGAACACCGCCATTATTAACAACAGTAGCAGTAAAATTAATACTATCAATCTTCTCAATTAAAGCACTCGTATTATCATAAATAGAATTAGTAATCTGAATAACACCGCGAAGAATATCACGAAGAATAGAAGTAATAGTATCATCATTAACATCATCAGTAATTAAGGAAGTATCTGAATCATCAGTAACAGTATGAATACCATAACGATGATGAGCCAACTCCTGAGAACGATCACGAGTAACAGTTACAATATACTGATTAATAAATTCGGAATAAAGAGAATCAAGCTTATTTTTTAAAATATTAGCATTTTCCTGAGTCTGAGAAGGTAAAGAAACAAAAGAAAGCCACTGGGGAAGATAATGAATAAAACTAGTTAAGGAACCGCCGTAATTATGATAAAAATCAATTAAAGATTTAAGCTTACTGGAAACAATATAAGAAGGCAATTCAGATAGTTTATTATTATCTATAATCCATTGATAAAAGGCCTCCATTGAAGTGTCAGAACCAACAATAAAACCAGTCAATTGATAAGAATCAGAAGGAAGAGGAGAAAAAGAAGGAATAAGATTAAAAGAGTAATTAACAACTGCAGCGGAGTAATAAAAGGTATAAGCTTTACCAGGAGAAGAATCAGTTGCATCGTAAACCTTACCGACACCACCAGAAACAGAAAATAACACAACATCACAAGAATAAGAAGAATTATAGGATAAATTAGAAAAATCATAAGATGATAAATCAGAAATATTAATCGAAGTATTAACACTATTTCTGAAAGTAGCTTGACCAGAAGAAGTAAAAACAATAGAATAATAATGTGTAGAATAATAATCAGGAAAACCAGAGAAAGAACCAACAACAGTTGAAGATTTATCTAAAAGAAAAATAGAACCATCTGAAAAAGCAGAAATAAAACAATAATATTGAGACAAATCAAATGATTCATTATAATCAAGAGAAGATAAAGTATTAAGAATATCAGACTGATGGAGAGAAAATTCAGAATTATAAAAATCAAACCCAGCAAATTGAACAGCAAAAACAGTTCTTAAAGGCAAAGAGAAAACAAAACAAAAAGATAAAACAAAAGCGAGACACAAAGATAAAAGCTTTTTAAACTTCATAAAATCACGTCCTTTCATTAAGATAAAAAAAAGACGCAACTTTACTAAGTCACGTCTTTAGGAATTGCATCCAAACGCACAATCCGAGTTATGCACCGCGAATCATTGAGAGAACCCAACCGATTGCCTTTCTGATTGCAGTTATACCGAATACAGCCGGGAAAACTGTAGGGATAAGAGCAACAATAGCTGAGTAAATGACTGTGTAGTCAATACCGCTGAGGTTAGTGGTTAACTGTTCAACGAGATTTACAGCTGTTTCACCATCCATGATATTAAACCCCCTTTCCGAAGAATGTTCGTAGAATCACGATTGAAAGAACAACCGCAATTGATACCAAAAGAATCCCGAACTGATAAAGCTGAATTTGTTCAATTGTCTGAACAGACTTTAAAAGTTCGTCGCTGGTTGTATCAGCAACAGTTGTAAAAACATCTGATAAAGAAGTTTCAACCTCTTCCCCTTCAACTTCCGGAATCTGAGTTGAAGGGGCTTCAGTAAACTGTTCCTGTTCTGAAACTGAAGTAACTTCAGTAAATTCAGCTTGCGTTTCCATAATTACTTACCAGGGGAAACAATTCTGAGTGATGAAAGAACCGGCTTATTTTCAACGAGAGTGTAATTAATAGCTACTTCTTTATCAACTAACTGCATATGATCTTTATAATCAAGTCCTGTTATACGCTTGAAATCATCTTTTTTTATCATGATTATTTCAGCCGATTTTCCGAATGTATCGGGAACACCATCAACAACAAGGGATATTCTGCATTTATCCCAGTCAACATCTTTTCCATTGTCTAACGTCATAGATCCGGCTTTAATTTTTGTTCCAACTACTAAATTCATAAAACAACATCCTTTCAGTCATTAGAAGAAGCTGAACCGTTTAAGCATCTTTGGAACTTTGCATTGTCCTGCTGTAAGTTTGCAAGCTTCTTATTAAGTGTTTTGTTTTCGCGCTTTAACATTGCTACATTGATTAACCAGCAGCCAATAATAATATAAAGCATCACTGGAGAATTAACAAAGTCAATGAAAGCAATTAATTTTTCTTGCATTGAAATCGACCCCTTTTAATTACATGATTAATTGAACTTGTCCCCGAAGGGAGAGCCGGCGTCTATGCTTCCACAAAGCCGACTCAATACAAGTGTTATGATAACTGCTAAGGGCTAACTTAAGCAGTAATCAACGTTGTAGGGATATGAGATAATAAGGGAGATTATTCATAAATGAATAATCTATGCTTATAGTATAATTCAGTAATGAATAAAAGTCAACTGTAAAATATTCATATATGATATAGTTTGTATAAATATACAAAAAGGGAGTATGAATATTATGTATAATAGATTAAAAGACCTTAGAGAAGATAAAGATATAAAACAAAGTGATGTAGCAAAAATAATAAATACTTCAACTGCATACTATGGAGCATATGAAATAGGAAAAAGAGATATACCATTTGAAAGAGTAATTGAACTTGCGAAGTTCTATGATGTTAGTTTAGATTACATAGCAGAGAGAACCAATGACAAAGGCGGTTTGCGATCAATGAGAATTGACCAGGAAGAAAAAAAGCTGCTTGAATTATTCAAGCAACTACCGCAGAATGAAAAGAATTTAATATTAGAACTGCTAAGATCACTAAACCGTAAGTTTAAATAGTCGGGATGCTTGCGCACCCGAAAGTAAACAACAGTAAAGCGCATAATTTAAAAGGCAATTAAGGCGCGCCCCCTACCGACAGGAGAAAACAAGGTACTCTGCACGCGTGCATAGCTACGCTGAACAGATTTACCGACAAGAAGCCAATCTGGGGCGATGCCCCAGCCCCCATAGTTAGTTACTGGCAAACGCAAAAGAAAAAGAGCAGAACCGCGAAGTTCTGCACTAATTCGGAGAAAGTCTAAAAAATGAGAAAATCACTCTGTTATGTTTTCGTCCTGGAACTCATCAGATCCAAAAGGACGAGTTTGTAAAGCTTCCGAAACATAATCAATAAAAGAATCAGTATCAACAGTATTATAAACTTCCATCATAAAAACAAAGAACCGTGCACCATCTTCAGTCTTGATCATGTTTTGAAAGTCTTTACAAAGCTGCTTAAGTCGCTGCTTTTCGGCAGCGTCAGAAATGCAGCTGTTCACCTTCCGTTTCAATCGGTTCACCTCCTTCCTGTTCCGCACTGGAAGGCGGAACGTTACTAGTGTTAGAAAAGTGTCCTTTTGCGAAATCGTTGTAAAATCCGGTAAGCAGCTGTATGTGCTCACTGGTGAGATAGTCGCGGTAAAGGAAACGAGCATTTTTAATTAGCTGAGGCAATTCCCAGCCGTGCTTGTAGTAACCCAGGTTAGCGAACTTGTAAAGAGAATTTAATAAAATGTTTTCGTCCATATCATTCACCATCATAGAAACCGGAATCAGGCAACTCCCGCCAAAACTCTGAGAGATCACAACCGCCATCACGATCAGAAATAAAATTAACAACATCACGAGTTTTAACATAGCTAAAATTAAAAGCTACACAAGAATCAGTAATATCAAAAGATTCAATCTGAGGAATACCATCAAGTTCATAATGAACACAAGGTAAATCAGTGAAGTCAATAAAAGTAACATTATCTTCAAAAATAGAAGAACCATCAGAAAACTTTGCAGAAATCATAAACATAAAAAACAACATCCTTATTAATTAACGCCCCAATCAACAATCGTCATAAGGAATAATACCATGAGCAGAAGTCCACTTACAAAAATCATCAACAAAAATAGAATCACAAACAAAAAGAGTATGACCGAATTCTGAACCATCATTAAGACGAACAGAAAATTTAGAATCATCATCATCAATAAAATAAGTAACAACATCATTAAAAATTTTAACATCATTATTAGTATAAACAACTTCAACTTTCATAAATTAACCTACCTTTCAATCAAAAAAATTATCAGTCAAAAATCATTTTAAGAAAAGCATGAACACGATCATATAAAGCACCGTCAAAGTAACCAACGCTATCAAGTAAAGCTTCTAATTCAGAAACTCTACCATAAAGAAGAGTCTTCTCGTCAAAAGTAATATACTTACCTGAAGAAAATCTTTTTTCAAGAACTGTTAAACGACCTGAAACATAATCTTTAATATCCATAGAAACCATCCTTTCAACTATGGGTTAGTGCCCTTTCCTAACCTCTGTATACATTATAACATACACTAGTGTATATTTCAATTAGCAAAACTAACAAAGATATACACTAGTTTATATGCATAATATACACTAGTATTTATAGCTAAGATATGATATAATATCAAGGAAAGGAAGTGATTAAATGAAAGAATCACATAATAAAGCAGTGAACAAATGGAAAAAGTCAAAGTATCAATTATGTGTTACAGTTCCAGCAGAAGTAAAAGAACTACTGGAAGCCGGAGCAGAACGAGAAAAGAAAAGCAAAGCACAGTACATAACTGATCTAATAAAGAAAGACAACGAAAAATAACATCCTGGGGAAGTCGAAAGACTTCCCTCTTTTCATTTATATTTGTTCCGGCAGCCACCGAACTGTAAATAAAACTCCCGCCAACAAATTTTGAAATGTCCTTTTTTAGTGCAGGAATCAGAGTGAGCACAAACAATGCATTGAGTACAATCATCTGTTATCTGACAAGTAAAACAGTCTTCCTGGCAATAAGGAACACACTTCAAAGCTTCATTTTTCGAGCATTTGAAAGATTCACAAACTAAGTTCATGTTCTGAACCTCCTTCTTTGATCTTCTCTAACAGCTTCAACAAAATCAGAATACTTCAAATCAAAATCTGAATTGTCTTCAGCTAAGTGAAGCAAAATCATAATATCACGAGCAAACTGCTTGAACATAATAAGATTATCTTTTGCCCTGGCTAATTCAAAGCAGTCAACTGCATCAGAATCCCTAAAACGAATATTAGAAAGATTGTACTGTTCAGCTTCTTCGTAACGGTGAAGCTGTCGGAACAGATACTCGATGATAAGATTAACTTCATTCTTTTTCAATGTTATCACTTCCCTTTTGTGCTGCAGGCAGGAGCCGACGCCAAGAGTTTATAAAAAACTTAAGAACTCTAAGAAAAAGACTAAAGATAAAAAGAAAAAGTATCAGAAAAACAAAGAAAAACATAATATAAGTAACAATTTTGAAAAATAACATATTTAACACCTCATTGAATCAGAATTGTGATGTTTCAGATAAAGCAAAATGTCAGCTGTATTCTTATCAGCAACATCAACAGACGTTTCAGAAAACTCATAGACCTGTTCAGGAGCATACTTACGATTAACTGCAAAATACTTTGCACATCTTAAAATTTCATTTTCAGCAGTCCTGGCATCAACTCTGTTGACTCTTCTCTTATTATTAAAATAAAGATAAGTCAGAGTATTTTCAAAGTGTTCACCATTTGAAATATAAATTGATTTGTGAAAAGTAAGAGAAGCCTTTAAGTCAAGACGAGAAAGAACTTCCTTATAAGTGATATACTCCGTAACAGGTCTTTTGATACCTTTAGAACAACGATAAAGATGAAATCCCTTTGGATAAAGATGAAGCCGACCGCCTTTTATAAATTTCTTCTTCTCTTTACCTTTAGGATTACCAGCAGAATCATAACAAGGGACAACACACTCTTTAATATTGATCTTGGAAGAATCAGATTGAATATACTGAAGAGATTCATTATTAACTGAATCAGTGATTTCAATATCAGCAAGATATGCAGTGAGATATGCCCCAACATTATCAACATTGTCAATCCTCCTTGTAGTAGTGAAGCCATGCGACCATATACGCGCAACTTCAGAATTATCTATAAAACGAATCTGTTTATTAAAAACAAAAATTATATGAGCATGCCAGGCACCACGTTCCTGAGGTTCAATAACCGAAATATACTCAAAATCCAAGCCGAGCAAATGACCTTTTTTATTCTTAAGATTATTAATATAATATCTGAATCTTTTCATAAAAAGCTGCAGATCATGCCGAAGCTTGTCACAATCAGTCATATTTTCTTTGTAAGTCAAAGTGATGAACTTACAAAAACGAGGATCCGTAACATTAGTATTAATAAGTGCACGAAGTCGCTTGAAAGTCTTGCGTATTTCATTAGCAGATTGAGAACGATTTTCCGTAGATCTATAATTTTTCTTCAAATAAGAATATCCTGAATCATCAGTGAAAAGATCAGTTGAAGGATTAAAGGAAGGATTATTTTTTAAGAAAGAATTATAAGAATCCAACGGAAAAACAACATCACCGGCAGGACTTAAGAAAGGAACAGAACTATCATAATAGGTACTTCCATCAAGTTTATGAATAGAATTACCTAGCGACTTATGAGTGTATCCCATAATCTCAGTAATATTACCCTGAGATGTGCACTTAACAATCTGAGAATAATTCAGCTGCACTGGTTCAATAATCTTTGTGATCATAAAGTTACCCCATTTACACTTGTATTTTTTATTGTTTCTATTCTGGGCTAGCCATTAATAGAACTTTCTCAACTTATAACCTTGAAATCAAGTTAAAGGGCTACGCCCTACCCCCAGCCCCCACCGCGCAAGCGCGGAGGGGGCTAAGGGGGTTAAGGGCTTAAGCCTTATTCCTTAGATTTCACAGTGTCTATATCATTGAGTATCTGTTCATTACGTGGCTTCCAGCCCTTTAAGGTTAATCTTTGCACTTTTGCCCTTGTATCATAAGAGCCACGTAAATCATCTGAATGAACAAAGAAATAAGTCTTAATTCTGCGAAGCTTAACAACTGCAGCTTCAAATTCTTTAATTTGAGGACGATAGACACGAACTATAGTAAGGCAACCGGCTATTGTCATAGGCTTAACATAATAATCAATCTGCTCACGTATAGCAGCAGAAAGGCGGTTAAATCGCTGAGTAGTAAGGCAAACCATCTTATGTTGCTTACGTTCCTGGCAGATTTCCTGAAGAAC
>JAGCBE010000435.1 GCA_017652345.1 Methanobrevibacter sp.
ACAAGGTATCCGTGCCTTGTTGTATAAGGTATATGTACCTGATTAATAAGGTATTTGTGCCTGGTAGTGTGGTATCATACCACGTTAGCAAGGTATAAATGCCTGCTGTATAAGGTAAGTGTGCCTTGCTTCTATTGTTGATTACAAGGTAAAAATACCTTACACAAGGTAGATATACCTTACATAAGGTAAAAATACCTTGCAATTATAAAAAAAATCATTATCTAGTATAAAGCGTAGCGCTATAAAGCGTAGCGCTGATATTTATATAGTAATATGTATGGATGTTCTTCACAAAGAGGGAGTTATTAAAGTTTTTGGGGAAAAATGAGAACGATAATAAGCTAGTGGATAGGATGATTAAGCGTTGAGAGGTTATTAGATTAGCAGATGGGTATGAGCTAGTAGAGGATGATGTTGAGGAATTAAAGTGAAAGATAAAAGAGCTTGAATGAAAAATTGAGGATTTAGAGAGAAAGGAGGAGGGGACTGATGGAGGAAGGATGCAAGTTTCTTCTTCTGATTTAGATTTGGCAAATCATTTGAGTAACGATTTAGAATATCTAAACAGAGAGTACGAGAAGTTAGAGGGATTATTAGATTATTCTTTGAGGAAATGTTATAATATTATGAAGAAGAAGGGGTTAGTAGGCTCTGAGGATATTTATGATGATTTTTATGCTGAGATAACCAAAGGTTATCGTGATAATAATATAACAGCTTGATACCAAGGTAAATCAGAGGTTAAAACTGATAACGAGGGAAGCGGTAGCGTGGTAGAATGTGGTAATGGTTGAGAGAAAGATTTAGGCTCAATTATGAATAAATTTGGTATTAAAAAAGCTTCAGATTTGATTTAATTTCTTTTACTTTCTAAACATAAATAAATGTCTGACTTCATCAATTTAGAAAACAAAAACAACCACGCAGGAGTGGAAAGGAGAGAAGCTTCAGAGAGAGCTGAAGCTATCTTAAAGTTAATCAACGAGTATAGGTTATATACTCACAGGTTTGAGAGTTTACCTACTTGGGATGTATTAGAGTTTCTGAGCAAGTTAGAGAAGGAGTTATTTAATAGATTTGGGGGAGATGTAGAGAATGGGGAGATAGATAAGTTAAGGAATGAGTATTTCTTAGTATTTGGGAAGAAACCTTTTATGGCTTGGGGAGTAGAAGATTTGAAGAAAAGGATAGAACAAGGAAAGGTAGAAGTTCCAAAGATTTCAGAAAAGACTTTACATTCTAAAAAGAGTAGATGGGGGAAGTAAGTAGAACTAATGCACCAAAGCGTAGCGCTGAAATAAAGAGATGACCTAACGAAAAAACGAAGAATTTGGTTGGGACTAGAGAGATTATTAGGGACTGAAAACCTTGAAGCTGAAAGTATAAGTGACCAGATAGACTAGCTGTAAAGAAAGGTTTAACAGAGAAACAGAAAGCTTTTGTAGATGAGTATTTACAGTCACATAATGCTACTGCTGCTTATAGAGCAGCTAAAGGTACTTTAGGGAATAGGGAAGAATGGATAGATAGTGATAGACCTAACTGAATGCAGATGAAGAAGGTAGAGAAGGTTAAGGAATATCTTATACAGAAATTAGCAGATGATGCTGAGTTATGTTTAGAGTTACAGATGGAGATGATACAGAATGAGGATATACCAGCAGCTGTTAGGATGGACTGAATAAAAGATAGACTTAATAGATTATGAGTAGGAAAGCAGAAAGAGGAAAGCCAATGATTTAGTGGAATATGAGAGGTTACTATTACTATTAAGCATAAACAACCAGAGATTACTGAATGAGAGGTAGTAGAGTGAAGTGTGGTAGAGTGAAGCGTAGTAGAAGCAGAAGATTTAACTCCTAAACAAGAAAACGATGTACAATAATACCAACATTATAAAAAACATTTCGTATAATCAGACAGAAATTCTGAATAATATTTGAATGTTATATTTATGAACTAATCAGTTTGACTGCGACATTACGGCAAGCACATTGAACTTCTATAAAGACTGAATACCTTTACCTAAACATCTATATGATGTGTATCCTCAAAGTGAGATAGTAGAGAAGATAGAGCCACGATGACCTATACCACTATGAGATGGTAGTATTCATTCAATAGTTATAGACTTACCATTTGTTATTACACCACCAAAAGCACCATCTATGCAAAAACCAAAGAAATGAAGAAATATAATCTCTAAAAGATTTGCTTCTTACTACCCTGCTAAAGAATTATATGATAGTTATTACCACCGAATAAAAGAGGCTTATAGAGTATTGGATGATGGTGGTGTATGTATATTTAAGTGTCAGAGTACGATAAGCTGAGGTATTAAACATAATGTAGAAGAATATAGTTATATGTGTTGAGAGAAAGTTTGATTTGTGATGGAGGATAAATTTACACTAATTGCAAAATCAAGAATTATAGGCAGAATGCAAAATCAAATACATTCAAGAAGTTATACATCTCAGTTCTTAGTATTCGTAAAGAGAAGTAGAAAGGCTAACGATTTTATTTATTCAGATTTATTAGATGGCTAAACTATTCCAACCTAATTTCGAGATGACTGAGAAACAAGCGGAGGCTTGGGAAGCTCTTACAGACAATACTCATAGGAATATCTGATTTGGAGGTTGAGCAGGGGGGTGAAAGTCGGTCGTTTGAGTTATGTGGCTGTGGTATATGGCTTGGAAATATCCTTGAACTAGGTGGTTTATAGGTCGTAGAGAGTTATCTAATCTTATGAAAACTACAGTTAATACCTACTATAAAATCTGACAAATCTATGAGATACCTAAAGAGTTTATGTGAAAACTAGATAAGAAGTACAATATAATTAGATTTGATAATGGTAGTGAAATTCTTTTGTTAGACTGTGCAACACAACCAGCTGACCCATTATTTACTAGATTTGGGTCTTTAGAGCTTACTTGAGGTTTCATAGATGAAGCAAATGAGATAGATGAGCAAGCTGTTACTATCCTAAAAACTCGTATTGCTAGGCAAAAAAACAAGGAATACTGACTTATCCCTAAATTATTATGTACCTTTAATCCAGACCAGTGACGAGTAAAGAGGACTTTCTATACACCACGAAAGTCTTGAACATTGCCAGAAGATACTATATTTATACCATCTTTAGTTACAGATAACGAGTTTATAGACCCAGAGTATATCACTCAGCTTAGGAACTCAACAGATGAGATTACTAAACAGAGGCTTTTATATTGAAACTTTGACTGGTCTTGAGATGCTGGAAAGCTATTTAGACACGATGAAATAGAAGACTTATTTGAAACTAATGTAGAAAAGAAGGACACAACTTATATCTCAGTGGATGTTGCTAGACTTGGAGATGATAAGACTGTTATTTGTATTTGGAGGGGGTTAGAATGTATCAAAATCTTACATTACGATAGAAATACTATTGATGATATAGCAGCCAGAATAAAGGACTTAGAGTATTCTTATTGAGTATCTAGACATAATATAGTAGTAGATAGTGACTGAGTTTGATGATGATTAGCCGATTTATTAAGAGGTTGTACAAACTTTGTTAATAATTCTAGACCTTATAGATTTGAGCCAGAGAAAAAGGGACTTATCCTTAGGAATTATGCAAATCTAAAAGCCCAATGCTACTTCAAACTAAAAGAAATGATGGAGAAAAGGCTGATTAGAGTGTATGCAGACTGAGTAATAAGAGATAAACTCTCAGAAGAATTAGAAAACATCTTCATAAGCTGAATAGATACTGACTGAAAGGTGAAAATAGAGGATAAAAAAGACCTAAAAAGAAGGATAAACCGTTCACCAGACTTTGCAGATGCTATTATGTTTAGAATGATATTTCTAGTTCAAGAAACAGAAGCCAATAGTGAGATAATCACAGGAACTTATGAAATAGATTATGATAGTATACTATATTAGTTGGTATATATAGAAATACTGTGTCAATATTTATCTTTATCACATATTGTATATTTGTTTACATGTCAGCTTCTATCTACATTTATCATTCATCTATCCTCAAGATTTCTTATACATCTTTTAACATTCCTTATAGATGAGCGGCACATCTTAGATAAGTCGCTTTCAGATATTTCTATTGGCTCTATTGGTGAAAAATCTTTAGAATAGCATAATAACCATAAATCAGAATAAATTGAAGCCTCTGTATAACTAAATCAGTCGCTTCTCATAGTTAAATTGATAAATCAAAATTTGTTTAGAAGCCCAAAGCAATAGTTAAAATCCTTAAATTTGTCCATCGTTGTATATATAATATAAATATTACATATAATATAAGGAAATAATGTCCCAATTCAAGAGATTTGTTATATCAGAATAAAAGAAAAAAGACAGGTGACAAGTCTGTCTTTTTCAGCAGTATAGAAATTTTAGATTTCTTGCTGTGCGAATGCTGGGAGGCTTCGCAATAAAATGTATAACTATTTATTACAAAAAATCAAGACAAATTTCAGAAAATCAAAAAAAAACAAAAAAGTGCGAATTTTTTTTCACACCCTATATTATATATATCTTATAAACTATGTTCTTTAATAATATTCTTTAACAATGTTCCTTAATAATGTTCCTAAACAATATTCCTAAACGCTAACATACTGCAGAACACTAGGAATACGAAAGGCTTAGATATTGGTGTCAAACCTCCCTTATAGAGAGCAAGAAATTTTTTTTGAATTTCTGCGTTGATTTCTCAACTAATTACAACCAAAACTGTTACGTTACACACCGTTTCTTTAGAATTTGTGTATATTTGTCGTAATTATCCCTATAAGAGAGTTGCCCATCTTAAGCTAGGCTACACCACACTAACATTCTGCGTCACACTGAGGTATCCGAGAGGTTGAGTATGGAGGTGACGAAGCCTCCCTAACTTGCCACCAGCAAGCATTAACTGCTCGTGTCGTTCCCTTTATAATGAAAAAAAATTAAAAATCAAGAGAAAATTTAAAAAAGATTAAACATAAAAACAAACAAAATAATCAAAAAGTCAAATGATAATACAAAAGCACATTTGAAAACTCTAGTATTATACTTATTCAAGAGAAGAAAATAAAATTTATATTCCATATTAGGAATGGTTGATTTAACACAAGAAGACAAAGATAAGCTATTAGCTCAAATTGATAGAGAATATCAAGAGGGTTTTGATTATGTTGTTAATAAGAGGCAACAGTATAGAGATAGAATAATCAGATGGAACAAGCAAGCCAAAGACCCTAACAAAA
>JAGCBE010000436.1 GCA_017652345.1 Methanobrevibacter sp.
TTCAAGGATATAAGGTGACATTCTGGAAGTTCTTATAGCAAATTTTCTTGCTTCTTCAATGTTTCCTGCAGCTTTAGCCTCTTCCCATTTTTCCATTGCCTCTTCCTTGATGGCTCTTCTTTGTTCAAGGGTTTTTGCCTTGTGCTCATGGCTTTCTCCATCAAAAACATAGATTGGCTTTATGCCCTTGTCAACTATAGCTGCAGTTCTGTAAAGAATTCCGCTTAAATGGGAGGTTACATTTCCATTTTGATCCATAAGAGGACTTCCATCTCTTTGACGAATACCTGACAGGAACTGATAGATTGTGTTGTATGCATCAATTGCTACAGTTCTGCCTTCCAAATCCTTTAGACTAATTTCTTCTGGAGAAACTATGTCTTTAAATTTTACTCCCATATCATCCACCTTAATTCATAATTGTCATTTTTACTTAGTAATATTTCTTATTTTTTATTTTGAATCTCTTTTATATATCTGTTTTGTGAAATAGAGCATTTGAGAACTATTTTTCATGTTTAGTAAACTATACATTAATTAATCATGCATTATTTAATTTAGATTTCAGTAAAGTAATTCACTGGGAAGAATTCCTTAATCCACATCAGGATTTCCCCTTTGTGTATAATTGTGTAATCCCTTGCCAAGAAATCCTCTTCAGTATCATAAAGTTCCTTAAGCTTTTCTGATGGTTTTTCTATTTGAATAAGATTTATCTCTCTTCTGGATTCAATATTATATTTCTTTAGGATTCTTCCAATAGGAATGTCCGCTCTAACCAAGTCTTCTTTTATTTCCTTAGTCAGTCTTTTTAGAGGAATGTAGGAAACTGCATAGATTAAAGGCTGTTCATCCTTGTGCATTACGATTTCCCTATAGTTGACTTCATCGCCAGCATCAACATTCACTAAAGATGCACTTTCCTCTGTTGCCTCTTCAAAATGCTGTTCTAAGGTTTTCAAGTCAATTTTTCCATAGAGCACATCCAAAATAGCTGTAATTGAGCCATCTGTAGTCATTAGAATTTTTTGAGTGTTTGAAAAATTCTTTTCATATTCCTCTTCAACACGATTGATTTTTTCAATCAATCTTACATTAACATCATTGTCAGCAGTTTTTGACATAATAGAATCTCCGTGTAAATGGATTTTAATTATTCGATAAATTCTAATTCTTTGAAAAGTTTCTAATAATTTAAAGATTATCTGGATTTTCAATGAATCCTCTTATTGCAGATGCTGCCACCACTCCTGCATTAGCCAAATAGACTGAAGAGTTTGGGTCTCCCATTCTTCCTTTGAAGTTTCTGTTTGTAGAGGAAATGCTTGTTTCACCTTCAGACAGTACCCCCATATGTCCACCTAAACATGGTCCGCAACCA
Source organism: Methanobrevibacter sp. (assembly GCA_017652345.1). The sequence goes on from JAGCBE010000436.1 coordinate 1,382, forward strand.
GGGTTTGATACCATAGCTCCAGCATCCAAGAATGTTTTTATGTATCCTAAGTCCATTGCCTTTTGGTATATTTCCTTTGATGCAGGTATGATGATTAATCTGACATCATCATGGACTTGCTTTCCTTCAAGGACAGCTGCTGCTTGTGCAAGGTCGGATAATCTTCCATTTGTACATGAACCAATGAATCCTTGGTCAATATGGGTTCCAGCAACTTGTGACAATGGCTTTACATTATCCACATCATTAGGACAAGCTATTTGTGCTTCCATATCATCTACATTAAACAGGAATTCCTTTTCGTAAACGGAATCCTCATCGGATTTTAGGATATTCAATTGGTCCTTTGTTTTGCCGGTTCTTTCGCAAACGTATTCAATTGTGGACTGATTAGGTTCCATAATTCCGTTTTTTGCACCCATCTCTATAGCCATGTTTGTCATGGTCATTCTGCTTTCAACATCCAGATTGTCGATTGTATCTCCGCAGAATTCTGCAGTCTTATAGGTAGCTCCAGCTATTCCAATCTCTCCAATGATATTCAAGATCAAGTCCTTTGAAGTGATGCCTGGATTCAATTTTCCTTCAACTTCTATCTTGAAGGATTCAGGAACCATGAACCATGTCTTTCCAGTGGCATAGACCATAGCTAAATCAGTAGCACCCATTCCAGTGGAAAATGCTCCGAATGCTCCATAGGTACATGTATGTGAGTCTGCACCTACTATGATCTTTCCAGGCTCAACGTGTCCTTTTTCAGGAAGCACTTGATGGCATATTCCTTCTCCATGAATGTAATGATTCTTAATCCCTTGAGTTTTAATGAAGTTTCTAGCTACCTTTTGAAACTCTGCAGATCCTATGGTGTTTGCAGGAACATTATGGTCAAAGACGATGACTATCTTTTCATTGTCCCATACCTTATCGCTTATTTTCTCAAAGGTTTTTATTGCAGGAGGTGAAGTTCCATCATGGGACATTGCCAAATCAACATCCACTTCGATTATTTCTCCAGGAATGACTTCACGACCTATTTTCTGAGATAATATTTTTTCTGAAATATTCAAATTTAATCTCCTAAAAATTTATCAATTCTTTAATTTAATTAATTTAATTTTATACCTATTTTTATAATTTAAACTATTAGATTTATAAATTTATTTATATTAATCTCAGTTTCAATATCTTAAAAATAAGTTTAAAAATAGGTTTAAAAAATAGTTTAAAATGTAGGATTGGTTAAAAATAGATTTTATGAAAATAATTAAAAAATAAAAAAAGAAATGTTGATTATTTATAAATCAACATAATTTGAATCAATGCTTCTTACAATGTCTTTAAATACATCATCGTCAATGTATTTTCCTTCTTATCTGCGTTCCTTTACCTTTTTCACGATTTGGCAAAGCTGGTCATTGGTTACTTTAAATCAACATTCGTCAA
>JAGCBE010000437.1 GCA_017652345.1 Methanobrevibacter sp.
AGAAGATAATTTATAACTTCTTTCAATATCAAATTCGTTTACTTGTATATAACCACCTGCAAGACTTTCTTTCAAATATCTTTTTGCTTGTTCTTGTTCTGTTTCACTCTTTCCCCATATATTGTATCTTTCAAAATTCTCATCTTTTACTGCGACTTCATAATCTTGAAACGGATTTCTTTTACTTGTCATAAGGCAAACATCTAACGTATCACAATAAGCATTTCCGCCCTTAACAACTGAAAAGGTGCAATCACTATATTTTTTTTGTAATTCCTGCTTGATTATTTTCGCTATCTCTTTCATTGAATAACCTTTGTTAGAATTAACACCTTTCCAACCATAACTAGTATATGAATGTTCCATTTTTTCAACACCTAATTGAATAGCCGACTTTTCATTCTGTGTTTTCATATTTTTTGAATTATCATTTGTAACCTTTTTGTACCAACATTTTTTGACGTTGTGCCATCTAAAACCGTTTGCTTTTAGTTCTTCTCTTTCTGCTTTTGTTGGAATTGTATCAAAATACAATTCAATTCCTTGCTTTTCTTTGTTTTCAACCTCTCTGTAAACTGTTTCAATTTTCATTTTTTATCACATTCCTTTCTTTATATGATACTCTTATTATATCACACTTTTTAATAATTGTCAATACTTTTCTAAAACTTTTTCAAAATTACAATGTTATTCCGTTCCTATTGCACGCATTACAAATCAAAATATTAAGCCAATCAATACATTCAAAAGTCTTTTTGTCCTGCATTAGTTCTTTCACAATATTTTGCATTGTTTCGCTATCGATCGAATTTTGGTAGCCACTATTTTTAGCCACGTTATCAACATAGCTCTCAATCTCTTGTTTCCAAAATTCCAAATCAAAATCATTCATAGTTTCCATATTATATTCACTTTCACTAGGAATTATCATTTTACATAACCTCACTTTTATAATCTCACTAATACAAATTTTAAAATTTTATCTTCTTCATATTGCAACTTTTCAATTTCTTTTGCAAAATCACTAGTCTTTATTTTTGTATCTTCTTCTCTATCAATCAAATTGTAAAGAACATAATAGCCTTTATTTTGCTTTTTTATAGGATATGCAAGTAATCTTGTACCCCACTCTTCCATTTCGTTTATTTCATAATTATAGTCTTTAATCTTTTGCATAATTAACTTTTTCATTTCTTCCAAATTTTCGTTATCCCTATAAATAACTACAAAATCATATTTTACTTTTTTTATTTCTTCCATTTTCATTACCTCACTTTCTATAATCATTATACCACAATATCTAATTTTTGTCAATACTTTTTTCAAAAAAACTTATCTAATTATTTCATTTTTCAAGCTATCGTAAATCTCATAAAAATCTTTTTCAAAAATATTTTCTTTTTTGTCTTGCTCTTCATACTCTTCAATGATTTCTTTTGCCCTATCAACACTTCTTGCTCTTGTGATTTCATTTCCTGCTTGTCTATCTCTCACAATAAATCTTCTACAATCTCTTACTTTTATAACTTCTCCCATAATCAATCAATCTCACTTTCTTTAAAATTTCAATTTCTTCTCTTTCAAAATTTTCATAATATCTTTTGTCGCAAATACAACAATCTCTTTTCCTGTATTATCGTAGATTTCAAAATAGTTTTCATTCACTTCTAATTGATAAACACTTGTATCATATTTCATAAACTCATTGAAATATTCTTTTTGATTTTTCAACTCTTCTGTATCTTCCGTTGTACGTCTTTTCAAATTTTTAATATTCATATTTTTTTTACCTCACTTTTAATCATTGTTTACGATTACGATTTTGCCTTTTGTAGTTTTAATTTTATAAAGTGGTGTTGTATCGTACTTGTCTATTTCATAAACCCACCAAATCTCATTGTCTTTTAACTTCCATTCTCCATTCGTTGTTTCGTTATTTTCATTCAAAAATTCTGCTAATTTTTCTGCTTGCTTTTTGCTTTTGCATAAAATCATAGACGATTTTTTATACATAAACTCTTCTCCTTTACAAGCCTTTGCCATAATATACATTTTATATTACCCCTTTCATTTCTTTTACTCTTGTTGTATGATTTTCAATAATTTTTTGCATTTTATCTAAAACCTTGTTGCCTTTATCCAAAAATCTAAAATAATCATTGACGTGATATTTTAATAAGTGCGTATGTGAATAATCAAATACAAGCCAACCGATTACCTCTCTTTGATTATTCTTTTTATTGTATACTGAAAACTCATATAAACAACACCTGCCAAAGAATTGATTGAAAAACTCTTTCATATTGTTATCAAAATATTTTGTAAAATATTCCAAATCAAAATTTCTTAACTCTCCTGTTTCACAATTACTTCCGTTGCATTCTGTTTCAAATTTATCTCTTATATACATACTGTATTGCGTGTTGCTTATTACATTTCCATAAGAAACGTAATTCGTTTGCTTGTCAAATCTTCTGTATCCTGTATCAATTAACATTCTTGTGCCACGTTTATTCCAACTGTATAAATTTTCCATTTTTCAAAACCTCTTTTCTTTTATTTTTCCCAAATCTAGAATTCAAATTTTTTCAAACAAGTGTTTACATAAGCTCCTCTTTTGTTTCGCTATCAATTACACTTGCTTTTTTGCACATAAAAGTACCCATTGCATGATTTTCAACTACAATCAAATCATAATCTTCAAAAGTTTCCAATGTTTCCAATAAATCTTTTAACATATAAATTTCATTATCATAATAATCATTGTCAACATCTCCACATACTTTTGCAACATATTTTTTTTCTTTTTCAAACTTTTCAATCTCACTTGTAACTTGCTTTTCTAAATCTTTCTTATAACCAATTATTTTTTCGTCATTTTCAATAATATTATTCATATTGATTACCTCACTTTCTAATACTATTATAACATAGTTTCTAATAGTTGTCAATACTTTTCTCAATTATTTTTTTAATTCATCAATCAAATCATATAACTTGTCGATAATTTCGCCAACTAATTCTGCTTGTCTATCTGTCAAATCTTCACTATTATAAAATTCAAACTCTGTCATATCGTGTTTTATTTTTTTTATAGTTTCCAAATTTTCCATATTTTACACCCCTTTTACAACTCTCCAATAATCACTAAACCAACCAACTGCTACTTTATAACTTCCAAAAATTCGATATAATTTATCGTGTAAAGTTTCCAAGTCAATCTTGTAATTGATATATTCGTCAACATAATATTTTGCGATTTCTTCATTTTCAATTTCTTTCATCTCCAACACCTCACAAATCTTGTTTTTTAATTTTTTCGTGGTAGTGGTATCTCACACTACCACTTTAATTTTATACAACATAGTTTTTATCCGTAATAATACTATAATATTCGTCTTTCAAAAAGTCCTCAAATGATATTCCATAACTTGCAACATCAATTTCTTCATATAGTTTTTGTGCAATCTTTTGTATTTTCCAACTTTTCAAAAACTGCTCTTTCGTCAAATTTTCTTTTTTGAAAGTTTCGTATAAATCTTTTCTAATTTCATTCAAATATGCACCCATATTTTACACCTCTTTTTCAACCCATACACAAGGGTATTTTTCTTTGTAATATTCAACCCACTTTTCAATATTGTGTTCGATATTCAAATCATAGTAACACTCAAATCTTTCGCAACCGTAACACCCATTCCAAGCATATATTTTAATCATTTTCAACACCTCATTTTCAAGTTTTTCGTGGTGGTGGTGGTATCATAGACGCACCACCCCACGCAACTTTTATCTGCTATATTGTAATTGGCTTTTCAACTCTAAACATTGCGCTATCCTGCTATCTTCTGCAATTAACTTTTCAACATTTTCCTTGTGTTTTTTCGTCAATCTTGCGATATTATTTTCAAACTTGTAATCGTCAACTATTCTATTCTTTATTTTCAAAATGTATTTTTCTACCACTTCACGCATACTTGTTTGGTATGTGTAACATTCCCAAGTCCTGTTGAGATAGCACACTCTTGCATTTTCAACTTCATTTCCATAATGGAATAGTCTACTTTCGTGTTTGAACCCATTGCGCGTACTTCCCCAACTATTCACGATTTCCCAATCGTCCATATTTACAAATTTTCTAATTTCCATAAGATTACCCCCTACATAAACATTATATCAACATTTTTTACAACTTCTACTGCTATGCTTTCTTGGTTTAGTGCCATCTTTAGCACATCGCACAACGTGATTACATTCTTACGCGCTACATCATAAAGTATCAATTCACAACTTTTTTCAATTTCCCCGTTATACATTCCCACGTTGCCACTTTTTAACGTGCCACCAATTATGCCACAACTTGCGACTGATTGCATGATAATATCGTGCGCCTCTAAATCGCCCACAACTTGCTTGTGTTCGTCCTTGTCATTCATGCCTATTGACAAAACGACTTTTTGTAACTTTTCCATAAGAATACCCCCATTTTTCAACTTGCTTTTTTGCAAGTCTTTTTTGTTTTTTGATTTCGTAAAATTTTATTGCTTTCGTTCCAAGTTTTTGGAACGTGTTTTTGCCTTGTATGATTATATTATAACATACTTTCCAATACTTGTCAATACTTTTTTCATAACTTTTTGAAAAACTTTATACTTTTATTTTGGACTTGCCACTTGCAATCGCACTCAAAAAGAAAAAGTTATGATTTTTTTGTATTGTTTTGAGTATTGTTTGCATTGTATGATTATATTATACCATACAATCAAAAACTTGTCAATACTTTTTTTGATTTTTTTTGAAAAAATTTACTATTGACTTTTCAATGTTCTTTTTTGCTTTTTGTGTTTCTGTGGTTTCATTATAACATAATTTGCAATCGTTGTCAATGTTTTTTTGAAAAAATATTGAAAAAACTATATCTTTTTTTTCGTTTGGACTTGCCTATGCAATCGCTATTGAAAAAACAATATTTTTTCTTTTTTTGACGTTGTTTGCTTTTCTGTTGTTGTTGTCTTTATTATAACACCATTTGCAATCGTTGTCAATACTTTTTTTGATTTTTTTTGTATTTTTTTTCAATGTGCTTTTCTGTTCTTTTTTCTTCCCTTTCCTGTTGTCTGCCTTTATTATAACACCATTTGCAATCGTTGTCAATGCTTTTTTGAAAAAATATTGAAAAAATTTTAATGTAAACGACTGTTCGTGCTTTTCGTCCGTTTTTCGTGCCTGCTTTTCGTTCTGTTGCAATCGTTCCACGTTTTAACGCCTCAAAATGCCCGCAAATCTATTTTTTTGCATTGTTACGTCAAATCATATTGCCACCAGAAAAAGTCGCGTTTTAGTGCCTTTTCATTCCAAATTGAGCCATATAAACATTTGTTCGCCTATTCCCCAAAAATAAAAAACGCAAACAAACGTTTGCCGATCGTTCGTTCGCACTTTGGGGTAAAATAAAAAGCAGGTCGCAACCTGCTTTTGTTTATTCGCCTACAACCCTTCTATGATATAATAATAATGCTTTGAATAATAACTGTCCAACGGCAATTGTCCGTTTGTATTCATTTCCTTTGTTTTTTCTTTTTCGTAATCGGTTAGAATTGAATTGATACAATCAATCGCTTTTTCTCTGCTTATAAAATATGCAACCGCTTTTTTGTAGCTTTTCTTTGTATATCTTTCTATTTTATAATTTGCCACGTTTTCCATTGATAAACACCCCACAAAAATACGGGGTGGTGGTATCTTATCACACCGCCCCAAACATAATTGACTATTTTTTCATAAAGTCCGGCAACCTCAATCCGTTAGACCTACAAAAACCCGCTACCGTCTGCCCTGTCATTGACTTGACAATCTTCTTTAGTTGTGCCATCGTGTATCCGTTAACCTCACAACTGAAACGAACTAAACGCTCTGAAACAATGTTGCTAATGATGAATTGATACAACTGCCATCTTTCGTCATTGTTTGTCCTGCTGTTTGCTACTTCACTATAAAATGCTTTCATGTTTACACCTCCTCTTAACGTAACGTGGTCGCCACTTGCAACCCATAAAACAACCATGCAAAAATAATTACACTTTCAATCGTTACTATCGCGATTGCGCGCGCTAGTTTTTGCACCGCCCTTTTTACTGCTTTTTTTACTGCCGTTTTTTTTACCATAAAAAACACACCTCATCTTTCGTACTCTTTGACTATTTCGACAAGCTCCAAAAAGTCGTCGTTTAATTGTTTACACCAACTGCCCAAACATACTTCCCTGTACTTCTTCATTTCGTTTTTGAACGTTGACAAGTCCACTTTCTTCATGTAGTCTTCTTCTGCCACTAGAAACTCTGCTCCGTTCTCTGTATTTCGTGCAATCAATACAGAACCGCCACTAATACAGATTGTCTTTGAGTTCTTCAAGGTATTCATAAACATACACCCCTTTCGTTTTTTGATTACACACACATTATATATGAACGTAAAATAATTGTCAATACTTTTCTGTAAATATTTTTCTTTTTTTCCTAAAGTTACCCTTTCCAAATTTTACCACTTTTTGGAAAAAATTGGCAGATCAATCTTGACAGGGAAAAAGCGATACTCATAATTGGTAAAATATGGAAAAAATATCACTTATTTTAGTTAGTGATACCCCACCATAAAAAACGCAAACAGATGTTCCCCCCTATTATCAATTCGCAAACGGGCGTTCCCGTTCAGGCAACCTGGAGCTCATCCACAAATCTCACACGACCAATTTTTAAAAATCTCACACGACCAAATTTTCACAATCAAAATTTTTACAATTAACAGATGCTTTTTCAAAAAGAGAGGAGAAAGGAGTAAAGAGGAGAGAGCGGGCAAAAAGAAAAAACATAAAAAAGACAACTTTCGTAAGAAAGCAGACTTTGCTTCTTTGGTCTATTCAAAGAAGCATATAATCTAGCGCGCACTAATAAATACAACAGGAGGCGTGAGCGCGGAGCGCGAACCAAGAGTGAGCATTCGAGCGCGCAAAAAGTGAAGCAAGAGTAGAGTAATACTGAAAAGAAAAGAGTCGTCATTGTGCGCGCGAGATATATAAAACGTAGTATAAGTATAGGGAATGCGAAGCATTCATCTCAAATAATAATACTACTATTTCAGTATGAATAAAAGCAGGTTACAATATAATGTATGCTAGTGATATGCCAACTTTCAGATTAAAGTTGGACAAAATCTCATTTTTTTTGGCAAAAAAATGATTGTTTTTTATTTTTTTATTTTTTTTATTATAATTAACGGTTATATTTAAAACCATACTATAGCTTACCTAAATAAAAAACAATTATTTTTAAATAGTAGTATTATTATATATATAAGGGGGAAAACAACTTTCATCGATTCTTGTAGCCTTACAGCCATCTCTGGTTGCGGGTTTGTCAAGAGTTTTGATGAAAAAAAAATGTGTTCACCATCATTCTTAAAAATAGTCGCAAACCTTAGAGCGGCTTGACGATCCAGTATCTTTTCCTATTTTCTCTTTTTGTCGTCAATTTTGTTTCAATTTTGAATGGGATGTTATGTTTTTCCATAAAGCGATTAAACAAAGCGAGCTTCATATTTGGTGCAATAGAAATGTAGGCGCGAAATAAATCTTCCACTTCCAGTCTTGTCACGCTTTGATTACAATGTGCCCTCATAAAGTTCTCAATCGTATTCCAGTTAGAAACGTAGGCGACTTTTTCGAGAGGCATTTCAAAGAAGCTAATCCAATGAGTGACGAAGCCGACCTCATCGACATTTGTAAAATGTTCTCTAACGAAGCCGTTATAAATTTGTGCAGCGAGCGACTTGCTTTGGCTAGGCGCGAATTTTTTTCTCTTAATTTGTTGTTTTGTAGGGACTCTAAGAAAGAGGCGAACCCTATCATTTTCTTGGAGTCTTTTTCTACCGAGCGCCTGAACGATTGCGAGCGGATCATAAATATCGACCACAATATTTTTCAGTTTTTTATCGACGATATTAATTCCATTTTCGATAACTGTTGTTGCGAGAAGAATCTTTTTAGCGAATCTTGACTTTTCGACGATTGTTTCAAAAGTCGATTTAGCAGAGAAGCGCCAGAGCGCGTTATTCTTTGAGCAAATAAAGTCGGCTAAGTCGGGGTGTTCAAATGCGAAGTGGCAACCTCGTTCCGCGTTCCCAACGAAGCACAAAGTTTTAAATTCATCTTTCAGCAAGAAGTCTTGAATTTCGTCAAAATCATTATAGAAAACCAGTTGTTCCACAAACGAGTAGTCGTGAGGAACGTCATATTGTTTGGCGAATTTAATTCCGGTATGGTACATTGGTTCTGGTGTTGCCGATGCAAAGATTTTAATTTGGTTAGACGGCGTAAGCAAATATTGCAAAACCTTTTCTGTGTTTCTATTAAAGCTCGCGTCCTCGAAAAAGTAATGGCACTCATCGGCGTTAATCACATCATATTTATCTAGTTTTCTCTTTATCGCTTCTGGTGTCATTTTTTCCATATATTGATAATTAAAGCATTCTACATTTTTGAGCGCCAGTTTTTTATTTTGCTGATTAAGCAGGTCGCGATTTGAGAAAATGATAGTTTTTAGATTATGTTCTTCACAGTAGCGCGCCAATACATTAATCATAAAGTGGCTTTTTCCGGAACCAGTCTGTGATTTAATGAGAATATTATCGCCTCTTTGCCAAGTTTCAATCTCTTGTGTTGTAATCAAATCCGAGATGAACATAGCGCGTTTCTCCTTTCTTTTGTATTATAATTATCCAGTTCTATTTTAACATGGCAAAAATTTTTTGTCAATGTATTGACAGCGAGATTTTGTTTTGTTATAATATGAGTGTAGAGAGAAAAAAGGACATATCCATAATACCCCCTTTTTTTATTGTGTGTCGCTCGTACACCGTCACACAAGAGTTCTCTCTCAGTTTTGCCACTTTGTTCGTTGAAGTGGCAACCTTTCAAAATATTGGTGCATTTGCATATGCGCCGACCAGTAACTTAATATTTGAAAAATAGGGTTCCAAAGAATAGTGCTTATGTTTATTTTATAGAGCCGTTTAACTCCTAGGCTTTATTTATATTTTTATTTTTGCCATTTATTATTCTTTTTGGTATCCTATTTTTTTTATCAGTATCGCATTGACAAAAATGGAAAAATATGGTATAATAGTGTTATAAAATAAACAAGGAGGGTTACACTATGAAAATTAGCGTGATTGGTTCAACGTGCAGTTCTAAGGACGAGGCTGTTGTGTTTGCAGGACGCGCCGCAGGGGTTTGCTATATGCCTAGCAACTTTGAGGCGTTAACAAGTGAGCCGGAGCAGAGGACACTTGCAAGAGCGAAAGGAACATTGCTTTCTGGTCATCATAGCGTGTACGACCATATCACCTACAATTTGTTGATAGAGGACATTCCCAAAATTTTGGCAATGGTACTCAACAACGAAGGGTTCTACACGACCTCTGAGAAGTCTGCGCGCTATACAAGAATGACGATGATGGATACGGACATAGAGCGCTACACGAAGTGGCTTTCTAGGTTCAAGAAGTTGATTGACGACAGATATGGAGAGAAGTTTCGTAGTTTCTATGCAGATCCTAAAAAAGCGCAGAAGTCGATTGACAAATTGGCTATGGAGAATGCGCGCTATATGATTAGCGTTTTCACGCCAACGACAATGATTTACACCGTCAGTTTAAGGCAAATCAATTATATTCGCAACTTCTTTAAGTTTTACTGCCGTGACGCTTGCGACGCATTTTCTGATACTTTGCGTCAGTATATGTTAGAGTTTGAGCACGCTTTGCCTGACGAGTTAAAGGTTAAGGGATTGGATGCGGATTTCAAGGGCAGGAGAATATCTTTGTTCCGCACAATTCCTAAGGAAGAGGATTACTTTGGTGAAGTATATTCTATTTCCTATCTTGGAAGTTGGGCTCAGCTTGCACAAGCACAAAGACATAGGACATTAAGTTATCAAGTTGAAATGTTGAACGAGCCGCTATTCTATATTCCGGATATTCTTTATGAAGATTATGGTTTGGTTGAAGAATGGAAAGAAGATATGAGCGCGCTTAGGGGGTTTTTCCCACAGGGGCAAATGGTTAGAATTTATGAGCGTGGGACATATGACAAATTCTTATTGAAGTGCTACGAAAGAATTTGTGGTTGCGCTCAGCTTGAAATTATGAAGCAGACGAGAGACATACTTAGTCAGTATCATAATTGCAGACCCGATTTAATTCCAACCGACTTTTTCAGGGGCGCTCGTTGTACTTTCCCGAATTTCAAGTGTAATAACGCGTGTGTATGGGGAGGACTTAACGCCATTACACGCAAGATTTAGGGGGCTGAATAGCCCTCTTTTTTTACATAATTACTTGACAAAATTGGAAAAATATGGTATAATATGTTTGTAAACGGAAGAGAGAGTTTATATTTATTTAGAGAAAGGGTGTGATTATCTAGTTGGGAGAAAACAGATGTGAGTTTTGCATCTGGTACGAAAAATGTAAGGAATCAAACGATTTAACAGACGAATGTGATTTTTTCGACGCTGTTGAAGAGGGAGAGGATTATTGGGAAGAAATGAGTTATAGAAGATTTGAAAGGAGTGAGTAGTAATTGTTTGCTCCAAAATTATATATTGTTAGGAAGTTTTCTTTTAGTGAGCTTTATTTGTGCGATTTTGATATGAGTGTTCCAAAGGAGCGAGAGCGAAACTATCAAATCAAGCAACAAGACAATATGTTGTTTAGGCAAATAAGACTTATAACCCACACTAGCGATGTCTATAATCCGTATGTTATTTTTGTAGATTGCAAGGGAGCAAAATCAAATGAAGAAGCGTTAAGCGATTTAGTTATGAATGGTTTTTATGTAAATGGTGTTCATTTTGTTTTGAGCGAGCGATCTGCTAGTATGACTAGAAATTTTATTTTAAGTTTTGTTGACGAGTCTGTTCAGGAAGAATTGAACAAAAGGATAACAATGGATATTCAAATTGACAAGACAGTATTATCAAAGTATTATGCTTATAGGGGTTTAATGTTTAGTTCTTGTCATTGTTTAGAGGATTGGTTTCCTAAGATTATTGTTGTCCCAGATTATTTTGCAACAATTCCCGATCAAAAAATCAAATATGTCAAAGATGAAACAACTACAATCGTTGGGAAAGATGGAAACGAGTTTGAGTGGACGCAAAAAGCGATAGACGAAACTGTAAGAGATATTGAGATTAATGTATTTGACGGTTGTGGTATTCATCATCCCACTATTACAAAGTATGTGCGAGAGCGTCTTGGAAGCTCTACAAAGCCGACAAGTATATTATGGCGACTACCTTATATCAAAGGCGTAACGCACGAAGTAAATTATAGCGAATTTTATCACGAAAGAGGAATATCTGAAATTACAGACTTATGGGGAATGAAACATAGCGTTGATGACGTTATGATTATTATTAGCGAGAGTATGTATAAAGGGCTTAAATATTTTAAGCGCTATGGAGATAGGCGTGATTGGGAACACTATTGGGAAATGTTCAGGAAATATGAACATTGTATTGGTGTAGCC
>JAGCBE010000438.1 GCA_017652345.1 Methanobrevibacter sp.
CTCCTTGAGGACCTGGGAAAGTCTTGTGGGTACTTCCCATAAGGACTTCAGCTCCTTCTTTTAAAGGATCTTGGAACTGTTTACCTGCAATCAATCCAAGCACGTGAGCACCGTCGTACATAATGGTTGCTCCAACTTCATTTGCAGCATCTACAACTTCAGATACAGGGTGTGGGAATAAGAATAAGCTTCCTCCAAAGAGGATGATTTTAGGTTTTTCCTCTAAGATCATCTTGTTCAATGCATCAACATCAATGTTCATTACTTCTGGGTTGAAAGGATGTTCTAAAGTTTTCAATCCTCTAATACCTGCTGCACTTACATTTGCATGGCTAATGTGTCCTCCGAAAGGAATGTTCATAGCAATCATTTTGTCTCCAGCTTTAGCGAAACCGAAGAAAGCAGCGAGGTTTGCAGTTACACCGGATACAGGCTGAACGTTTGCATAAGTACAGTCATAGACTTTACATGACAATTGTTTTGTAATGTCTTCAATTTGGTCAATGTAAGTACATCCTTGGTATAATCTTTCATAAGCTTGTCCTTCAGCATATCTGTGAGCTAAGTCTGAAGCCATTGCAGTTGTTACAGCATTACTTGTAGTGTTTTCACTTGCAATAAGGTTTACACTATCTCTCATCCAATCATTATGAACTCTCATCAATTCATTGATCTTATTCATGTCTTCTTCATATTGATACATATCAAAACACCTAATATTTTCTAAAATTGTAATCTTATAAATATAATTATAAATTAATCTTTTGATAAAATAATTAAAAATTTTAAAAGTTTATAAAAATCAGAGAAAATAATTAAAAAAATCTAAAAATCTAAAAAATATAATCTAATAAAATTCTTATTAATATATAATATAATTTTTTAATTAAATAAAACTTTTTATTAAATATATAATATTTTATATTATTTTTTTAGTATTTAAAAAACTGATTTCATTTTTTTAGAAAAAAAGATCTTGAATTTGAGAAAAATGATTTTGAAAAACGTTGATTAATATACGAACAAATAAAAATTGATTAAAAAAAAAAGAAAAAGAAAAAGAGAATAAATCTCTTAATCTATTTTGCAACATCTTCGAGAGCTGCTGCAATTTGTGCCATAATTTGTTCGGTTTTGAAGTGGTTTTGGTTCATAGCACCAGATGGACATGCACCTACACAGGTACCACATCCTTTACATAATGCAACGTTAATAGCTGCGTGTTTGTCTGCGCCTTCACCTTCAATACTTACAGCACCGAATGGACATAATTCTACACATACTTCACATGCACCACAAACGGTGGTATCAGTGTCAGCAGTAATAGGTTCGATTTCTACTTCACCTTTAGCCATTGGGATAGATGCTCTTGATGCTGCAGCAGATCCTTGTGCTACTGCGTCAGGAATATCTTTAGGACCTTGTGCTACACCAGCAATGTAAACACCGTCAGTTAAAGTGTCAACAGGTCTGAGTTTTGGGTGAGCTTCCATGTAGAATCCGTCGGAAGTTCTGGATAAACCTAAGGTTTGTCTGAGTTCGTTAGATCCTTTTGGAGGTTCTAATCCTACAGATAATACAACTAAGTCGTAGGTGTATTCAGTTACTTTTCCGAGTAAGGTGTCTTCTGCTCTTACGGTTAAGGTTAAGTCATCGTTTTCGAGGATTTCTGCAGGACGTCCTCTGATGAATTCAATACCGTATTTTTCTTGGGAAGTTTTGTAGAACTCTTCGAATCCTTTACCGAATGAACGGATATCCATGTAGTAACAAGTTACTTCAGTGTCAGGTTCGTGGTCAATACATAATTGAGCGTTTTTCATGGAGTACATACAACATACTCTGGAACAGTAGGATTTACCGATTTGTTCATCTCTTGAACCGACACAGTGGATGAATGCAACACGTTTAGGTTCTTTACCGTCAGATGGTTTTTGTACGTGACCACCAGTAGGACCGGATGCGTTGATCATTCTTTCAATTTCCATTGCGGTAATTACGTTAGTGTATCTACCGTAACCGTATTCGTATTTTTCGGTTGGGTCATATGGGTCGTAACCGGTTGCTGCAATGATGGTACCAACATGGAGTTCGATTTCTTCTGGTTCCATGTTACGGTCGATTGCTTCAGGACCACATACGGTTTCACAAAGACCACAGTCGATACAGTAGTTTTTGTCGATAGTTGCACAGAGAGGTACTGCTTGAGGGAATGGGATGTAAGCTGCTCTTACCATACCTACACCTTCGTCGTAGTAGTTAGGTATTTCGATAGGACAGACTTCTTGACATTGTCCACATCCAGTACAGTCTTCTTCTTTAACGTATCTAGGTTTTTTCTCAACTTTTACAGTAAAGTTACCGATGTAACCGTCTACTTCTTTTACTTCTGCGTAAGTAATTAATTCAATGTTTTCGTGTTTGGAAGTGTCTACCATCTTAGGTGCGAGAATACACATGGAACAGTCTAAGGTAGGGAAGGTTTTGTCTAATTGACCCATTCTTCCACCGATAGTTGGGTTTCTTTCTACCATGTAGGTTTTGAATCCCATATCAGCTAAGTCTAATGCAGATTGAATACCTGCTACTCCACCACCAATAACGAGACATTTTTTGTCTACTGCTACTTTAGAAGCTTCAAGAGGTTCTAATAATCTTGCTTTTGCAACAGCCATACGAGTTAAGTCTTTTGCTTTTGCAGTTGCTTCTTCTGGTTGGGTCATGTGTACCCAAGAGTCTTGTTCTCTTAAGTTAGCAAATTCAAATAAGAACTTGTTTAATCCAGCTTCTTCTACACATCTTCTGAAGGTAGGTTCGTGAAGTCTAGGAGAACATGCTGCTACTACGATTCTGTTTAAGTTGTGTTCTTTGATGTCGTCTTGGATAAGACTTTGACCAGGGTCAGAACACATGTATTTGTAATCTTTTGCAACTACTACGTTAGGTAAAGTTTTTGCGTATTCTGCTACTTCAGGACAGTTTACGACTCCACCAACGTTTACACCACAGTGGCATACATATACTCCCACTCTAATTTCTTCGTTGTTAATTTCTTCTGCCATTAAATCACCTTGTACAAGTAAAATGATTAATCATTTGATCTAATTTTTTAAATATATTATATATATAAAATATTAGATAGTTTAATTTTTCTAAAAAGTGAGTATATAAAGGTTTCTATAAATAAGTAGGAGTAAAGTATATATATGAGAAAATTTTAAATTGATTTAAATTGGATAAATCAATAAATTAGATTATTTTTCTATTATTTTAATCAAATAAGATTAAATTATGAGTATTTTTAAAAATAAATGGAATTTAATTCTTTAAATTGAAAAATAAAATAGATTTTGATACACCTAAAAATTAAAAAAAATACAATGAAAATTTCAAAGAAAGGTGGAAAAGCCTTTAAAAATTGAAAAATTTCTGAACAAAGATAAATGTTCAAATAGGTTTAAATCTAATTTAGATAGAAAATTACTATATTTAAGTTAAAATAATAAGTATCAATGATTATTAAACTTAAATACCAATTAATTTGGTTAATTTTTAAAATTAAGCTAATTTAAATAATTATAAAAGAAGTGTAACCTTTTATGCAACACTAAAAATACAGAAAATTGGCCCAATAAAAATGAGTAAAAAAATTGATAAAAATCCCTTAAATGTTCGTTAAAGGATAAACATTAAGAATACAGGAATTGTCACAAGACTGAATACGGTGGTTGTGAATATGCAATCAGAAGTGAGTTCCCAATCCAATTTATATGTTACAGCCAATACCAATCCTATCATTGCAGATGACATGGCTGCTTCAATTAATCCAATAGTATGTTCAAACCCTGTAATGTTAAGTAAGGACAATACCCCTAATCCGATTAAAGGATAAATGACCAATTTTATAATTGATGCCAGGCCTACCTCCCTGAAATGATTCTTCAATCCATCAATCTTTAAGGACAATCCTAAAGATATCATGATGAGTGGAATTGTAGCACCTGCCAAATAAGTCACCACAGTAGATCCAACAGAGGTAATTGGAATGCTGAATAAGTTGAATGTGATTCCAAGTATAATTGACCATAGCGGAAGGAATGTTAAGATCTTGCGAATGGCCACTTTGATTTCGCCATCAAAAATCAATATCAAAATAAAGCTTAAAACGACAAAAATTATTGAAGTGGAAATGTCACAAAATACAGCCCTTATCATACCTGCATTGCCAAAGATTCCTTGAGTGATAGGGTAACCTAAAAAACCTGTGTTTCCTAAAACCACAACAATGACAAGACTCCAAATTTTCTTCCTGTCCCATCCTAAAAAATTAAGTAGTAAATAAGTTAATACTCCTACTATTAAACTAGTTATCAACATGTAAACTGTCAATATGCTTAATCTTGGAAGTAAGGAAACGTCAGCAGTATACAAAGCATTAAAAATCATACATGGTAGAGCTATATTGATTACTATATTATTGAGAGTTTCGACATCATTCTCTTTCAAAAGGCCTATCTTTTTTGATAAGGTCCCTATCAAAATCATGACAATGATTGAAACAATAATAATCCTATAGTCCATACAATCAACTAAAAAAATTCAATAATTAAAAAAATGAAATGCGTTTATGAATAAACGATTGATAAATTAAATTTATAAAAATAAGTTAAAATAGTTTTTGTAAAAATATGAAAATGAAATTAAAAATAAAAATAAATAAGAAAAAATAGTTAAGAGAAATCACTCCCAACTATTGAAAATATTTTGGTCAAACTTTTTTAAAAGTTTGATTAGTCTACAATACCATCAGTAGTGACTTTAAATACAGCTTCTCCTTCTGGCAAGTGAGGGCTGTCCACTAATCTAGCAATTCTTTTTCCAGCTAAACCTTTCTTCAACCAGATTCTGTAAGTGGAAGCGTGTCCTAAAACGTGTCCACCAATAGCTTTTGTTGGACTTCCGAAGAAAGCGTCAGGTCTTGCTTGAACTTGGTTTGTAAGGAAAACTGCTACATTGTAGGTATTTGCAACTTGTTGCAATGCATGCAAGTGTTGGTTTAATTTTTGTTGTCTTGTAGCCAATGACTCTCTTCCAACATATTCTGCTCTGAAGTGTGCCATAAGGGAGTCAACAATAACTAATCTTACATTAACACCGCTTTGAATCAATTCATTGATCTTTTCAGCCATTAATATTTGGTGAGAAGAGTTGAAAGCTCTTGCAATGTGAATTTTTCTTAAGACTTCTTCATGATCAAGTCCAAATGCATCTGCGATTTGTTCAACCCTTTCAGGTCTGAAAGTGTTTTCTGTATCGATGAATACACATTCTCCATCTAAACCGCCTTTTTCTTTAGGCAATTGGACAGTTACAGCCAATTCATGTGAAATTTGACTTTTACCTGAACCGAATTCACCGAAAACTTCAGTAATAGCTTGAGTTTCGATTCCACCACCGATTAACTCATCTACACCTTTACTTCCAGTGGTTATACGGCCAACATCACGTCTTCTTTCCATTACATCAAATGCTGTTTCAAAATCAATTTTTTCAGCTCTACGTGCTGCTTCAATAACTTTTTCAGCTACTCCTTCACCTATTTCTGCCTTTACAGCTAATTCTTTAGCAGTGGCAGTAGCTAATCTCATCATATCAGCAAAACCAGCTTCTCTTAATTTTTCAGCAGTTTTTTCTCCTACATTAGGTAAGTCTTCAAGTTCTACCATAATTATCAACCCATTAAACAAATTTATTAAAGTTCATCATACTATAATCAAGGCTTAAAACTCATTTTTAAAGATCTTTTTAGGTCTAAGCCTTATTTCTTCATCATAATTATTATAAGTTACATCAGCAAGCAATTCTAAAGTTCTTCCTTCAATATCCATTGCTTTAGTTTCCAGGAATCCAATATCTCCTTCACTTTCCTCATATAGAGCAACTATATCATCATGTTTCATATCCAATAGCTGTTCCACCAATTCATTGAAGAAGGTTACTTGAATTTCACCAGTATCATCAGTGATCTTTCCAGGAAGCATTAAAAGATATTTAGGTTCATCTATAGGATTTCCACAATTAGGACATTCCTCTTCATCCTCATCTTCAAGAGTGCGGTTACAGATAGGACATTTAGGAATCAAAATCTTTTCTATGTATGGATTTGAAAATATACCTTTTATTTTTACGCTTCTATCTTCCAATTCAAGGCTTGCAATGTCTTTTGAAGTGTATAATATGTTTTGCAATTCCTCAATGTCTGGAAGACTGGTTAATTCATTGTAAGAAGGCTGCAATATATTTGTTGAATTGCCTACGGACAAGTCTACACGATTGCTCAAATCATTGTAGTTTACACGTGGATTTTGAATTTTGATTGCCTCATTGATATCATAAGGCAAGTTGGTCTTATCATCCCATAATGTTACAGATATGAAACCTGAATCATCACCAATGGTAATGTTTCTAACCAATCCTTTGGTTCCATCCTGCCTTTCGAATTCACGGGTATCTTCAATTTCCAAGATTCTTCCTACAACTTTAATGTTCATGTCATCTTCTTCTATATCAAAAATCTTCTTGGTTTCATAGATTTGCTCTTCTAACTCTTCAAATGAAGGCAAATCAGATGATTCAGCATCAGAAAGCTCGATGACTCTAGTTGTTTTTCCAACGTTGAGTTCAACTTCATACATTCCTAATCTGGTTCTGGCATTTTCAACTTGATATGCTTTTCCTATTCCATATGAAGCTTCTGCCTTTTCATCCCAGAATGAGATTCTGACTTTTCCAGTTGAGTCTGCAATGTCTCCGGAACGAACATAACCGGTTGAACCGTCATCCCTTTGGAAGGAATGGGTGTCATTAAGGGTAATTAATCTGCCGATGATGTCTACTTCCTCTCCATCATCTTCATGATCTTGAACTTCACTAATGGTGATTGGACCCAATTTACTTGCTATTTCATTCAATCCTTCAGCCAATTCCTCATTTCCTTCAGGATTTACTCTTAATTCAGTATTCCAATTGGTATTTACCCTGTATCCGCTGGTTGCATAATCATC
>JAGCBE010000439.1 GCA_017652345.1 Methanobrevibacter sp.
AATTTAAACTTAGCACGGTATTGCCTTCGACTTCACGTTAAGGTTTTCACCGTTAGCAGTATTAAATACTACACCGTTTTTGCATACGTTCACCACATTTTCATTGGCATATCACTATGCCACGCGACAAAATCTATCGGGTAATGATCTTGTTCCAATAATCCTTTCAATAGACATAAATCTAGTAGGAAACAAAGTAACTGGTGCATTAATTCTATCTATATTTGTTAAACCTAAAAGTTTTATAATATAAAATGAAGGTGCACTACCGCCTTCCAGTTTTTGTTAAAATTCCACCATATTTTTCTTGTGCTATTTTTACTATATTGTAATCTATTAAGAAATAATTAGCCATATTAGTTTGTTCGACAATGTTCAATTCATAGGCTATTTCATTTTGATATTTATCCCATTGTTCTTTTGGAATTGTTTCGCGAGTTTCTCGCCATTTTTGTCTAATCAAGGCTCTCAAATCTTCTATTGGATTATTCGATACAGAAGGAAGCTTAATATCATCATTTATAATGGTTAAATCTTCTGCTTTATCAAAGACAAGAGTATTTTCAATTGCTTGCTTAATTTGGCTATCATTTAGCACACCTTGTTCTTTATAGCGTGCTACAATAGTGTCATAGTCTGGATAGTCAAGTATAAATTCATTTTCTTCTTCGTAAACAATTCCTTTTGCTTTTAAAAATAAATCTCTATCGGCAGGCAAAACCTTATATTTTTGCCCTTTTATAGTAACATTTTGAACATTCTCTTTATTTGTAGAATAAATATAATGACTATCATTAGCATGAATAATTTGAATATTATATTTAGTGGCAAATTTTAATATTTGTTTATTAGCTTTTTTCTGTGCTTCAACATTATGATTTTGAACTTCTAAATAAAAATTTTCTTGGAATTTATTTTTAAGTCTAACAATTAAATTTTCATCATTCCATAAGCCCGCTATACAAGCAGTTGTAACAATTATATTTTTAGGATTAACAGAATCAATAAGTTCCCAATCTATTCTAGGCTTATAATAAAACCCATTCTCATGTGCTTCGCTTATAATTCTATTTATATCTTTTGCACCGTTATCATTAAGTGCAACTAAAATTATATGTCTATTTGATTTATCTTTTTCAAATCTATTTTCTACATAATAAGATTCGACACCTAAAATAACTTTTAGTCCATATTTATGACCTAATGTAGTAGCCTCGAAAATATTAGCTTGTGTTCCATGATTTGTTGTAAATAATGTGTTATGTCCAAGTTCAATTGCTCTTTTGCAATAATCTTCAAGGCTTGTTGTAACATCTAATTGTATAACATTACTATAATAGTCATGCTTATGATAATTATTATATCTCATAATTTTCTCCTTTTATCCTATTCCACAACTGCCACAACCCATTGCAAATTCTGGTTTTTTACATTTTTCATATTTTTCTTCTTTTAGATTATATTTATACCATAGTTGTTTTTCTATGTGAGGATAAATTCCTTCATAAGATTCTTCAATAACCGCATAAAGATAGCATGTTTCAAATAAATCACATCTATTTTCTTCAAGTGCGTTCTTGGCTTCATTTAGATCATAATAAAATCCAACACATCTTGAGGAAGAAAAGTCGCCCTTTTTGTCGACTTCAATAGTTGTAATAGTGTAGATAGGATGATTAAAAATATTCATAACTAATGGGCTATTTAATTTCTTATCTAATTCATTTACTTTATCTATAATTTCATATTGTTTTTTGATAACATTAGACATTATATCTCCTAGTCCACCACAGCCTTGTGTTTTCTCTATCATTTTTTCCTCCTAAATAAAAAATGTAATTCCAAACCAAATAATTTGAATAATTGTTAGCCAAAAGCCAAAATCAAAACATCTATGTTTATTTTCAATAACCTTATCATTAAATTTATCTATAACAAGATAAGTATCAAGCAAATCGGTTTCATACGCACTTTTTTCTTGATTAATTATATTTTTTTCTCCTATATCATATCCCATTACTTTAATTTTTCTTGTTTTTAAGCCAAATATAAAAAATATAATTGATATTAAATTTAAACAAATTATTTCTTTTTGTATAAATTGGGTTTTAGATATAAATATAAATAATAATCCTAAATTAAATAATATCATTATCATATTTCTGTTATCTATTATTTTCATTCTTATATATAATCTATCATCCAAATTTTCTAAAATTTGGATTGCTTTGTTTTTATTAGTTTCATTCATATTTTACCCCCTATCCTTTAGACCTAGTTTATACACTTGAATAAAAGCATTACATGCTTGAAAAAATAAAGTTATTCCAATTAATGTATAATACCACCATTCCATTTGCAATTTTATTCCTATAAATATTAAACAAATACTAATTAACATTTTTTATTCTCCTTTCAAAAGTTCTTTCCAATTATCTTCTTGAAGTAATTTTACAAGTTCATCTCTTGTATATTTTTTATGACCAATTTGAAATATCATTTCATCAACATTGGGTATGCTTGTGTTGTATTTATCTGGTTCTTCATATAGACATATCCCATACTTCCAATTTATACAACCTTGGCATTCTTCTTCATTTGGCTCAAAATTGTCATTACAACCCATTATTTCACTCTCCTAAAATTTCTAATTTTTTGCCTTGAAATTGTAAATCGGTTTAATTATTTTAACAATTTCAACTGTATCTTTAATGTTTTCTATTATTTCTTGTATTGGCTTATATACAAAAGGTGCTTCATCAATTGTTTCTTCAACAACACTTGTAGAATAAATGCCTTGCATACTCTCTTTAAACTGTTCAAGATTAAACATTTCCTTTGCTTTAGACCTTGACATTATTCTTCCTGCTCCATGTGGTGCGGAGTTATTCCAGTCTTTATTGCCTTTACCAATACAAATTAAACTTCCATCTTTCATATTCATTGGTATGATTACCTTTTCGCCTGCATAAGCACTTATTGAACCTTTACGAACAATGTTATCTCCAAAGTTAATGTAATTGTGTATCGTTTGCCAAGCATCAAACGGATAGTCAACCATATCTTGAGTGTAATAATAGTTTCCATCAGTTCTGTAAAATCTTAGTTGATAACTATCTTTTATATCAAAATATTTTAGCAATATTTCCCTTGCAATAATTGTCCTATTTAATTCTGCATACTTTTGGCAAATTGCCATATCATCTAAATACATATCTCTGTATTTGCCATCTAAATAACAAAGCTCTTTTGGCAAATTAGGTTGTTTATCCTTATATTGTTTTTCAAATTCTTTTAAAGCTTGTTGTATTTCGCTTTTTCTGCCTTGTTCTTTATATGTTTTAATAATTTCTTCTTTCTTTGCGTAATATTCCTCTTTGCCAGAGCATAGCTCAATAGCTAAGTTTTGATAATATTCTGCAACTTGCTTTCCAAGGTTTCTGCTTCCACTATGTATAACAAGATACTTATTGCCATCTTTGTCAACATCTAATTCTATGAAATGGTTGCCACTACCTAGTGTGCCAATACCTCTCTCAAATTTTGAGCTTTCTTTTAATTCTTTTAAGCAATGTAGTTTTTGTATTCCTAAAAAGTTCGCTACTTTTTGCTCTCTGATATTTCTTCCACTAGGAATATACTTGTTTACCACGCCATCAAATTTTTGTAAATCTATATCACTTTTACCAAGTTCAACAACGAACATTCCACAACCAATATCAGCACCAACAATGTTTGGTATAACCTTGTTTCCTAAATCGGCTGTAAAACCTATTACGCAACCTTTACCAGCGTGAACATCTGGCATAATTCTAACTTTACAATCTTTAAATGCTTCTTGTTCCAATAATAATTCAATCTGTTCTATTGCTTCATGCTCTATATTTTCGGTAAATATTTTAAGGTTTTTGATTTCTCTCATCTCCTAATAATTCTCTTTTGATTTGTTGTATAATTCCTCAATTTCTTGCTTATTTAATTTGTTATACCAACCCAACAATTCTTTTGGAATTGTTACTTTATACCATTTGCCATTTATTTCTTGTAGTTTTTCATTGGGTTTTAACTCGTATTTTTTTAATTCTTCTTTTGTAATTTCTAGCTCTTCTGTTTCTTCATTTTGTTTTACTAGTTTTATATTCAATTTTTCACTCTCCTAATAATTCTTCAAATTGCTTTATATTTCTTTTGTCTATATCTTCAATATAATTTATTGTTATTACTATTTGTTTGTTATTTTTCATGTGCATAGGTTCTATTTTTTCACACGCTTTATATTCTCTTTCTACTTTTACACTTGTAATTGTTATATTATCTGTTGTTAGTTTTGCTAATTCTTCTGAAACTATACTTTGTGCATTTAGCATCACTTCTCATCTCCTAATAATGTCGTTAAAGTTTTAAATTCTTTTTTTATATTGTTTTCAATGCACACATCTTCACTTCTAAATGCTAATTCATATTCTTTTTTTATTATCCTTGCAGCTGCTTTATCTAGCTTATTGTCTGTATAATATGGGTATTCTCTTAATTCTATTGTGCATCCTAAGTCATTTAATTTTTTACAACTATCAATTATCTTAGTTAGTTCTTCAATAATAAGTCCACAAGTTTTTTCGCAAGTTTCTATTTCTTCATAGTCTTGTGAGATATTTCCACAATATTCGCATTTATAATATGTTCTATTATCCTCTATCATTTTTCCTCCAATAATTCTTTTATCTCGTATTCTTCTCCGTTCTTTTATGAATTGGAATAGGTGGCTGTAACATAAAAAATCGTGTGCTATTTCTCTGTCATCTTCATCATAATATCTCATACCTTTGGTTTCGCATAAATATAATTCGTTATCTACAGGCTTAAATATGTATTTATATTTTTTATCTATATTTTTTAATATAACTCTTTCATCTTCGGTTAGTGTTGGTTTACAAGGTGTTCGCAAAAATCTCATAACACTATCTAACTTATCAAGTTGTATTTCTCTTTCTGCTTCTAATACCATATCTTTAATTAACCAATCATGATAAATATCTTCAAAATCATCTACACTTACTCCATCTTTTAAAAATTTATCTTTGTTAGTCATCTTGTACCTCCACTCTAAAATAATCTACTATATCTTGCATTGTTATTTTATTTCTATCTTGTAAATAATCTGCCATATCATCACACATTGTTAAAAAATCTGTTATTGACATATTATTTTTTAGATATTTATCCGCATTAGTCATCTCCCAACAACTCCTCTATTCTATATTCTTTGTTCTTGCTATACTCTTTTTAACCAATATTCGGCATTAACTTTAAATATATAAAATTTTCTAGGCTCATCTAATTTTTGTTTTTCTTCCTTTGCTTGTTTTAAAGTCTCAAAACGTTTCGCTTCATATATCCATTTCGTTGTTTCTCCATTTTCCATTAAAAATGATGCTTCTTCTATATAAAATAAAACATAAAAACTATCACTCATTTTCTAATAACTCCTTTATCTCGTACTCTTCTCCGTTCTTTTATAAATTGAAATAGGTGACCATAGCCATTTAATATTGTTCCATTGTCAATAAGTCCATTTTTATTTATTTTGTCATAACATAATAAAGAATACTTGCCATCTCTTTTTATATATTTAGGATTATCTCTTATATTCCTCAATATAACTCTTTCATCTTCGGTTAAAAGTTGAGCTTTTTGTTCGAAAAAATTTTTAATTTTTTCATAAGTCGGTTTTTGTGTTTTATTTATATAATTGGTTAAATTTTGTGTTAATTCTTCTACACTTACACTATCTTTTAAATACTTTTCTGCATTAGTCATCTTCTCCACCTACCTTTAAAATTTTTAAAGCACGTTTATATTCTTTTTTTGTAAAACCATTAATTGTATTACATTCAACAAAGTGGCTCATTTGTTTTTTTAACATATCTGAATCATCATCAATTATCACATAATTTTTAATATGAGGATTTAAATCTAAATATTTTTGAATTTCTTCACCCTTTGTAGTGTCTAATATGGGTGTCCTATCAACTATTTCTATTCCTGCATATTCTTTTAATTCATTTATGGCTTCACTATTTAATCTCCATGTACTTGACAAAACAACATATGCTTTAGATTTATTTATTAGCTTTTGTAGTAACATACAACTACGATAATCAAATGGTATTCCCTTCATTTGTTTGAGCAATTCTAAATATTGCTCTCTTCCTAATAGTTTATCCGCTAATAATGAACAATGCTTAACATTATTTAATACTCCATCTACATATAAAAATATAACTTTATTCATATTCTTTTTCTTCTTCCTCATTTGCTTGATATTTATTATCATTAAATTCTTCATGAGTTAAGATACTTTCTAACTCAAATGTTCCTAATTTACATCCTTGTTTTATATTATGTAACATACTTTCATCTTTTATGTGCCAAATAGCCCCTATTGGATCGGTTGCCCCAAATTCCGTATCTTCTCCTAATATCGTGATATCAACAATATCATCTACTTCTATTAGGTCTATTAGATTATGAGAGTGGTTTGTAGTGTACCTTAACATATCATATATTGTTATAGTTTTAGAAACTCCCTTTAGTGGAATATTAACTGGGCTATCAAAAGTAACACTGTTTTCATATTCATTAACACTTAATAGTTTTGCAATACTCCCATCTACTCTGCAATATTCACCTACTTGTATTTCTGTTTTATTCATTTTTCTACCTTCTTTCATAATTAGTGCCTTTATCATAATACCATAATGGAGTGAACTCTTTATATTTTTCATAAATAGCATCCCAATTTTCTTTTGACATATTGTCTAGGCGAGCTTTTTCTTCAAGCATATAAAGGCACTCTCTTAAATGATATTGATCTTGTTCTGGATAGTTTTCTTTTATCCAATGGTTATTTTGTGTATTACAAAAGTCATTAATGCGCTTTAAAAGTTTGAGATTAACCCTAATGTTTCTATTATTCATTTCATCAGTAATGCGCCTTACATAATAATAATATAATCTTCTATCATGATTTCTAACATAATCATATTTTTTAGCGAGAGTTCCACCCTTTTCCCAATAATTTAAGATATTATAGCAATCCTTCCATTGCATAATTAACATTTCATTTGGCAGTAAAGGTATCAATTCATAATGATATAAATACATATATTACTTCCTTTCTTTAAATATAAATTTATCAATCCAAAAAAATATTATTCCACCCATTAAATTGGCTACAATTGTTTTCCAAATAGTTGGCAAATCTAAAATACTCAT
Organism: Methanobrevibacter sp.; assembly: GCA_017652345.1. The sequence continues at coordinate 7,276 of JAGCBE010000439.1, forward strand.
ACAAATTGCCAATAAAGGGGTGCTCATTTGCCACCTAAGTAAATATAAAAAAAATCTTTTCATTTCTTTTTTATTCATTTTTCTCCTTTATTCAAAATAGCTTGCTTTTACTTTGTCTGATTTAAGAATATCACGACAAATTAAAAATGTTGTATAACCATCAACAAGTCTATATTTTTTATCATTGCCTTTTCTTAAAATAATTGAATCTAAAAATTTGGAGTTAGCATTGTAATAGTCGAGCTTTGCCTTAATTTTATTTTCATTAGGAAGTTGCCAATGCTCGCTAATTTCAATATCTTCTATTTGTGGTTCTATTTCTTTTTTAACCATTATTGATTTAATTTTATTATAATCACAACAACAATAGCTTGGAACATCATCTTTGTCACAGATAATTTTATATCTACAAACTTCTTTAATAATGCCATCTCGATTAGCCAAAAATGCGCTATCTCCAACTTTAATATCTAAATGATGTGAGTTTTTCCAAAAGCGAATTTTTCGATTTGGATTTTCTCCAGTTTTAAAAGCATAAAGAGTTACTTCTCCCATGATTTTTTAATCATCTCCTTACATTCTTCGCATAAAGGTTCATACCAACCTCTATTATTTACTATCTTACCATTTTTGCCACATCTAATGCAAGTTTTCATAGAAATTTCTTCATATTTATTTATTATCTCATAAAACTCTTTTGAAATATCACTTGGAACACCATTATCATACCAATGAAGAAAACCCCATTTTTCTTTTATTTGCGCTATTCTATATTTCTTAACAAAGCCCTTTGTTTTAGATTTTTTAAGGCAATTTTTAATGTCTTGACAAATAGCGATTCCAAAGGTATCATACCAACCTTGTGGCAATGCATCTAGCTCGGTAAAATCATAGCCACAAAATTTTCCATCAAATCTATTCCTTACTTTAAGAAATGGAAACTTTTTACATAACATATAGTTTTTTATTTTTCTTAACATGTTAGTCCTCCAACTTGTTATATAAATCCTCATAACCATGTATAATTCTAAGAACATCTCTCCAACTTTCACGTTCTTCTTTTAGCGAGCCTATATAGTTCTTTTGTTCTTGATAATATTTTGGATCTTTTGTTTTCCATGACTTTAAATCATCTTGATAATCTTCTATTGTAGAAGTAAGCAAATCATTTTGCCTATTAGCATACTTTTCTACTTTTTTTATCATTTCTTCATAATCCATATCTTTTTTCTCCTCTATTTCTTCTTTATTAGCACTTTCTAATGGAATACTTAATTGAATTTCACTTATTCTTTTTAGTGCTTCTTCATAATAAGTTTCATTTAGTTCAAACCCAATATAATGTCTATTTTGCTCAATACAACTAACACAAGTTGTTGCCACACCTAAAAATGGATCAAGAACTACATCCCCAGGAGCAGTAAATTCCTTAATAACTTCATCACAAAAATCTTTTGACATAACCGCCCTATGAATTTTTTTATATTCTTTATTTGTATTTACATTCTTAACAATAACATTTCTATAAAAATTACTTTGAACATCAACTCCTTTAACGCCATCTGGCTTAATCAAAAGTAAATATTCATAGGTATTTGATAACTTATGTGGCGTAGAAGTTGGAGTACCATTAGGCTTGTACCAAATAACAATATCATGTATTCTATCCGCATATTTGCCAATAAGTCTATATAAATCTTTCCTATTATTTGTCAAGCCTTGAATATTGTATATAACGAGCTTTTTAGACACTCTCAACATCTCATCAATAACTTCACATTGCCATTCAAACCAATCTTTTCTTGTTTCAACAAACAAATATTTTCTATGAGTGTTATTTCCATATTTCGTATATTCTACTGTGTCATTTTTAGAGCCAGTATCATTGTATGGTGGAGAAGTAAAACAAACATCAACACACTTCTCTGGCATTTCTTTCATTAAACTTAAACAATCCCCACACTCAATATAATCAATTTTCATTTGTTTTTTCCTTTCTTTTTCTAATGTCTAAAAACATATCATTTATAGTTGGCAATAAATCAAATCTATCGTTGCTAATCGAACTTTGAGCATATTTTTTCTCAACTAAATCAACATACATTGTGAAACTTCCATCATCACCCATATAAAACTCTTCCCACTTCTCTTTTGGAACAATGTCTTTCACATTAAGTTGTTCAATTGCAAGGTTGTCAAAACTTATAACTTTAAACATTTCTTTAACATTTTTCATGTTCTCTTTTAGCTCATTTATTTTAGCTTGAACTTCTTCACTATAATAATAAGCACCTCTACCAAAAATCTTATAGCCTAAAAATAGCACTTTTTTAATTCCTAATTCACTCATTTTCTTTAATTGTTCAAGAGTAACAATTCCTGCTATAACATGACAAACTGCATTTGGAAGCTCGTTAATTTTAGCGGCCAATTCTTCATTTATATCATAAATTGAAATTCCAATACCATAAATCATTTCGTTTTGTGCTAGTGTCTTTATTCTTTCAAATTCTTGCATAAAGTGTTTTTGATTAATGGTTATGCTAGGAAAACATTTTTGTGATTTTAGTTTGGTTAAAAATTCTTCTAGTTGTGGATGTGAAAGTGGATTTCCACCACCTATTGCAACCTCGGTATAAGGTGGAAATGTTTCTATAATTGGATTGCCTAAATCTCCATGCCTTCCATTTGTAGTGGATTGTTCAGCGCAAAATTTACAATTCATATCACAAAATTGAGTTATTTTACAGTCTAGTGATTCTACTCTTGTAGGAATGAACTCGCTATCTGGTGTAACTCTTAATTTAGTGCCATCTTCAAATATAACAACTTTATAGTTGCCATTTATATAGCTTCCAATAATTTTATTAGCCATCATATCCGTATTTTCCAAAAACAACTATCTCCTCTCCATTTGGTGTTGTATAACTTTCTTTGTATTCTTCTAAATAATCATCATCTTCCCATTTTTGATAATCATAGAAACTAGCTAATTCCATATAATGTTCAATATCATTGGCATAATTATGACCATATTTTTCTTTCCATTCACGATTATCTTTTTCATATTTTGCTTCAATTTGTTCTAATGTATAAAGATGTCCATTATAATCAACATAAAGCTCACCATTTAAAAATTTTTTATATTCTTCACTTGTGCAAATTGTTATTGAATGTGTTGAGCTTGAATTTGTTTCAAATACTCCTTTTCTAATACTCATCTTCATAATAATCATATTCCTCACTTTCTGGTGGATATAACTTTTGTGCTTTTTTTAAGTTTTCGTAAAAATAGTCATCATATCCAATAATTATATCCGAGTTTTTTCCAAACAAATAATTTCTTAGTTTTTCTTTATCTTCTATAATAATATTTAATATTGTATCAGAGCAAGTGTCTTTTATTTCATAAAGAAATTGTTTTGATGCAAAAGATTCACCATCCTCCGACCATTTTACTTTAGCCCATTCAGATTTAACGCCTAATTCTTTAAGCCATTTGGTTAGGCGCGTTTTACTTTCTACATACTTTGTTTTTGGCAACATCATTACCATAATAGTGTGTAAATAGTTTGCCCTTCCTTGAATTGTGTTCCAATGACCACCTTCATACCAATGGCTATATTCTGCCTCTAAATCTTCCAAACCAAAGAAGATATATGAGGGTATTTTTATATTCTTGTCATTATGGACACAAATAGCATGTGCGGAACTCGAATTAGTTTCAAAAGTTCCTCTTCTTATATTAATCATTTTTAACCTCCACTTCACCACTTACATAAATTGGATCATCTTCAAACATTTTCATAATTGTTATGTAACTAAACTGAACTGAACACAAGAAAATTAAAATACAAAATAAAATTATTAAAAGTGCTTTCATTAAATTAACTCCTTTTTATATATTTAAATAATTCCTTAATATTTCATTTCCATAGCCTTTGTCTATCATATATTTTAAAACCCTTTTAGCATCTTCATCATAGTTTATATGATTATATATTTCTATTACCGTGTCATATTCTTGGGCTAAGGCACAAATTAAGTCACTAGTTGCTGTTGTGGTTATAGCAAATGGTTTTGATAATTTTTTACCCTTCTTTAAATCATACCATTCACAACCCAAATTCTTTTTATACTTTGACATATTATTATACAAGCCCCCATTCTGCGAATTTTTCAAAGCCACCTTTTTTCTTAATGTATTTTCTAGCAATATCTACAATTTCCTCATATGATTTTCCATCAACTATTGTATCACCAATAGCACAACACAACTCAACTGGTTTGTTTTCCGTTTGTGCTTTTAGCCAAGCATAGATATTTAATGAAACATCTGCTTTTGATAAGTCTTTTCCATGTAACCCACCACCAGTAACACTATCTGCCATATCAGAGCCAAGCTTTCTATTAGTTGCCCCGCTATCAACATTAACACCACCAGTCCATTCCCCTAATGGATTAATTGCGACATTAGTATATATTTTCTTTAAATCTTCGGTTTTAGCATTGCTTTGACAAATAACCAAATCATCATTATTTATAATATATTTACCATCATAAGGGTATTTTTCATAAATATCTCGTGCTATTTGTGCGAGTTTTCTTTGTTCATAGGTAAGTGGAACACCTTTAAAAATTCCATTATCACCACATTTTATTCTACCACTTTGATTATTAGCCAAATTAACATCTTGTGGCACTTCTACATAGTCAATTATTATATTATCTTCTTGTGATATTCTTTTAACCGCCTTTTCTACTTCTTCTAATTTTAAATTCACGCTAGTTTCTGCAATTATATGACATTTCCCATGCCCTATTAAGACTTCAACCGCTATTCTAGGATTGTCTACAATTTCATAAGCCATATCGACCAAAGCTCCTGCTATACGATCTGCGACCTTATCTGGATGCCCGCATATTTACCTTCTCAAACATTTTATTCTTCCTCCTTAAATAAATTTTTAAATATTTCAGTCAAAACATTAACAACTATCGAATTTCCGTGCTTGTTTATATAGTTGACTATTACTATTGACTTTTTCAGCCTTTTCAAATTCTTCATCTTTAAATCCCATAAGTCTAAAACATTCTTTTGGGGTAAGTTTTCTTATTCTATAATCACTCGATTTATAAATTGAATATTTTGGTGTGCATTTTAATGTTCCATATTCTTCTCTAAATCCATAGTCACGTTTCCCATTAGCAAAGTTGTCACTAGAAGTATGGTCATATAAACCAATTTGTTCATTGTTTTCAATTATTGCTGTTATTGTTCCATGGTTATCTTTGAATGTTGGTGCTATTCCATTTGGATCAATAATTCTACTAGCTTCATGTCCACTAGGTGAATAGTTCCCAATTACATTAATTTTTGCTTCATTATCATCTAATATTATAGGAATGTTTCCACCACCAGTTCCCATAGAAGCCAATAAAGTATCACTTACATTTTCTGTATCTTGTAATTTTCCTTTACTTCCAAAACTTCTTCCATAAGAGCCTGGTAGCTCAACAAGTGTAGGTGCACCAGTAAATCTAGCACAAATTGTAGGATGAACTTCTTTTCCGTTCATTATTCTCTTTTCTATTTTGTTTTGGTTGTAATGAGTTTCCAACCCCCCCCTAATTGCTCTTTCAGTTAAATAATATTTTTCATCAACAAAATTTTCTAACAAGTCTTTTAGCTTGATTTTTAATTCTTGCTTTTCTGGAAACTTAAAGCTTCCTTTATCAATATCTTTTCTAATAGATATAGTAAACACTCTATCTCTTGATTGTGGAACTCCATAATCTTTGGAGTTTAAAACTTTATAATAACTATTGTAACCCAAATCATTCATTTCTTTAATATAATTTTCAAAATTATGTATATGTTTTTTACCTAATAAATTTTTCACATTTTCCCAAATAACATATTTAGGTTTTAATTTCTCAACAATTCTTAATGTTTCATACATAAGACTTGATCTTGTTCCACTATCTTTATCTCCACCGAGCTTGTTTACCCGCTAAGCTAAAGTCTTGGCAAGGTGAGCCGTGCATTATCAAGTCGACTTCTATATCTTTATCCCATGTCACTATGTCTTGTGCTTCAAAATTAGTACTATGTATTGCATTAAAACTTTTTATTGCATACTTATCATTTTCTACTGCATCAACTATTTCATAATCAATTCCCAAGCGATTTAACGCACTACTACAAGCACCAATACCTGCAAACAATTCTAAAACTCTAAGATGATTACATAGTGTGTGTGTGTGCGTGTGTGTGTAGAGTCGCAAGGGTTACATCGTTTTTAATCATTTTTCCTCCTAATCCCATAAACTCCAAAAATATTTTGTAAACATTTCCATTCCTATTTTTAGTTGTTCATTTCTATAATTTTCTATTTCTTTTTCTCTATCTAGCCATTTTTCATCATTTGTTTTCCATTCTTCAAAATCTTCTTTTGTCATTGTTTGTTTAATGGTTTCTTCATTTTTTAAAAATAGATTATACTTATCTTCCAATTCATACATTTTTTCCCAATATTGGTTTGTTTTAGCTTCATTTTCTTCTTCACTAGCTTCTCTAAAATGAAAAGCTATTTCCTTGACTATATCTTTCCAATGTTGAAAATCTAAGTTTTTTTCATCAATTTCTTCATCTGTTAGTTCTGGATTTTTCTTTTTTAATTCTTCTTTAATTGTAGTAGGATACCCATGTAAATTTTTAGTAAAATCTTCTAACATATTTGGCATTGTTTTTAAAAACCAATAATCAATACTCCATAAATCTCTATATGAATATCCCTTTTTAACCCTTTGGTAAGCATGTTTAAACCAATAAAATGGTCTTTTAAAAAATATCATATTTTCCTCCTTTCATTATACATTATATTAAAAATATTTATTCCCTTATCAATTGGAGAATCTTTTTCTCCAAGTAAATTATTATTATCTACCATAATATAACAATTATTATAACGCGCTAAATTAACCAAATTTTTATCTTTAGTAGGATTTTTATCTTTGTCAAGTGCGACAACAACATCAACATGAAGCCTCATTAAAATTTGAGTTTGTGGTTTACTTAAATGAGATGTCGCTATTGCAACCGCGTTATTAACCCCATTAGCCTCAAGCTTCATGACAGACTTTTCGCCCTCAACTAAAATTATTTCATTCTTTTTTAGTATATCATCTATATGCCAATGATAGCCCCAAAATATATCATTTTTTCCAAGTGGATAATAATATATATATTTAGCCATGCCAAATTCTTTCCACTTTGGATGTGCAGCCCTACCTTTAATATTTATTATTTTACCTTCTATATCCCAAACTGGAAAAACAATTCTGCAAGCTTTGTCATCATATCTTACATTATATTTTTTTAAAATTTCTCTTGGAATACCTTCATTAATCCAACTTTGAATTGTAATATCTTTATATTGTTCCATAATATTAGGATTTAATTCTGCCCTAATAGCAAGTTCTTCTTCTTTTTCTTTCTTTTTATAATGCCTTATGATTTTTAGAATTGGCTCTTCATTTGTTAATAATAAATGAGCCCAAGAACAAATCATTTTAACCGCTTGTTCATAACTAACTTTATGATATTTTTTAGCGAATTGAATAACATTTCCACCTTCACCACAAGAGAAACAATACCATAACTTTTTAACTGGATGCACAAAAAAAGAAGGTGTCTTTTCGTTGGTAAAAGGGCTTAATCCAACATATTCTTGTCCTTTTAATGTTAGATTAACATATTGAGAAATATACTCTACAATATCGACCTTTTCTATTAAATCTTCCAACTAACAACACCTCCTTATATTGGTGATTCTATATTTTTATGTTTATTAGCTTCAACCATTAACATTCTTTCACCCATAAAGTGAATATCTATATAATCATTTGATATATCTCCATGTGATTTACCATTTCTATTAAGTGCAACGAATAATTTATATTTTCCACAATCTGGTGTATCTCTCCTTATTTCATCTGGTGTTTTTTCTATAATTTTTATAAGTGTGCTACAAAATTGTTCTATTCTATAAGATTCACCAGTATCTCCACCACGATTACTTTGAGCAGCCGCAATAACCGCTTTATCCATACCGACCGCTATTTTATTTTTCAAAAAGTTTGTTATTTTTCCTAATTCAACATAAGCATCATCTGTGTCTGGGGCTTTAATATAATCCATAATAATTAAATCAAGCCCCATTTTATTATCCCATTTTTTTATAGTTGTTTCTAGTGTATCAATTGTCCATGCAGGATTATTAATGTGAATAAGAGGCATATTTTTAAGATTTTCTATTGCCCCCAACACTCTTTGTTCCTCTTCTTTATTATCAAATTTTTGTAGCTTAATTTTTTTAATACTAACGCCACTAATCAAAGCTAATACTCTTTCTGTCCAACCCAAAGTAGACATCTCACTATCTAAATATAATACTTTAATTCCATTTTTAGCCTTATGGATTGCTTCATTCATTAATAAAACCGATTTACCTACTTTACGTTTAGCGGAGAATATAACTAACTCCCCTTTTTCATAAGTTACAAATTCGTTTAATGTTGGAAATTTAGAGGGGATTCCACCACCATTTTTAGCACGTTTTATAATTTCTTGATAAACCTTATCAATTTTATCTCCTATTAAGCCCTCCTCATCATTTGTTAAAAACTCATCTGCCATATTATTTATTTTATCATAAATCTTGTTTTGTAAAATATTTAATTTTATATCATCACTTTGGCAATCCCTTTCTAATGTTTTTAAAACACTAAGTATTTTTCTTCTAAATGCAGTTTGTAAAACATCAGAAGCCAAAACTTTATATTCATTTGTGCTATCGCGTGCTACATAGGGGCTATCTTGCACGATTTCTTCAAGATTTATATTCTCAAAAAGATGGCTATATTCTTCTACGTTATCAATTTTAGCTTTTAAATTAAATTCATCGATATTTGTAACACCATCTTTATATAAAGAAGAAATGATATTAAATAGTATGCCATTTGTTTGTATAGAAAAATGTTCTGGTTTTAATTTTTCATTTAAAGTAACAAACTCTGGATGGACAATTAATGTAGAAATCAAGCCTGTTTCTGCTTGTATATTTTGTAAATTAGCCAAACATATCGCCCCATCCCTCCTTTATCTTATCAACATACTCAAAATATTCTTCTTTGGCGGAGATTTGAACACGTTTATACTTATTGATAAAATCTTGATATTTGTTCTTCATCCATTGGGCATCTAAATATTTTTTTAAACCCCAAATACTATGTAGAATCTTTTTATGATTAACAATATAGTTCATAGCAAATAAAACATAAAGTGGTTCATAATCGCCCTTATCAATATAGTCGGATATTTTCTTTTTAATGAATAGTCCATTTTCATCATTGGTAACATATTTACAAAATAGAAGAAATACATTTGTCTTTACTTCCCTTTTTTCATAGCACTCTAAATGATAATAACCACTTTTTGTTTTTATTGCTTCTTCTGGATTTAAAACACCATTTTTACAATATTTATAAACACATTTCATTGTTCTCACCACCTTTGATATGTAAAATAATATCATATTAGTCATAAAAAGTCAAGTATATTTTAGAAATTTGTACCAAAAATTAAAAGTTTTATTTCTTCTATATCTTTTAAAAGTCTTTTCTTTTCTTCTTCTACTTCTTCTTTGGTTTGATCCATAGGATCAAAATTAGCCCATGCTTCCATATTTTCTTCAATGTCTTTTATTGCCTCGCTAATAAAGTGTTCTGCATCTTCATCAAGCAAAATTAAATCTTCTTCTTCATTAACCCTAGCATAAACTGGATAGCCAAGAAAAATTGTATAGTAATCTTCTTCCGCATCTATTTGTAGTTCTTGACAATCTTTGTCCAAGAAAAAGTTTTTAGCGGCATTCAAAAAATCATGGGCAAAATCTTGAACATATGAAATGTTGTATTTAAAATTGTCTAATTCCCAATGTGCCCATCCAAAGGCAGGTTTACTAATCATCAAAAATTTCCTCCTCATTTGGAATTGATACTTCATCATATTTTTTAGCGACTATAATTCGGTATTCATCTGCAAACTTTAAGCCAATAATAATCGTATCGCCACTAGACCAAAATTTAAAGTCATCAAATTTATCTTCTTTTAGTCTTTTCAAGATTTTTCTACATTGCTCATCTATTTCTTTATCATCTATTTCTACTACATGTTTTGATTTTTTTTGACATGCAAAATGTTGTGGGTATTTTAAATTGTTTTCATCTAAATCAAGTGCCTTTTCTTCATCAAAAACTGTTTTTTCTAGACAATATGGACACTCAATAAATGGCAATCCATATTCTCCATATTCTATATTTTTAAGCATTTTTTTATTAACATAAAAAACATGGTCACAATTTTCACAAACTACCGTTGTTTCTCCAAAAACATCCATATCGGATGGCTCAATTATTTTAGCCTGAACATATTTTACATCTTTTTCTTTATTATAGCAACTTTCAGTTAAATCTTTGGTTTCATTTAAAATAAAATCTATTATATCTTCATTCTCAATACGGAAAAAATTTAATGTTGAAGTTGTTAGTTCTACTTCTTTTTCTTTATAATAAGCTTCTGTTAATGTTCTAATTAGTTCTTTTTTGGTCATTTAAACCTCCTTTGTATAATTACAAATATAAACTTCATCTGAGTTGGCATTCCCTCTTCCAAGACTAGCATAATTGTAATTTAAATGTATAACATTATATTTTTTAGACCAGTCAATTAAATGATGGTTAATGATTCCTTTATTTCTAAAAACATTTGATAAGCCCCATTTAATTCCTTTTTCATTTAGTCGGTCTAATAAAGCAAATAATTTTATATCATCATCAATAGTCCACCCACCAAAAGCCCTTTTCTCGTTATAAATAGCAGTTGTATTACTATATGGTGGATCTAAATAAATAAAATCTTCGCTTTCAAAATTCTCATTTTCTAAAATATCAAAAGCACTTTTATCACTAATAATTATATTTTTATTTTTAAGTGCTTCACACCATTCTTTGATAATTTCATAATGTTTATCACAATAACATTGATTCCCATAAGGCATATTAAATTGGCTCTTTTGGTTAAATCTAATCAAATTGCTAAAACTATAAAATGTCAATGTATAGAGCATTAAGTAATCTTGTTGTGATTCATTGTAAGCTTTTCTAAATTTAATATAATTCTTATTATAATAGGCGCGTTGCTCTTTTACATTTGGATTGTTTTGCCTTATATCAGTTCCTTGCCTATTCAAATCATATTCTTCTATATATTGATTAATTCTCTCATTAATTTCTTCTGGTGTATATTTTAGAAATAATCTATATAAATTAACTATGTTTAAATTGATTTCATTGTAAATTGTTTTATTAGCCACTACATTTGTACTCACAACTCCACTACCACCAAAAACATCATAAAAAGTATTTATGTTTTCTGGAAATAGTGGAATGAGTTGTGGTAAAAGTTTAAATTTATTTCCCATATAAAAAATTGGGCTTCTAACTATCTTGATGGCTATCATCTCCTATTTTTTCATAAAGTCCACATTGGCAATTATTAGCTTTTCTACAAGCCAAACACGCGCATTTAGTGGCTTCAATTTTTTTTAATGCACAAGGGCAATAGCCTTCATTTTCTCTTAATTTTTTAAGCATTAATTTAAAGGTGTCTGTATATGGAGTTAGTTCCATATTATGTAAATTAAAGTAACTACTTAAAAAAGCATACTTTGAAGGTATATACGCTTTAAAGTTATGCTTTCTACAAAATTTTAAATATTTAAGATATAATTTCCACATTTTTTTCACTTCCTTTATAAAATCAATGCGTGGGTTAGGATTTTCACCTAACATGAATGGCTTTTAGGTTCTTACTTGAAATTAACTTATGGGATATCTCCGCCACTACTTTGTAGTCTATTCAAGTTCAACTACTTTCATGCGCCATTCTGCACCTCACAGAGTCTACATTTTCCTCCACCACGCAATTAGAACGCTATATCAAGGGAAAACCGCTATTCGTTATTTAATCTTATAAATTTTTTGATTTGAAGTCGCAAGTTTTACACCATACTGAATGTTATCTTCACATTTTAATTCTTCTATATACGCGCCACATTTGATATAGTCACATAACTCAACTATTTCTTCTGGCACTTCTTCAAGAGAATAATGTGTAAATAACATAATTGGCTTTGAATGGATTTGTTTTAGCAAATCTATTAAATCATCTAAATTATTATCTAATGGTTCACCACCATAAATCCATATCCAATCTATTAGATCAGAAGCCTCTTTTATTTTATCTTTTATTTTAGGAAGAAATTCTTTATAGTTCTCACCTAAATCAAAGTTCCAAGTTTCAGGGGAATGGCAACCTTTACAATAGCCATGACACCCTGAAACCGCTATTTCAAAACTCTTATATTTTAGAGTGTATTGTGTAGAAATTATCTTCATACTTTATAAAATACCCTATTAGGATAATCTATCTTTCTTCGTGTAGGATGCCAGTTTTTAGTATTTGTTAAAAAGCCAACAACTCTGGTATAGTTGTTTATAATTGGTTTTCCACAAATAGTACAATTAGAATTTTTTCCAACTGTCAAATGACCTTCTTCACATTCTTGTAGATTATAATTTATAGCCCAATACACTACACCTTGTTTGGCACAATATTTAATAAGGTCAACTATTTTAGCTTCATCCTCTATCATGGTTTCAACATTAATATGACAAATAGCACCACCAGTAAATTTTTTATCAAAAATTCCTTGTAATTTAATTCTATCTAGCACATCAGCATTAACCGTTAGAGGTATGAATTGGTTAGAGTATAGTTCATATTCCTTATTATATTTTAATAATCTATCTTTATCTGCTAACTTAACCGAAACAGATTCACCAGGAATTTGTTCACAATTATGAGGCGCATTATATTGTTTTGAATATCTTTCGTTTTCGGTATTAATTGTATCAATAATTTTGATTCCTAATTCTTGACCTTTTTCTTCTAAGATATTTTCGCCTAAGATTTCGATAGCCTCATTAAAACCATTTATACCAACCGTGCTATATTGTTTGCTAATATCCATAAAACCAAGCTCATATAATGGATGATGTTTTCCTATTCTACGTTCAACGATTTTACGTTTAGCATTATTAACTTGAGAACATACTTTAACAAGTTCTTTTAAGTCCTCAATAAATCTATCTATGTTATTTTTACTCTTAAATGCAATTCTAGGAAGATTAATAGTGCATACTCCAAGCGAACCAATTTTAGTTGATCCAGCGCCGAAAGAATTGAAATACTCACTAGATCTATCACTTCTCAAGCGGCAACACGAGCTCAATGTAGAACTACTTCCACAATAAATATTTATATTGCCAAAATCTTTATTATAATGTGCTATCATTTTAGCGAACTCTTCATCTTTAATATTGTTTTCTTCATCAATACTAAAACAAGCAGTTAAAACTGGAAATGTAATAGGAGTTCTTTTTAATTCTTCACACATTATGCTTAAAAACATTTCTTGAAGCTTTTTCACTATATCAAGATTCAACAATGAACCATCTTCAAAAATGTAACTTTTAACCAAATCATTTAAGAAGTAATCATCGTAAATAGAAAGGTTTGTGAAACAGCTTTGATTTGCCCTAGTTGGTTGGTTAATTGTATAAATAAAAGACTTTAAGTTTTCTTCAACATATTTCCAACAATCTTTTTCACTTTCAAAATTAAAATGTGCATCTTGTTTGGTTTGCAACAGCTTTTCCACATAATAACTCATCACTAATAAAAAATCTGCTAGTCCAGTTGCACCAAGAGTAGAATTTGCTGCAATGATAGTAAATTGTTCTACTTGTGACTTAAAAGAGTAGAGATATTTAGGTTTTACCGATTTTATTTTCTTTATCATTGGTAATCCTTTTGTCATAATGTCATATGTTGAATAATTAAAGCAGTAAGGCATACCAGAAGCAATACCATGTACATCATTAATATAAATGTCACCAGCAACCTGCTTTTCTATAATTTCATCTGCCGTTACTCTATCATAAAGTCTTTTTATTTCTTTCCATAACATATAATAAGAGTTTAATTTCATAAATGGTTTTGGTAATTCATGATTATAACTAATGACAGTCTTGTCATCAACATTTGCATTAGCATCTATTGATACATCAGCGACACAACTAGTATTTTCACTAAAGAAGTCATTAGTAAAATTCATCATATCCATTTGTTTACCAGTTCCATCAATATCAAATAATTTTTCTGGATACTTTGATTTCAAGTGCATCCATAAATCATCAAAATCTTGATCATAGCTTACTGGAATATACATTATTTTTCCTCCTTCGCATAATTCATAATTTCAATAGAAGAAGGTAATAAAGTACCATCTTCTAAAACTGCAAAAGGAACAGAATCAATATTATTCTCATCAGCCACTTTCTCAATTTCTTCTTGATTTGTAATTTCTTCAAATTCAATATTTTTTTCTGTTAAAACGCGAATAACCGCATTACAAACAGGACAATGAGTTGAATATAATTTTAGCATTTTATCACACTTTCTTTTTAATTATAGTCGCAATTATTACGATAGTCGCATAAATATCCACAGTAAAATTTATCGTTAATATTCGGCTCAAAGTCTATACAAGCTTCTATCTTCTGTATAGTTTCTAACGCCCAATTTATAGCCTCATCATAGTCATCCTTTTGGAAAAATATTTTCTCCTGGTAATCATCTTTAAAATGATTAAACCATATTTGGGTTGGAAACTTGCCATACTTATCATAAATAGCTTTAGAATACAAATATAATTGTCGAGCCTTGGCTTTGAGAGCCTTTTTTGTAAATTTAGAACTTGATTTATGGTCAATAATAATGATATTACCCTCACTATCTCTACAAATTAAGTCTATAACTCCAACAAAAGTGTCATTTCCAAGTGAGGTTTCAAATTCAAATTCGGATTGCAAGGGTTCAAGTTCCCAAAATCCTTTGAAGTTTGAAAAGAAACCAACCCCTTTATCGAAATAAGTTTGTGTCAAGTCACGCCCAAACATCAATATTGGTTCTTGAATAAACAACTCAAAGCCACTTTTAAACTCTTCAACTAAAGATTCTTTTTCTAGTTCTCCCTTGGCATAGCGTTCTAATATTGAATGAACTAATATACCATATTCTGCAAAAACATTGTTGTCGCCTTTTTCTTTTTTAAAATAGTAACGATAAAAAGCATAGGGGCAATCATAAAATTGTGTTAATTTTGAAAAAGAATATTGCATTATTTATTCCTTTCTAAAAAGGAAGATCATCTGGGTTGTCTGATGTGTTTGAGCTTTGTGAATTATTTGGCTCAAAATCAAAAATTGTAACCGATAAATAATTTTGTGGTTTGTCTTGTCCTTCTTTTTTATAACTTGTATTCTCTATATTTAAGTCACCAGCATGAACAATTATTCTATCTTTTTCCTTTAATGTTTTAGCCTTTTCTTGTGCATTTCCTACAAATCTAACATTCCAATATGAATTAATATATTCTCCAGTTTGTTTGTTCTTTCTCGAAGTAGTTGCACTTCCAGAATATCTTCCATCTTTTTCTGTAATTTTCCAAATTGTAATATAATTATCTCTTCCTGTATTTAACATTATTATTCTCCTTTATAAAACTTTTTTTCTAAATTATCTATAATTTTTTGAGCTTCTTCAATGGTCTTACATCCATCATATTTAGCGGAAGGAACTCCATTGTCTGTATAAACTTCTTTAATAGCAGCCGCTATTTGTATATTTTCTATATTTTGTTCTCTAAGTGTAGTAACCATCGCCTTAATTTCTGAAATTTTTTCTTGTAATTCTTGATTATCCGATTTTGGTTTTTTTGTCTTATCTTCTAATTTACCATTATCTAAATCAAGCTTATTATCACTAATATTTAGTGCTTCCATATAAAGATAACGCTTTGCATAAGTCCTTGCGCCTCCAATATTTTGCATTTTGTTAGCGCCTTTAATATCTGCGGAAATTATTGGAATTTTGTAGGTCAATTTGATATCTGGATTTAAGATATCTGTAAGAACTAAAAAAGCAATTTCTCTATATTCATGCTTTGTAGTTTTGATATAAATAGGCGAAACATTTGGCTCACACTTTGTTGTTTCTTCAACTTCTAATGGATAATCAACAAAATCGGTATAGAAATGTGGGAAGATTTTATATTTCAAAAACAAAGGATTTACTTTGCTATTTATTGCCTCTGGTTGAAAATAATTATAGTTTGCGAATTTATTAACTCCTTTTTTTTCTATACGAATTTCATTTATTACAATATTCATTCTTTCCATTAGATTTAGTTTACTAATATCCTCTACTTCTATGTTTTCTTGTATGTTTTCTTGTTCTTTTTCTTTACTCACTCTATATCACCACCTTCCTAAAATGAAACACCAGAACAAAGAACTTGTTGTTTTCTAATCTCATCTACTTTTTGAACATAGTGCAATGTCATTTGAATAGAAGAATGTCCAAGTGTTTCTTGTATTGTTTTTATATCTGAGCCATTAGAATATTGAATTGTAGCAAAACTATCTCTTAATCTATGTGCGGAGATATGTTTATTAATATTTGTCTTTCCCAATATTGAATCTAAATCTCTATCAATGTTGACAAGAGTTAAAGGATTTCCAGATTTATTAACAAAAACAAAATCACTATTTCCTTTTCTTTCATTTCTTACATACTCATTAATTGCATTTAAAACAGAAGGATGTGTAGGAATTTTTCTTGCTTTATTTCCTTTTCCATGATTAATATATATCCAATCAGAAGAAATGTCACTAAACTTTAGCGCGCCCAATTCACTTGCACGCATACCAGTATTGACCAAAGTAATAAACATAGCTTTCTTTCTCAATGGATTTCTACTTTCATTTTTACAAGAATTTGCAACTTCGAGTGCCTCTTCCATTGTGAGATAGGTCATATCTCTTACTTCTGCTTTTGGCATTTTGAAACTTTTTGTAATATCTTCTTTAATAATACTTTGCTCGTATAAAAATCTAAAATAAGATAATATTGCAGACATATAAGTTCTTTTTGAGTTTATCTTTAACTTATCAAAAAAGGTTGTATAATAATCTAACAAATCATTATATGTTATTTCTTTAACATCTTTTTTATAATGATCAAGAAATTTTGTTATATTATTTCTATAATCTTTTTCTGTCTTTTCACTACCTTTAACCCTTATTTGTTTTAAAAACAATTCTAAATAATTTTCCATATTATTTCCTCCTTTTGTTATATAAGGATTATATCATAATATGTCAAAAATGTCAACATTTTTTTTGTAAAAAATCAAGATATTTTTCCCACAACTTATTTTCATATATAATGCCATAATAGCTCATTTTACTATTTTTAATTTGTTTTGTATTCATATTTAAATTATTCAAAATAAATTGTCTAGTCAAATCCGCCCACTTATAGCCTCCTTTTTGACCGACTTCTTGTTGTAACAAATTAACTTTTTTAAGTTGTGATTTTGGTATTTTAACCATTTTAGGCAAGTTTTTAGTGTCAAATGGCTCTATTTTAGCACCATAATAACTTGGATTAATGTAGGGAACAAATATTTCAAGGTCTTTATCTTTGATATAAATTAAGATTTCCTCATCTGTTTCAACTTTTTTTTGAATCATTTTCTTAAAATTAGGAATATCATTTTCCATTTTTCTTAGGATATCTAAACCTTTTCTAACACTTTCTATATCTATTATTAAAATATCTTTATCATAGTATAGAATTTTTCCATATTTTCTTTGCAAAGGAATATAAAAATCATTAAATTCTTTTGAATAATTTCCATATTCATCTCTAATCCAGTCATTAGTTTGTCTATCATATTCTGCCATAACTCTATATTTACCTACATATTTTTCTAAAAAATTACTCATTTTTAGCTTCCTCGGCTTCTTTTTTTGCTTTCTCAAGTTGTTCTTTTCTAGCTTGTGCAATAATATTTTGTTGTTCTATTTGTGCAAGGCTAGTAGTTACACCAGACAAAGCATTAAGAAGAATATTATATTCTTCAATAGTTTTCCATTCACGATTTTGTAGCATTTTTACAAGTATGTCATGTTCAATTGTAAACTGAGATAAAGTAATGTCTAAATAATCTTGTAAAACAAAAGCTTGTTTTTCCATCATATCACCTCTTTTCTTATAAAGTCGGAAGGCATATATAAGCCCATGACTGCAAATATATGCCGACCATATTAAACGCTGCTTTAAGTCATGATAGGGTTTACCAGTAGCTTTCCCCACAGGAACGAAAAGTCCACTTAAAAGTTTCCTATTTACTTGAACTTTTTTGCACACATATTTTAACAAAAGCAAATGTCATGTTTTTGTTTAGGTGTCACCCCAAATTATATTCAAAATCTCCATTAACAAAACACAATATGAGAAGAAACGCATACATATTATCTAAGACATTATTAGATAATAAAATAAAAAACGAGATAACCACAATAAAATTGTGTGTGTGCCAATTCCAACCTCTGGACTACAAGCCCCATTGAAGTGCGGCTTGAGCAAAAACATCTTTGTCTGGAATTACTAGCCCCATTGATTCACATTCGCTTATAATTCCTTGCATATAATCATAAAATTCTTTTGTAGTATAAGAAGAGCTTCCTAGAAAAATTTGAATTTGAACTCCCTTTTGACCATTAATTATTATTTCACCTAAAATTCTACCATGTCCGAGTGAGTTTAAAACACACTCAGCTTTTTCTGGTTTAACAACAATATATGTGGCAACTCCATATTTTCTTAACATTTGATCGTATATATCATCTCTAGATGCATTTAACTTATGAGCAATTCTATCAATTAAAACCCATGATAAAGAATTAGCATCTTTTCCTCTAAGCTTGGTTGGTTTTTCTATCGTAACATAAGACATTAAACATTCATCATTAAGATTTTCTTCAAATTCAACCATAGCGGAATTTCCATTGTATTTAATTATTTTTCCTTTGACCTTCTTTTTACCCACTAATTTTCATCTTCCTCACTATCTAACATATAGTCATAATCTACATCCATAACACCATGTTCAGCGGCATCTTTTCCCCAAGGGGTTTCAATTCCCATTTTAAAGCCATCTTTTGTAAGTTTGTCTAATGCTATTTTTTTAAAGTATTGTTTAATCATAAACCTTACATTTTTCTTTTGGGCAGAAATTTCCCATAGCCCATTATCTGCAATATAATTTGTCATTTCATTAATCATTTGATATAAAAGGGCATTATCTTGTGCTAATTTGACCACATATCTAACCGCGTTTCCACCAACTTTTCTCATTTATCATCACATCCTATAAATATAATATCAAATTAGTCAAAATTTGTCAAGCATTTTATTAAAATTATTTTCCAGTGCTTCCAAATCCTCCTTTTCTTTTTTGTTTTGTTTTATCGTTACTACTAATGTAGTACTTTTGAAAGATTCCGTTGACCAAGTTTTTCTCCTTTTGTTATTCCAATTGGCTCTGCACTTAAATTATAAAATGCAAAAAATATTTCGCCTTCATTATCTTCATTATTATAATAGTCGCTATCTATTATGCCAATGCTATTTGGAATAACTAGCTTTTTCTTTTTAGGATTTGAACTCCTATTAACGAGCATTAAAAACTCACCCTTTGGCATTTTTGCTTTTACACCAGTTGCAACTAAAACTGGATTATCACCTAGTTTATAAGGTGGAATAAATGTATCTTCTATTGCAAAAAAATCATAGCCTGCACTATATTTAGTTGCTCTTTCTGGTAATTGAATCTCTTCCTTTATTCTTGAAACTTTTTCAAAAAATCTTCTACTCATAATTAAATCTTCCTTTCTTAATTTATCGTATAAAGACTACATCCTCCACCTTGCCATTTTGAAACCAAATCCTCAAAGATTGAAGTATCATTTAGCTTATATTCGAAGTCTTGATGAAGTGTCCTTATTATTAACTTATCTTCTTCTATTGAAATGCTTATAACATTATTCATATTTATAGCTATCATTCCACTTTCTATTTTCAATATCATTTATTAGCAATCTCCTTTCTTTTATAAATTCCTTTACCATTATCTTCTATAATCTCACTAGCGATCCTAAGAGCTTCTATAAGTCTTTTTGTTTTTCCATTTTGTTCTAGTTGTTCGAGTTCTTTTATATGGATATTTATTAGTACATTAATTTCTTCATTGGTCATTTTTTTCTCCCTTTTTTAATTCATACTCTTCTAATGGCAAATTAATTTCTTTTTTTCCATTTATTATTATTTTCATTTTTCACTCTCCCAAAATTTGTTTTATTTCATCCGTTACTTCCTTATGCAGTTCTCTTAATTCTGTTGTACCATAAAAAATATTATGGGTTATTGCCATATACTCATTATTTGTTTGAACTACACAAAAACTATCATATTTACTTTTAACTTTATAAACCCCAATTTCACTTTCATCATCTTTAAAATGATATATTATATCAAATTCTTCTATTAATTTCATTTTAACAACCCCTCTATACTATTTATAGTCTAATCTTATAACCTTTACAAAATGAGGTATACTTACTTTATAAAATAGCCATCGTGGAACTCTTATATCAAATTTTCCATAAATAGAAAAATAAAACTTGCAGCCTTTACTCATCTTTTAACAACTTCTCTATACTATATTCTTCTCCGTTTTGTAAGCCTTAATAATTTTTAATGTAAGTCGTACAACTAGATGCAATATCTTCTGCATTTTCTTCAAACCAGTCTACAACACATTCGTTGTGGCATACATTATCCATATTATCAAATGGTAAAGCATACTCACTTTCATCTATTTCTTCCCCACAAAATTGACATATCATAATTTCTCATCTCCTAATAATTCACTTATCTCGTATTCTTCTCCCTCTTTAATGAATTGGAATAGGTGGTTGAAAAATCCCCCAAATGCTTTATCTAAATAAATTTTTCTATCTGTTGTTACATACAAAACACCATTTACACATTTTCCAATTGTTTCATAGTCTTTTGGCATATTCCTCAATATAACTCTTTCATCTTCTGTTAGTGTGAATTGTACTTTCTCTCTCAAAAAATTTTCTATATCTTTGTCTGCTGTTCTTATTATTCTTTCTTCACCGTAATACCACTTTCTAAAAGCTATTACAAATTCCGTTATTGCTACACTATCTTTTAAGTATTTTTCTGCATTAATCATCATCTAACAACTCCTTTATTGAATATTCTTCTCCGTTCTTTTCTTTTAAAAGATTTTTATAATAATCATATTTGCCATCATATATAGTGGTCTTACAATGTGTTTCTATTGAAATATGATCAGTATTTAAAAACTTCTTTATATAATCTAATTTCTTTTTGGTGTTTTTATTTAGTGTGTTATATTCTTTTTGAAAATAAGGTGTAACATCTTGTCCTTTGACAATGGCTTTTGCATCTTCATTATTGAACCATCTTCTGTTTATTGCATATTTAATAAATTCAACGCCTTGAAATAATGCTCTTGAAACTTTCTTTTTGCTACTTGTATCATAAATATCTATTTTATTTCCTTGTGCTAAATCGAGCAGAAAATTGTAATCTAAATCTTGAATTAGTTTATCCCAATTTTTAGCCTCACAAATTGTGCTTTGTATTCTAACGACCTTATAATCTTTTATTTCATTAGCATATTCTAAACCATTTGTTAGATTAAGATATTTTATATCCATCTTATTATAGGTTCTCCTTTCCATCCCTTTTCCCAAACATACCAACAATAACAAGTCGCGCTACTCATCTTTTTAGACATATCTCCATTTAAGTAGCAAATTTGTCTAGCAGAATTTACATAGACATATTTAGGGGGAAATTTATCAAAAAGCTTTCTTCTTTCTTTGCCTTCTAAAAATTGAATCTTTAAAAACATTATTACATATTGTCCATCTTTTACAACTTCCAAAGCCTTTTCAACAAATAATTGTGATTTATTATATGGCGGATTCGTTAGAATATCAACTCCCAAATTAGCTTGATTATAGGTTAAGAAATCTTGAACTTTCATTTCACCACCACGATAAATCAAATCCGAGCTAAAAACATTATAGCCCCTATTTTGTAAAACCTTTGATAAATGTAATTCTCCACAAGCAGGTTCCCAAATATTTTTATGCAACTCAATATTATCTTCTTTAAGTTTATCTAAAAATATTTCTAGTGCGTGTGGATCTGTGCTATAATAATCGTGTTCTGCTCTATCGTGTTCAACATGATTACTTGCACCTAATGTTACAAATGTTGATTTTGAATTTCCATTCCAATCTTTGTTCATGTTTATACTCTCTTTCATGGTGTGAAACTTTTTATTTTATTATGATTTTTAAGTTTCACATTTTATTTTTCATTCTATCAAATATTCCTAATACTTCATAGCTTTCTTTAAAATACTCGCATACAAATTTCTTTTGGCTATCACTTAACAATGCCAATTCTTTTTCTGTGTCATGTTTCCAACTGCCATAAGGACAACCCATACAACCAGTACGAGTAATATGTTGATATATTTCTGGCACTTCTATATTAAACTCTTTATATATTTCTTCTTCTAGTTCTTCGGTTAAATCCCATAAGGGCGAGAACCATTTTTTAGAATTAAAACAACTTGTATATGTCCTTTTTCTAAGTAAGCTCTCCCCCCCCCCTAGTGCCGCAAGATAGGCTTTAAACCAGTTTTTTCTTCATATTGTCTTGCGGGATCTTTCTTTAAAAAATGACAACACAAATGAGTTATTGGATGAGCTTTCCCACTTAAAACATATTCACTAGCTTTTTTAGAAATAGAATAGCCAGTTTTATATGTCCTATTAATTTTTGCCTCACATGTTTTACTAGGTTTTTTATTTTTTCTCAATGCCTTTTGATAATAATAAATATATTGATCTTGTTCTTTGCTAAAACAAGGTATTCCATGTTCTTTTTTAATATCAAAAGGTTTCATTGTTGGCAACAAAACAACATCACAATTATCATAAATTCTTTTTCTTATTTGAGGATGTTCCATATAGGTATTTATTCCAACAACTTTTATGTTGCTAAACTCTGGTGCATACTCTTTAATAAACCAATAAAGCAAATGGCTATCTTTACCACCGCTATATGATAAATAATATTCCTCTGGATTTATTTTTCTAAATTTAGTTTTTAAATCTTCTAAATAAAATTGTGCATTTGTCATTTAGTTCCTCCAAAATATGTTGTACTTAATTGACAATATGGAGTATAACCCTTCCAACTAAAATGATGTCCTGCTCTAAAATACATAACCCAACTTGGTAATGTACTTCCATTTTGTAATACATAATCAATAGCATCATATTGTTTTTGTTTTGGTTTAGCCTTTGATAAAAGCCCCTTTGAAACTGGTTCAAATTGACCTTGTGCATATATAACACTATTTAGTGTATTTCCCCATTTGCCACTTTCAAGCCTATTAAATATTACACTAACAATAGCGCGTTGACACTCTTCACTCTCAATGCCACCCTCACAATATAAAAGTTTCGCTAATAATTCTCTTTCGTTATCATTAATAGAATACACATTTTTAATAGTAGTTTCATTCTCAATATTTTCTTCTATTGTATCTCCCATATCTGCCATAAGTGTTTGATTCAAATTATAACATTCATAATATTTTTCAAATAAATAATCAATAGTTTCATTTCTAGCCTTAATTTCAAACATAAAATAAATTATACAAATAAAACAAATAATAATTCCAACAAATGATGCAATAGTGTTTTGATAATACATAGATTTATTAACACTTATACATTTGTCTTTTTTCATATTCTATCCCTCCAATATTCTGCTTCTAAAGCAGCCTCTTCTTTTGCAATTAGTTTTCTATAATCATTTTCTCTTTCTTCCAACCAACTATCTAGCTCACTTATACCTTGTTTTATAGCATCTTCACATTCAAATTTATTAGGGAAATCTGGAACATCATGTAATATAGATTCTAAATCGCGCCTATAAGCCAACACTTCGTCATAAAGATCGACTAAATATTCTTTCAATCAATTCACCCCCTATTCACTTTTATTTCTTTTATTTTAATAAATGTATGTTGTAACAATTTCTAATGATTTCCTTAAAATAAAATATATCAAATCTAAATCTTAGTAGATTTTTTAAAAATGGTTTTATATGATACTCCCAATTTAATCTTCTTTCAAAAGCTACATCATCTTTTCTTATCAAATAATCAACTACTGCGCTTGGAAAGGCTTCATATTTAGTTTTGAAATAATACTCTCCATCTTGGTAGTATGTATTTTTCAAAAAATATTTTGATACTTTGTGTTCATCAAAGCCATTACCAACGGATGATCCACAAATAACCAAATAATAATCTTCGCCATGTCTTATTCTAAAACAATTAATTGTTTCAAGACTATCAAAATGATAACCACTAACAGATAAATCGCGCTTTTTATCTACCCAATTATATATATCAAAGCATTTTATGACTACGCTTTTTTTATTTGTGTTTTTAAATTTTATTGTAGGTTCATATGTCTTATAAAATTCTAGGGTATAATCTCCAAAATCTAATAACGCATGACCACCAGAATAGTCGTTACTTAAATCACATGTTTTTTTAGTTATATTTTCTCCATTACACCAAACATAAGCACCATAATCACTATATGCCATTTTATTCATCCTCCAATAATTCTTTTATACTATATTCTTCTCTGTTCTAAATTTATCTTGCAAATTCATAATAGCCACCACGTTTGCTTAATTGCCAATATAAAGACCAAAATGTAGAATACTTTTGCGAAAACAACTCTATTGTTTTTTCATTTTCACTCCACCCACCTGTTGCAAGTCTTATTACTTCTGTGCCAGTATCTTTATATTCGTGTTCCATTTTTCCATAGTCAGTATCCCAGTTATCTTCTATAAAATTTAGTCCATCTTCCCAAATATCTTGTTCCATTATCTCCCATCTCCTAACAATTCTAATTCTTGCTTGTCTGTAACTTGCTTAAACCAACCATAATTTGCTATTTTAATATAATTGTCTATTGGTACAGGTTTATCTGGTGTTTCTTTTTGTATTGTTTTTATATCTATTCCTATTAGTGCAAATAGTTTCATTACTTATCATCTCCTAATAATTCCTGTATTAAATATTCTTCTCCGTTCTAAATTTCCAAATTCATATCTACAACATATAAAGCTATGCTATGTAATTGTCTTTCAGTTAGTTTTTTGCCATTTTTATATTGCTCTAAAATATTTACTACTTGAAAAGTATAGTTATCTTCTAATTCTTTATATATTTTATCTAAATTTTCTTTATTTAACTCTTTTTCAATATCGTATACGTTTTGCAAGTATTCTGCTTCGTATGCACATTGATTATCTTCTAACCAGCTCATATTTATTCTCCTTTCAATAGTTCATTTATATTATATTGTTGACCTACTTTTATAAATTTAAAATATTTAGCAAAACCAACAAGATGTATCATAATACCTGTCTTATTCTGTTTAACCCACAATCCATATGGACTATCTCTAAATATTATGTCAAAATCATCAAAATACTTTAATACAAATTGTTCTATTTCTTTGTTAGTCATTTCAACAACTCCTCTATACTATATTCTTCTCCGTTCTAAAATATTGATAGGCAACGTTGTACTTTCTTTTTTCAATTTGTTATAAAATTCTTCTTGCTCTTCTTTTGTAAAATATCTCATTTCACCAAATACTTTTTCAAGGTCTTTAACTTCCATTTTTACTCTCCTAACAATTCTTTTATCTCGTATTCTTCTCCATTCTTAATGAATTGAAATAATTGTTGTATTCTTATACTTGGTATATTTGTAATGTGTCTTTCTCCATCTTCTTCAAATTTGTCATAACCATATAATGTAGTGTTTTTTCTACCTAAAATATAATTAAAATGAAATTTTTGTAATACTTTCAATATAACTCTTTCCTCTTCTGTTAGTGTAGGTTTGGCTGGTTTATTAAAAAATACTATTGTGGCTTGTTCTACATTTGCAACATCTTCATCATTTTGGTATATAATGTCTATTTCTTGTGCTATTTCTTTTATTTGTTCTTTCGTTAAGTTATATTTATCTGCATTAGTCATTTCTATTCCCCTTTCAAAAGTTCCTCAATAGAGTATTCTTCTCCGTTCTTTTATGAATTGGAATAGGTGGCTGTAACATAAAAAATCGTGTCCTATTTCTCTATCATCTTCATCATAATATCTCATACCTTTGATTGTGCATAAATATAATTCATTATTTGCAACCCTAAATATATATTTATATATTTTACCAATATTTCTTAATATCACTTTTTCATCTTCGGTTAGTGTAGGTTGTACTGGTGCATTAAAAAAATGATTTATACTTTCAACAAGTTTTCTATCATCGTTATAATAGTAATTGTATATTGCTTTCGCCAGTTCTTCTACACTTACTCCATCTCTTAAATATTTATCTGCGTTAGTCATTTCCCAACAACTCCTTTATCTCGTATTCTTCTCCATTTTTTATAAAACCAAATAAATGATTATACTGTTGCATCAAAATACACTCGTTGTCTTTTGTATCTTTTCCAACAGTTATAAATAAATCATCATAGTCTCTTGATATGTGAGTAAATCTTGTGTCTATGTTTTTTAGTATAACTCTTTCATCTTCGGTTAGTGTAGGTGTAATAGGACTTTTAAGAAAGTGTTGTATTGCTTCTTTATAGTCTGAAAAAATACAACCTCTTGCACAATCTTTTAAAAATTTATCTTTGTTGGTCATCTTTTACCTCCTATTTTTTATTATTATCAGCCATTGAATAATGTTTGCAAGCATTACAATTATAGTTATCTCAAAGCCTAAAAATTGATATAATAAGCAATAAACTATAATATTTAATATAAAATTTAATAAATTAGAAGCACTCATCTTTTATCTCACTTTCTAAAACTTGGTTTGTTTCTTCACAACATCGCCCTAGTCCAGTTAATATACCTGCATCTATCGGTCTATTCATTATTACATATTTTAGTGCAAACATTATCTCTCTTTGGTTTAGTAATATTCATTTTTCGATATTAGTCATTCTTATCCTCCTTTGTCTTAATATCTAATAGTATTTCCCAAATTTGCTTATTTTTCTTTATATCTTCTTTGGTAAATTTTGTGTGTAGTTTGCAAACACTAACTAACCAAGTATAGTGGTCAATTAATTCTGCTTTTTCTAATTCAGTCATCACTATTTAACACCTCAATTCCTTTTACTATAAACCAACTATTATAATATATTCCTAATATTTCAGCTATATCCTTTGCATCTTCTAAAGTATTACATTTATGAACACTATATTCATAATTGCCATAAAGAATTAAATAATATTTTTCTACATTAGTCATCTATTATCGCCCCCGTTTTTGTTGACATATATGTTCTTTTTGTCGTTGTAATACTATCTTGATGTGCCCAATTAACTCTGTATGAATTGATTCTTTCTTGCTCATTTAAATAGTCTATTATTTCATTTATTTTATTTGCGAGTTTTCTAACAGCAGTAGGTGTTCCCACTAAATATGGCGATATTTCGGTTTTATTTATTTTGTCTATCATATTCTATCCACCTCTCATTTTTCATATCTTCTATATCTGGCAATGGTAATTCTTTTTTACTGTTTGCAAAAAATTCAATTAATTCCGTATAAGATGTAACGTCTAATTTTGGCAAGTCAATAATATATTTCCCACTCATACTTCATCATCTCTTATAATTCTTAACAAAATATTTTTTTGAGCTACAACTTGAAAATATACTTTTTTGTAATATTCTCTTTCATCTTTATCTTTAATATCGTGGTAGTCTATTTCAATTAATTCTTTGTCTAATTCTCCTATTAATCCTCTTATTTTTTCCTTGCTAATATATTCTCCACTCATACTTCATCTTCTCCTATTTCTTAAAAGTAAATGTTACTGGAACAATTTGCTCTGGTATATAATTTACTTCATAATGATATTTATCTACATATGCACCACTTACATCTTCAACAACATACATTGTATATTCATTTAGATAGACAAAATGCTTTTTAAATATATTGTTTTCTACTTCACATACAACCTCTAATTCGTTGTTTGTATTATTCAAAATAGAAAAGTTGCCTATTAACTCAAATACCAATTTATCTGTTCTTGCATTATATACAACTATTCTCCTAGTTACGTTAAAATTGTCTGCTTCTTGTCCAATGTTATAACTAACTTGATGGACTTCTGTGCAACCTGTAAATAATAAAATAGATAATATCGCTAATATAATTAAACATATAATTCTAGTTTTCATTTTCATCATCTCCTATCTTCTTAAGAACATAATTTTACAATTAGTACAAAATATATAAAAAATAATGTAATTCCCCAAGCAACAATATTCTTTTTATCATCTAATATCATAGACATAATAGTCCAAATAGGTATTACAAAAATAATTAATATTCCAAACAAACCTATTATAATATTCATTGTT
Organism: Methanobrevibacter sp.; assembly: GCA_017652345.1. The sequence continues at coordinate 35,999 of JAGCBE010000439.1, forward strand.
CATCATCTCCTACTTTATATTCCCTAGCTTTGAATTTTTCTTTTGTTACTATGGTTTTAATTCTTTCTGGGTGTCTTTCATTGAGATACTTTATACAATTTTTTCCATATTCGATAGTGAAACATAATTCGTTATCTTCTCCTGCAAATTCTTCTATTACTAAATGTCCATTAACATAGTCGCCTACTTCTATAAGGTCAATAATGTTAAATGAATGATTAATGATTTCATTTGATTGATCGTATAATCCAAGTTCATTTTTTATGCTTAATTCATAACATTCTTCATAACAATCAAACCATATAGCACCATCAAACCAAATAAATGTATCATCTATTCTTTCTACCTTTGCTATATAACCTTGTGTTGTTCTTACATATTCTCCAACATTTATATCAATCACAACTATTTCACTCCTTTTTATTTCCCATTGCTAATACAACACCTATCATAAAACCAAATAAAGCGCCAAAATAAAATGCCACTAATAGTGCAATAAAATGCCCCATAATACTCTTCCTTTCTATATTAGTGATTCAATCTATCATAGTTGTTAAATAAATATATAGCATATAATATTACCAAAATTATCATTAAAATTATCCACATATTTCCTCTCTCCTTTGGCTATATTATATATCAAAATTTGTCATTTGTCAAGTTTTATTTGATTTTTTCTAATATTTTATTTTTATCTTCTTCTTTATAAGCCACACTAAACTCCCAATTCTCAATAAGGTTAGAAATGTAAAAATTATCAAATAAATATATACTATTGTCTAATAGCCATTTGAAATCATTTCCATTATACATATAATAATCTTCTTCTGTTTGATCTTCTTTATTATATACAACAATAAAATCATTTTTTCTAATATGATTTTGTTTTATCATTCTAAATAGTTCACAAAAATCATGTTTTTTTGGCAAAATTATTTATCTCCTTCCCATTTTAAATATGATTTATTTTTAAATTCAATAAAATCATTTGTGTCTTTTATAAATTTGACTTTAATAGGTTGTGTTTCATTTCCCACATTTTGACATATTTCTATACATTGTGATATAGCCATAAATTCTGGTGCAACAATTTGTTGCCTTTGTGCCAATTGGTTTCCTATGTAAAGTTCAATTAAACATTGAACAATCCCCACCTAATTTTCTCCTTTGCTAATTTATAACTTCCAAATCTAATTTTAAGATTCAAATCTGGAAATTGAAAAATTTTGATGATTGATTTCTTTATTGTTCTTTCACCAAATTTATTTATAAGTTCTGGATACTTTTCTTTTATATCTTTTATAATTTGTTTTTTACTTATATTTCCTTTATAGGCTTTCTCAAATATAGCGGGAACTATTGCCATACACTCTATATCTTCTGCATTTTGCATTTTTGTATCCAACTCATTCCAATAGTCAAGCTCACTTATTATATCTCCACTTTTCAAAACATAATTTCCACACTCAAATTTATAAGTTTTCAACTTAAAAAATTTCTTTTCTAGTTTATAAAACTTTTTATTTAGCTTGGCATTTGAAATTCTAGCCCAAATAGCGCGCTTTTCAGAGGAGAAAAATAATGATCCAACAAATTTGTTGTCATACCATATTTCATATAATTCTATAAAATCACCTATTTTAAAGCGATTTTGTGAGATGCTTTTAAATCTCCACTTTTCAACTTTAATCATTATTTTCACCTCTTAATTCCATAGCCCTATTCAACATTTCTTCATCTACATCCATCATTTTCAAATAGAGTTTATGGATTTTGTTTTCATTTCTCCATTCGTAATAATTTAGTCCTTCCTCATATTTCCAAGTCTTATGTGAGCATTTAGTAAATGGAAGGTGTGATTTTAAATAATTAATCGCACCTTTTCTATTCTCACCAAAGTATTCAGATGTTAAATTTTCAACATCACTTTTACCAACAATTTCATCACATTCCATCACAGAATAAATCGTTTTCATTAATATAAAATTTCTCCTTTTTAATTATTATAATTCACCTTTTGCCATTTTATCTTCTACTTTTTTAGCGACTTCTTCAACTCGTTTCATTTCTTCATCACTTATGTTAATTTCTTTCATTTCAATTTTGTATACTTTGTTATCTTTATGCCATTCATAGCCATTTTCATTTTGTTTAAATTCCCAATCAATATAGTTAGTTTTTGCAGATTCAACAAGATTATTAAAATATTCTTGTGCCTTTTCCTTTTCATTTTCTTGGAATAATTTAACTCCCATGTCTAATGAATCATCATTTCCTAAAAATTCATTTGAATTTGTTACACTATAACCTTTTTTCATTAATATACCCTCTTTTCATTTTTTATTTTAGCATATATTTCATCATTATCTTTTAACTTTTCTAAAAAGCCATCAAAATCTCTTGTTTGTTTTGCGCCTTGAATAGCCTCATTTACAAATTTATTCGCACTTCTCATGTTAAATGCGTTCATCATAGCATATAGCATTTTTTCAGAGATTTTGCTTTGTCGCCTATTGTAGCGATCCTCTTTAACTTGTCTTGCCATTTCCAAAATTTCTTCATCACTTGGATTATCAAATTCCAATTTGTGTGATAACATATCACTTGTTTTTGTTAAATATTTTTCTTGTGATTTTTTCTTTTGATATAATTGAATTGTTTTTAATCTTAGGCGGTCATACTCTTCCGCTATTTCTTTAATATCATCAATATTCATATTGCTAACCGCGTTTGTGTTTACCTTGCGTAAATTTTTAACTTCCATTTTTTTAGAAGATACATTTTTATTATAGCAAATTCTTGCCACCTCATTATGAGCCAAATCTTTACAATTGTCGCAATATTCGGCTTTTCGCAAAGTAGAAACAATAGCGGGTTTATGACAATATTTACAAATAATTTTTTTGTATCTCATTTCAATTCCCTCTCTTTCTAATCTTGTACCATTACTTTTTCTCCTCTTCTTATATTATTTCTTCTTGTGTTAATTCTAGTTTTGTTTTTCTCATAGTAGTTCGCGTTATATTCTTTGAAAAATGTTTTTCTGGACAATTGATAAGCTTTCATTTTCTTTGCAACTTCTTCTTTATTTTCTTGTTTATAACGCCTTGCTTGGTCTTTTATTGTTTCGCGATAATTTTCATCATTTTTATATCTTTCTTTTGCATTTTCAAGTATTTCTCTTTTATGCTTTTGATAATATGTCTTTGCATATATTTTTCGTTCTTCTTTTGTCATATTAACCTCCTTTCTGTTTATCAATTATATCAAACTTATAAAAATTTGTCAAGATATTTTTTAACTAGCTCTCATTACACCACCGAAAATTGGTCTAATTCCAATTGAACCAAACTCGGATAAATAGTCATCAAAACTATTATAAACATAAGCATAAGTAATGTTATCCTTGATAGCCTCTTTATCTTGTTCCCAATCTTCTTCATCTCCAACATATAATAGCGACCACATTTCCATGATATCTTTATCAACTTTATAAAGAGTACGAATAGCATGATAAACTTCAACACCAATATCTTCTTTTAGCATTTTAATTTTATCAAAAACATCATGATTCTTTTCTTTATCAAGCCAATACAAGCCACCATTTATATCCGTATAGTTTAGCACACCTTTTTTATAATCATCAAAAACATTTGGATGCATCTTTAATAAATTTAATCTTTCTTCAACTTCCGCTAAAATCTTTTCATTATTCATCTTCTTTTGCCTCCTCTTCCATATCTTCAACAAAATAGTCAATTTCAAGTTCTTGATTATTCATAATCATATCTAAATCATATTCTTTTATTAACTTACAAGGATAATAATTGTCATACATTTCAATTCCATAGCGATTTGTTTCATCTGGTTTCTTTTGGAAACCAACCCAAAATTCAAGTTTATTTGTATCTAGGTTGATAATGTAAGCATACTCGCAAAACAAACTATCAAGAATAAATTCATGACTATCTGTCATATATTTCAATCCATTTATATAAGGCTCTAAATCTCCTTGTGTTTTGTGTAATAAACAATACCACTCTTCTTCTGTTTGTTTACTCACATTAGTATCACAATATTCTTTGCACTCTTCAATTTGTTCTTTTGTAGGTATATCATCTTCATTAACCATAATAATATTATCAAATATTGAATTTAATTTTTCCCCATGATTTCTAATAAATTCTAAAATATTCCTACCTAAATATTCTGGATAACTATCATAATGATTGTAAGTTACTTTATCAACTCCATTTTTTCTAAAACCATATAAACCTCTTGTTCCCATATTCTTATTCCTCCTTTTATTCTTTTCAAAATTATTATATTTTTTCCATTATTGAGTTTAGGATTTCAAAAATTTTATCACTTTTCCCTAAACATTTGACCTTTTTATTTCCCCAAACACCCACTAAACAAGTATCGATCCATCTTTTTGTTCTATTCTTAACTGGAATTTCTAACTCACTTGTTAAGTAATTTATTAGAGTAGTATCTGTACCATCTTCTAGCGTTGTTTTGGTGTTTTTTAAATAGCCACAATTTTTAAATGTTTCCTTAATCTTTTTTATATCTCTCAAAGCCTTTCTCCTTTCTAATTGTCAATTTTTCCACCTATTGTTTTGTTTATCAAATTATATTCTGCACTTGTTATAATTCCTCTATCATATTTTTCTTGTAAATTATAGTAGCATTGCCTTAAATATCTATCATTGTGTTCTGGATAACAACTGTGATTATCACTATCTTTACAAAATTCCAAAATTTCACTAAACAATTTTTCTTGAAATTTAATTTTTCTTTTAATCAATTCTAGTCTAACATTATATACATACCAACCAAACATATCTTTATCATACTTTTCAACATAACTAACTAACCTGTGTTTCAATGTACCTTTTTCCCATTGTCTTTTTATTGCAATACACTCGCGCCATTCTGCTATAATAAATTTATCAGGCAAAACAGGTAATAACTTATAATGCCATAATCTCAATTTTATCTCCTCCTTGCTTTATCTATTTCTTCTGGTGTAATTCCAAGCTTTTTTATAATTGCATCTGTTGCATTGGCTAGTGCATCCTTGTATCTAAAATCTAAATACATATATACTAATACTACCATCATAAAAATTACACTTATTATTTCAAAACCACTCATTATTCAACCTCCTTAATAAAATTTTCTTTCATAGTTTCTAAATCAATTTCTTTAATACCTTCTGCACTTATTAAACTAACCTTTTCTTTTGTAATTACCAAATCAAAATTTTCAACTAAATCAATTACTTTTGCAACTTTAATTTCAGTTCCCAATAATTTCATAATAGCTTGTAAATGTTTTATGGTCATATTATCACCCCTTTTTTATCAAAATTTACCTTTTTGAAACCCTTGTGCCACAAGGCTTTTAGGACACAAATTTTGTGCAATTTTTCATTTTTTCTTTACTTGTAACCTTATAAAGTTTTAACGCATTTTTATATAGAACCCATATAAGTTTATAACTCATTTATTTCGGTTGTGTTAAACTCGCTTTCAAAACCAATTACTTCTTTAACATTATAAAATTTTCTTATCTCTTGTTCTAAATCTTCTAAATTCCAACATGAATTTCCAATATTGTCAACTGCTCTTTTCTTATAATATCTTACAAATTCATCAAGCTCATCAATGTCCACTTCTTCATTGAACAAATAGGCATCATAATACCCCTCTTGACTATCAATTATTAAATAATGATTTGATTTCATTTTTCTACCTCCTATTATATTATATTTTTTATTGTTTGTAAATAGTTTTTAAATTAATTCATAATAATTTTCAAGTTCTGCTTGGCAATCCTCTCTAAACATCAACATATCTTCTGGATTGTCCATGCTTTCCAAATGCTTTAATGTAAAGTGCATACTATTAACATAGTCATTTATAATTTTAGTGTCCACATAAGCCTCTTGATTCCAATTCTCAAAATCTCCCACAAGTGGTTTAATATCAAAATCACTTCTAAACATAATCTCTCCTCCTATATTTAATTTAATCTAACTGGCAAAACCATATTTTCACTTTTTACTTCTAATGAACCCATTTCACTTCTAATTGTAAAAGCGCTTGTAGAACCTCTATCTTCATCGTAATTTGAGATATCAAATTCTAAAACAATTGGATATTCATCTTTTCTTATGGTCTTAAATTTCAAATCTTTAATTGCCATTTCTAAATACTTTGGATTAACTCCAACTCTAAATGTTCTATTTCCCTTTAAGACTTCTTTGGTATCTAAAAATTGCCCCTCAATTATCTCATAGATAGTATTTCCAATTTGTAATCCCTTTTCTACTTTTGTGATTTCTACAATTGGTTTATCAGTAGCAACCTTTGTTACATCTTTAATAACCATGTCAATATCAAAAAAATCTTCTTCTATTGGTATTCTACTAGTATTTAGCACATATCCATTTGTTGCCTCTAAAATTAGTTCTCTTCTAGTATCATCTGTTCTAAAATGAATACCACAAAACATAGGTCTGTTCTTATCCTTACTAATTGCATTGCTTACATTTTTAATTGCATCATTAAAATTCTTTACTTTAATAATCATATTCTTCTCTCCTTTTCTTTATTATACTTATATTATAACATAAGTTCTATTATTTGTCAATAGTTTTTTTGAAAAATTTTAAATTAACTCTTTAAATACTGCCTCTAATTTTTCTAATTTCCATGTAGCATCTTCAATAAGGTCTGTAATTTTTTCTGGAACACCTCTCGTACCTCTCATAGGTATCCAAATTTCAACCTCTTCATCAATATCAAAATCATTAACTCTTCTTCTTAAATCTTCAACAAACTTTTCCGCGCTACTCCAATCTAATCTCTCATACCAATCTTCTCCACATGGTGTGTATTGCCCAAATTCAATTGCCTCTCTATCTTCACTTAATATTCCAAAATTATTATCTTGTAAAATTTTCCTAATCTCTTTTTTAGTTTTCATTTTTATTCCTCCTCATGTAAATTGTTTTAATTGTTCCTTATCTAAAATCATTTATGTTTCCTCTTATTATAGATTTTGTAGTTATATCTTTTTTCTTTTACCTTATAACCCAAATCTTTTGCACAATTAAAAACATTGGTGCTAGTCGTAATAATATAATTATTTGGTGTTATTAGTAATTTTGCCAGCTCGGCTATTTCTCCAAAAGATAAATTATACTTCTTTTTAAATTCTTCTTCTACATATATAGTATCACTTGTTACTTCTATATAATGTTGTAAACAATTATTTTGCATATTATCAAACCTCCTTTATTCAACAATTTGTTTTGTTCTATCATTGAAGATTTCATAAAAGTTTGGCGTGTACCATCCTTTTTCTTTATCTTCTTTTTCAAAGCTTTCTATTAAATCTTTTGCAATATTAACTCCCCAACATCTTGTTATCTCTGTATGGTCATCTGTACTCCTAATTACTATTGGTCTGTTGTCTTTTACTTTAATCCACTCACTCATATTCTTTTCTCCTTTCTTATTTTCTATATACATTATACCACACTTTTTGTAGTTTGTCAATAGTTTTTGTAATTTTTTTTTATTCTAGCCAACCTTTTTCTTCACACTTTTTATATAGTGCTTTTATTTCTTGCACAGTTAAAATACAATATTTCTTTCTTATGGTTATATTGGTAGATGCCCAAAACTCAATTCGTTCTTTGTTTTTGTTTTCATATACATCCATTGTAAGTTTTATTTTTGCATCATTTTTCATTTTCTTTGTATAACCAATTTCTTTAAATAGTTTATCTATTTTAGATATCATAATTTACCCCCATTTCAATTTACAAACCCCATACAATTCGGTTTGGATCATCTCTCTTAAAATTATCATTGTAATTGTCAATAAACATATAAGCTAAATCATTAGCCAACATTTCTTTAATTGCTCTTAAAAATCTTTTATCCCATTTATCTAACTCCATAATTTGATATTCCGTACAACCTAATAAAAAGAATGTTTGCATTTTTTCCCTATCAGTTAGCGAGATATTATTTAAAAGTGGTTTATCAATTCTATCACATGAATAAACTTTTAGCTTTTCTTTTGTTCCATATCTTTTATTATATGCCTTGTAATTTAAGCTATGCAACTTATTAACCTCGCTACAAACATAAGCCTTGATTTTATCAAAATTTCCAATTCTTACATCTTCCGCTATTTTATCTAACCCATTACAACATCTTTTTTCTAACAAATAATAAGTTATTTTTTCTTTTAGATATTCAAAATTTTTGTTACTTAAAATAAAACATGACATATTTTTTACCTCCTAATCATAACAACTTTCTGCTATATCTCTTACATTTCTAATAAATTCATCTTTATCTATTGTGCCATTTAATATTGCATTTTGTTCTATAATTGCTTGTCTGCACATATACCAATAATCAATTGAACAAAAGTTAATCATTTCTTTTACAAATTGTAATAAATCATATTTTTCTTTTGCACCTAAATCTTCCCAATTTTTAACTTTGCCATAACCACTACACTCAAAATCTTCAATTTCATCTTCATCAAAATCTTGTTCTAAAAAATCTCCTACAATTAAAACATTTACCTCAACCTCTTGTGCTTTCTTTTCTAAATCTTCCATTATTTTTTCATAATCCATAATCTTTTCTCCTTTCTTTTTACACTTATATTATATCACACATTTCTAACTTTGTCAATAGTTTTAATAAATTTTTTTTAGGATTTCTAAAATTTTATTAAAAGGCTATATCATTTTCTGCTAAATCATAGTTAATATGTTTTATACTTGTAACTTTAACCCCTAGAAAATAAAGATAGTTCCACATTTGATGCTTATCTCTTGTAAGAAAATAAAGCATATTATTATAAAACAAACCATATCTAAATTCATTATTTATTTTATCAACTTGTAATGTAACCTCTTTGCCTTTTAAAAGTTCTCTTTGTTCTATTTCTGCATTTCTAATTTCTTTTTGCATTTTCCATTTATTCATTTTTAGCCTCCTATTCTACAAACCATAAATATTCATTAGTCGCACTATTATAAACACAATAGGTATCATTTTTAGCTAATTCATTTAATGTCTTTTCTAATTCAAAACATTGTTCAAAAGTTAATTGATAATTATCAACATTTATTTTTCCTATTTTTCTTTTATCTTTGTCATAATCTTCTAATAGCTCTTGAATTTCTTCTTCATCATAGTTCATAAATGCCTCAAAATTTACTTCTTCTGATTCAATATCAATTGTAACTCTTTCATCTTCATATCTTCTAGTTTCTGCTATATCTTCTTTTGTAACTCCAATAATTCCTTCATTTCTATCTTGCATACATTTAAACTCTTTACCAATCTCACAAACAAAATCATTTTCTTTATTTTTAAAATCTATTCCTGCACCCGTTGTTTCCAATAATCTAATAGCGAATAATAAATCTTTGTTGCTTGATTTACTTCTAGCCACGTTTGTTTTTATTCTACTATATGCCTTTAAAATTGTGTTTGTTGTTTCCATGGCGGTACGTGTAAAACCACTCCAATGATAATAAGCATTTGCTAAAACCTTTTCTCCTTTAACAATTTCAACATTTAATCTTTCTCCCATAATTTTCCTCCTATTCAACAACATCATCAATAAAACTTTCTAATAAACCAATATATGCCATTATCTTACACTCTTCTTCTTCAAAAGCTAATACATTTTCCAAGCCATACTTTTCAACTTGCTTTTTTAGTTCTTCAATATCTGATTCATTAAACTCTTCATAATCTTCTTCCCAATTATCTTCTTCAATAAACAACATACCACTATCGGTTTCCTTTAATTCTTTATAAATTTTTTGTAATAGCTTTGGTGTTTCACTTAATGGTGGTAAATTTCTTAATCTTTTAAAATCATCCCCTATAAGTACAGAACAAGCAATTTCCAACTTGATATCATTAAATTTCCAATCATGAGGACAAACACTTTTGATTTTTTCCATTGTATACAATTGTGTAATCTCTCCAAAAATTTCTTCTTCCCCTATTTCCGCCCTTACCATATAAAGCTCATCTTCACTATCATCCATACTTGTACCAATTTTGGTTATTTCTTTTACATTTATAATATCCATTTCCTTTCTCCTTTCTATACTTATATTATACCACATTTTTAAATATTTGTCAATAGTTTTATTGAAAATTTTTTAAATTATTTCCAAGTACAAGTTACACAATAAAAATCACTATCATAGCCATCTTCTTCACTTAAATAACATAAAGCGTAACTATATCTTTTTTCTTTTAAAAATTCAAAAGTGTCTTTTTGCACCTCGCTTGTAAAATCTTCAACTGGAATACAAAAGTTCCCACTATGATGATCAAAATACTTTATATATTTTTCTTTATATTCCATAACTATTCCTCCTCTTCATATTCATCTAGCTTTTCTAGTCTTTTAAACTTATCTAAACCTTCGTTAAAATATTCTCTGATTCTCTCATCATTTTCTAATTGCTCTTGTGTAATATCACAAGCATCCAAGGTATCTTCTAAATCTCTTGTATAACTATATTCATGATTTCCAAGTTCATAAACTAGCATATCAATAAAAAATTCTTTATCTTGTTTTAGTTCCTCAAAATTATCTTCTGCAATAAACTTGTCTAATAGTGGTTTATCTTCTTTTTTCATAAAACCACCATCACCAATTGAAAATACTTTATCTGTTTCAGTTTCATGTAAGCCTAATTGTTCCATACTCTCTTTAAATTGTTTATCGCTAAAAGCAAATTTAATAGGTAATTTATTAAATTCTTCTTGTCTTTCATTTTTCCATTTCATATATTTATTCATATTTTATTCCTCCTCTTCAAACTTATAACTATAATCATCTCTAATTTCTAAATAACCTTTATTTCCAAATGATATAAAGTTACTGCCTATTCCATAAGTATTACATTTTAGTTCAATTTCCTCTACCTCATACTCTTCCATTGTATCTAATAAACCTTGTAAATTTTCAATTAGTTCTTCAATTTTTTCTTTTTTAATACTCATATTCTTCACTCCTTATTTATTTTCTATACATATTATAACATATTTTTCACAATTTGTCAATAGGTTTGATAAAAGTTTTTTAATTTTCTTCTAAAATATTTTTTGGTCTTATTTATCTTCTTCATCTACTTCCCTTTTAATTATATCAAAAATTTTTGCTATACTATTCCCCACACATATCATGTAAAATGCACCTAAAAATATATCATTATTTCTTAAACAACTTATTCCACATCCAAAATAAAGAATAGTCAATCCAAGTCTAACATACCACTTGCTTTCCATATTTTATCTCTCCTTTATCAACTTTATATAATATTTTCTAATTCTAAATTTCCATTTTGGAAAATTTCAATTAAGCATAATACCACATTATAATTTTATGTTCTGTTTTATCATGACTTTCCCAAGGTAATATAGATATCTTTTTAGCAATTTTTTGTTTATAATATTCGTTTGCTCTATTAAGAATAATATCTTTAAATTTATAAGCTTGTTCAAATGTATCAAAAAATTCAAATGTTAAATTATATTTTCTTTTCATTTACAATACCTCCATTTCATGCAAACCTAAACTATAACCACCACCATTATCATTATATTCAACTCCAAACTCATCTTCTTTATAATATGTATCTTCTGGTTCTCTTTCACGCCAATATTCAACATCATAGTTTCTAAATAAAACTTTATTTCTCTCTTTCAAATATTCCATTGCTTTTTCTTTTGTTTCATATATTGTAAAATCATCATCCCAATCTAACTCATCTCTTGTTCTTTCCCAAACTACCCAAACTTTCATTATATTACCCCCTCAAATTTATAAAAATTTTCATTGCAAAATAAACATACATAAGTATATTCTTTTAAATCACTTTTTAATAAATATCTATCGCAATGAGGACATCTTGCATTTGTTCCATATTTTTTTAAAAGCTCTTTTTGATAAAATTCTATTGCCTCTTTATCTTGCTCATTTTCACAAAACTCGCTAAACTTTTTATACATTTTGTCCATCTTACTCATATTTTCCTCCTTTAACTTAACCATTGCTCATAAATATAATCGTAGTCAACTTGCATAATTTCTGCCAATTTTCCAAAACATCTTTCTCTAACTATGCTATCTGCATCTCCGCCTAAAATATCATAAACATCTTCATGATTATCTAGCGCCTCATACAAATCTTCAAATGTTGATTCTTCATTTAATGTTTCGCCTATTTCATCAGTTTCATATTCTTTCATATACCACTCTTTAATTTTAGTTTCCATAATTATATAGCCTCCTCTTCTTCATCTTCAAAAACATCATCAATATATTTATATGTTTTTGGTAATTTATAAGTTAGTTTTCCATTTCTTACAAATTCTACAACATCTCCAAACATACCAGTACTAATAATTATGTCAAATGCAAAGAAAAGTGTTTTATTATTGATTTCAGTTAGCGGAAAAATAATTTTGTTTTTGCCATTATAATATCTATACATTATTGTTGTTTCAAAATTATCTTCTAATTTTGTGCCTATTCTATAAGCAATTTCATAAGCTAACTCTTTTATTGTATAACACATAAATCTGTTATCTTGTAACTCTAACCATGTTTCATTTAATACCTTAACTATTTCATTTTCTTTTTTCATATTCTTTTCTCCTTTTCTTTTTGGTATGTCTATATTATACCATACTTTTTTATGTTTGTCAATAAGTTTTTGAAACTTTTTTAAAAATTTTTGCTACATAAATTATTCCAATATCTTGCCTCTTTTTGTTCTATTACAAGTGTAATTTCCTCTTCTCCAAAAATCTTCTTGCAATTTTCTAAATAATATTCTCCAATTCCGTACCTTGCTTTTAAATATTTAACAACTTGTTTTGGCGTTTCAAAATCTTCTTTATGAAACTTTATCATGTCTAAATATTTCTGTTTGCCTTTTTGAATAATAAAACATTTTATCATGTTTATCTCTCCTTTTCTATTTTCTAATTATATTATAACACATTTTTTAGCGTTTGTCAATAGTTTTATTAAACTTTTTTAAATTATTTTTTAGCAAACAAAAGCATGGCTAGGATCGATTTTATTTTATAGGTATATAACTATATGCCTTTATGCTAGAAAATCAATTCTAGGGCATCCTCGTGTGTCTTTTATGCTAACTCAATACTTATCTCATGGCTTGTATATTGGTCTTTAATTAACTCCGCTAATTGTCTATTAAATTTCATTGCTCTTTCCTTGCCCTCTCCATAATATAAACCACTTATGTAACCTCTTTTCCATTTTCCTTTACAAGTTATATAATTATCGTTATTTCCAACTTTTAAAACATAAACACCTTTATCATTTTCAAAAATGCTATTTTTAAATATATTAAATAAATCTGTATATTCTTTTTGATATTTTTCTCTGTTACAATACATATCATAACCATCAAGATTATGTAATTTCATATATTTTTGCATTCTGTTGTCTGCATATAAAATTTTTGTAGTGCTATCATTTAACGCGCAAACTTGTAAGTCGCCACTTAAAATACAAGACATTAAAGCTTTTAATTTGTCATCAAAAGTATAGTTCTTGTATTGCTCTTTATTAGAGTTACAAAACTCCCATGCTCTATAATCTTTTGGATATACATTGTTACTATCTGTACTCAATGTAATTTTGTTTTTCTTTTCATTTAATGATAACCTTTTTAATAATTCATAACTCATATTTAATTCCTCCTTGTTTTATTATGATTATATTATAACATACTTTTTAACATTTGTCAATAGTTTTTTGAAAATATTTTAATTTTCATTTAGTCGCGCTAAAACATTTCCAAAATCTGCTAGTTTACAATACTGATTTGCGCCACTAGTCCAATCTTTTTCGTGTTCCATTGTTCTATATAAAATATTATCCGCCCACTCATTTTTCCAAAATCTAACATCGCTAATTGAAAAATATTCAAACTGATTTGTTATGTTGCTTTTTAATACACAAGAAAACTCATAATGATTTTTATGAAAACTATGTAAAGTCCAATTGTTTTGTTTACATAATGTTCTTAACGCGTTTCTATATTCTTTTTGAAACTCCTCATATTCTGGCGAAGTGTAACCGCCATAATCTTCAATTTCCTTGTTATACCATTTTTTAATAAAACTTTTAATTTCCATATTTTATTCCTCCTTTAATTAAAATAATCATGATATATCTTTTTAATTTTGTTTATATCTTCTGTTTCAATTTCAATTTTATAATCATATTTCAATTGATATGTTGCCTCTTCAATTGCATGGTCTACTCCATAACCATCCATTTGTATTTCTATAAGTCCGCTAAAATAATCTTTATTGTCGCATATTTCAATTTGTAAGTAACTATTTTCATTATAGATATCTTTTATTCTATTCATTTTCTTCTCTCCTTTACTATGATTATATTATATCATATTTTTCAATGTTTGTCAATAGATTTTTAAAAATATTTTTATCTTTTTCCAAAATGTATTATTGATTTTATTCCATAAATTTCTGGCTCTCCTATAACTTGCGGATAATTTTCAACCATAAATACAATATACTCTTCACTTAATTTTTGTGCGTACTCTTCCATTTCTTTTGCGCTATTAAATACCTTATTGATTTCCAATTCTTCCATTATAGAGTTCCCTCCTCTTCTAATATCTTGATTTGTTCATTTGCAATTGGTAGTGCAATTTCAACTGATTTCTTATAGATTTCCTCGCTATATTCAATGCTATCTTCAAACAATTCTAGCCACCATGAATCTTTTGGATCGTTGCTAGGTTTTCCCAAAAACTTATTTATATGCAACCATCCTAAACAATTTAATGTTGTTTTATCATAAACTTTTGCAATATATTCATGATTATTTTTGTAAACTAATGTTACTTTTGGTATAAAATTTTTAATATCAAATTTTTCTAAATCTCTACTGATTTCCATGTCAATTTTCCTCCATTTTATTTTAACATTTTAAAATCTTCACTCTCAATAAACTCTTCAATTGCCTCAATTTCTTTTAATCTATTTATTGCAAATTGTAAATTCATACTACTAAATCTAAAACCATTCTGTTCGTTTACTATGTCTATAATATGTTGTTTGCAATTTTCTTTTTCACTTTTTAAATGTTCTAAATATTTTTCCATATTTTTCTTCTCCTTTACTATGATTACATTATATCATACTTTTTACTATTTGTCAATAGTTTTTACAAAATTTTAATATAAAATTGTATATGGATATTGTTCTAAATCTATTGTTTTATATTCTCCAAACTTTTTTAATGCCTCCATGATTTCTATATAAAGCTCTTCAATTTCGCCATTATACCATTGCGCCCTTAATTTATCTATTGTTTTTGATATTTCACTAAAATCAACTGGCTCATTAAACATTATCATTTCTGTATAAAGTCTGCCATTACTATAATCTCTTTCACTATCTTGTATAATTATTTCTTTTACCATATTTTTATTCATGATTTTCCTCCTTTAATCTCTTGCAAAACTCTTTAAATCATCTTTTAATACCAAAACTAGTTTTATATCTGCCCACTCTTCAATGTTTCCATGTTCTAAAATCTCGCTATTTCTTTTCTCAATTTCTTCTGCCTCTTCTTTTGTGATTTCTTTTTTATCTACAAAATATCTCATAATCTTCACTCCTTGTTTTCTTTTATTGATTATATTATACCATATTTTTGTAAGTTTGTCAATAGTTTTTATAAAAATTTTTAATCATTTAACTCATTATATAAAACATTGTTTAGTTCTTCATTGTACTTTTTGATTTTTTTCATTGCTTGTTTGCAACCGCCCTCAATAGCTAGTGTGATTAACTTTATTTCCTTGTCTGTTAGATTAAAAAACATTGTTAGATATTCTTTTAGGTTCTCAAAATTAAGTGTTTTAAATTCGTTTTTAGCGACTTTAAATAGCATATATTCTTGATTAAATTTAATGTAATATGTTATCTCTATTTCTAAACTATTTAAACAAAATGTCGCGCCTAAACAATTACCATTATTTGTTACACTTTTTAATCTCAATTCTCTAATCTCCACTATCTTCTCTCCTCTTCTCTTTTATTATGATTATATTATATCACACTTTTCAAAATTTGTCAATAGATTTTCAAAACTTTTTTACAATTTATTTTTATTCAAAATTTCGTGTTATTCTTCTTCAAACAAACCTAAACTGGCTAGTGTTTTTGGATAGTCTAATTCTAAATCATTATAAAAAATTCTATTATCAACATTTTCTGATTCTGCATAGTTTACATAATTTCCCTCTTCTATATTCATTGTAAATTCATGAGGCATTTCCAAAAATCCTCTACTTGCAATTGATATATAATCACTATTTATACCATAAGTATTACAAGCTAATTTAATTTCCTCTTTTCCATAATGTTCCATTAAATTCAAAATAAAATCAATTCTGTTTTTAATTTCCTTTACCTCTTCAATATTCAAACAATTATCTCTCATAATGTTTCCTCCTTTTTGATTTTCTAATATTATTATAACATACTTTTCAAAAATTGTCAATAGTTTATTTAATACTTTTTACAATTTCTTCTGTTTCCAACATTTTAACTTGCAATTCATTTCTAATTTTTGCGATTTCATTTCTTAATGATTTCAATTTCAACCATTTTTGGTGTGCCTCTTCAACCTCTTGATTTTCCAAGCGACTAAAACTGCCATGCTTTTTATAAATCTCTATCATAATATCTGTAATATATGTTTCATAATCAAAAATTGTTTGCTCAATTTCTTTATATATATTCATATTTTTAACCTCCTAAAAGCTACCAAAAAATTCTGCTAGTGCCTCATTTGTTCCACACTCACTACAAATTTCTGTTTCATTATCTTTTCTACTTATTGCGCCCATGCCTCTAAATTCCTTTTTACATATAGGACAAATTTTAATTTCCTCTTCTCTTTCTACCTTGATTTTTTCCATTTTCATTTCCTCCTTTTAATCTAGTTTACTATAATTCTTCAATTCTTCTTCTGTTATTTCAATTCCGTTTTGGTCAAACATTTTATTTCCATTTTTGTAAACCTTAAAAAATGTTCCATTATTCATTTTATAAGTACCATAATATTCCATTTCGCTATTTCCATAAAAGTCCATGTTTTAACCTCCTTTTTATTTTCTAATAATATTATACCACACTTTTAATTTCTTGTCAATAGTTTTTTAATAAATTTATAAAATTATATTTGTGCTTGATTTTATTAAATTGCTTTTTGGTGTACTTGTTTTTATACATTATAAATTTATTATCATTTTCCATACTATAAAATACTATACTATCTCTATACTCAATATAATATATATTCATTTTGTGCCTCCTATTCAAACAAAATCATGCCTATTTTTGATTTTCTGTTTTAACCTATATTCTTATATACCTATAAATTAAAATTGCCTTATAATTAAATCTCGTGGCTCTATTTCGTTTTTGATTTTAGCTTTTGTAAAATTTCAATTCTGCAATATTTTTATATGTTCCAAAATCCATATTTATCAAAAATTTCTTTTAAATTTTTAAAAATTTCACGTTCCTCTTCTGCTTCTTCTATCATTTTTTCAAGCTCAAATTCTCTACATTTTCTGTTATATTCTATTCTTTTTTTATTATTTTCTTCAATTGAATCAAATATTAACATAATAATTATGCTTATTATAAATGTGGTTATAATCAAAAATATTATTAAAAAAATTTCATAAATTTCCATAAATAATTCCTCCTTTATGTTAATCTTCATAAAAGCTTGTAAATTCCATAATACTATCATAAGTCCATGCAAGGTATTGACTAAAACTAAAATCATTATATTCTTTTTTGATATCTTCATATAATAATGCGCCTAGTCTATTGATTTTATTATCTTTTATAAAGTCCTCTTTTGTTAGATTTTTTTCCTTGATATTCTTATACATTTCTTTTTCTACTTTATACGCATAAGGTTCAAACATTTTTTAATACCTCCATTTTAGATTTTATTATATTTCACTTATGTATTTTATAGGAAGGAAGGGGCGTTATGCCCCTTTATTATGCCTCTAACTTTACATAAGGATCATTTTCTATTGTTTCATTTCCGCCATAAAGCTCTTAATTCTGCCATGTTTAATTTCTTTTTACCTCTTTTTTTGTAACCGCCCTCATGATAATACCATGCCAACTTGTTTGGCGACCACCTAAATTTTAGAGATTTTAAAATTTCTGCATAGCTTTTTGTTTCGCCACTTATCCATAACCACTCGCCAATTATTTCAATTGTAACATTGTCAAAATGTATTATCTTTTCAATTATGTTCTTGAATATATCTGGTGTTTCATTGCATACCTTGTAGTATTTTACATTATCTTTATTTTTTCTATAATCTTTTACCTCGCTAAATTTCTTATCATATTCATTTTGCATTTCTTGAAAATCTTTTGTGGTATCTCTGTCCTTGTTTCTGTCTGGGTGTAGCATAAATACCACTTTTTTATATTCTTTTTTTAACTCTTCTAATGTTTCAACATTTTCAAAATATTTCATTTCGTTTCCTCCTTGTTTCTTATTATGTCTTTATTATATCATAACTTTTCAAAATTGTCAATAGTTTTGATAAAACTTTTTTAGATTTTATTTTTTTTCAAATTCTTGTTCATATTGCCCTATTAAAAGTATTGTTTTTGATAATTCAACCGAGTTATCATTCCATAACAATTGATTACCATAATAAATTTTATTCAATTCTATAATATATTCTGCAAGTGCTTTTTTCAATTCTTTATTTACATATTCTTCTCCATAACAACTTGTTATCAATTCTTCTCTTGTACGCCATATAACGCCTTCATTTTGCAAATAATCATATTCCAATATTGCATTTTCAAATTTCTCTTTTTGCTCACTATTTAATTTTTGCATTATATTTTTTTTCATATTTTCAACTTTTATTGTTTGTGCTATTTCTTCTGCATAACTCATATTTTATTCCTCCTCTTTATTTTTATTCATAAAATATTCAATTATTTCCGTGTAACTCGTAAAACTATAATTTAAACTATAATTTGGTCTTTTGTTATTTGATTTCATTTTCTCAACTCCTTATGTTATGATTATACCACAAAATTTCAATTTTGTCAATAGCTTTTTTAAAATTATTTTACAATTTCTATTTTTTTTTAATTTTACCACCATATTTTTAGATTTCATTTTGTGTTTACATAATTTTAAAATTATTATTCTGCAAAATGTAGTTCTTCATCTTCGTCCTCTCTTATATCTGCATAAGTCCAATAATAACCTCCCATAATATGCTCTTTAAATATTATTAACTTATGTCCTAGCGCATTTTCTTCAATATTTTTCAATAATTTTCCTACTTCTCCAATTTCCTCATTTTCAATTTCATTATTTTGTATCATTTCCGCCAAATTTTCCCTTATTTTTTTTATAACATTGTCTTTATAACCTATTATCATATCGTCATATTCCAACATTTTCAATTCCTCCCCTATACTAAAATATATCTTAATTCATGATTTTTTAAAACATAACATAATCTAGTCGCTAATTTTACCTCGTTTACATAAATATCTTTTACCTCTATTACCTCATAATTTTTATAATTCCATGACTGCCAATTATCAATAAATTTTACGCCTTGATTTTTTGCCTCTTCTAGCTTTTTTCTTAACTCCAAATTTATGTCAACTTTTCTGTTAAATTGCTTTTCCTTTTCCAATTTATTCCATAATTCAACTAAATTTTCAACTTTTTTGTAAATTTCAAACATAATATATTCCTCCCCTATTTTCAATTATTTACATAATATTTCCCTAGTGATTTTACAATTCCAAAAATTTCGTTTAGTACTAGAAATTTGCGGGTTTTCCAATAAATTCAGCCACTACGTTAGTATTACATTTTATTAAGTTCTGTATAATAGATGTAGTACGTGAATATTTTCTTATGTTTAGTGAGATTCCGCCCTTAATTCTTTCTGCAATAACTGTTTCATAATTCAATAGTTTATTTCCTATAATGTGCAAATTGCTATAATTTCCACTACTCTTACCACTTGCAAACGCCCTAATAAATTCTAAATTACTCATAATAATTCCTCCCTTGATTTTTCTTAATTTTATTATAACATATTTTTTACTACTTGTCAATATGTTTTTTAAACTTTTTTTATTTTTTTTGTTTTGGTTGTTTTGTTTTGTATGATTACATTATAACATAATTTTTATAGCTTGTCAATAGTTTTTTAAAAGTTTTTTTTATTTTTTTGTTTTTTGCTTTTTTTGTTGCGTTGCTTTATTATGATTATATTATAACATAATTTTTATAACTTGTCAATAACTTTTTTGAAAGTTTTTTAAAAATCTTTTTTTTTACTTGTCAACGTGCTTTATTTTATAATGTAATTATAACATATTTTTTAAAGTTTGTCAATATATTTTTTGATTTTTAAAATATGTTTTTTTGGTCGTTTTTTTGTTGCTTTATTTTATAATGTAATTATACCACAAAATTTTTAAATTGTCAATATGTTTTTTGTTTTTTATTATGATTTTTTTGTAGTTTACATAACGCGCCCGTTTTTTTTATTCTGTTAGTTACTACTTAATATTATTATATTATTTTTTTATATGATAAAATAACAATATTATAAAATATTTTTACGTTGTTTTTTACTTGCTTTTTTTATTCATACAACGCCTTTTATTATACCATAAAGCGCCTTAAAAGTCAAGATTTTTTTATTACAATTTTATTACAAACGTTTACTCGTTATGTTAACTAAAAGCGCTGTTCTGGTATTTTTGGCGGTTGCTATTCTATAAAATACACTTAAAACGCGTTAAATTGACTTGTAATAGACTTTTATATAATTTTAATATTATTATATTATAAAGCATAAAAAACGCGTTAAAAGTCAAAATAACGCGCCGTTAAGTTATTATGTAAACCTGTATTGCATAAAAAAAAGGGCTTTATGCCCTTAAATAAATTTTATGTTAACCTCGTTGTATTCCTCTACCATAATACAAGCTTGGTTTATGTCAACCTTTAAAAGTTCACATAATGTATAAACTTTTTTTATGTCAACTCCGCATAAAGTTAACATAATTGTAACTTCTGGTTCGCTTCCGTTCCATATACCGCGCGCGCGTGATATCGTGGCGCCGTCTATACCGCATGAAAACATATCGCGCGTTATTATGTCAACCGCCTTTTCTGTTTCAATAATTTGTTTACATAATTCTTTATCGTTTAAGCCTACATATAATATAATTTTATTCATTTTTTTATACCTCCATTTCGTTTACATAATTAAAATTGCTATTGTATAAGTCCTCGTTGTTTATGTCAACCTCGTTTATTATGTCAACTCGTTGTAATTCCTCCGTTGTTTCAAATTGTTTAATAAATTGTAATACGTTCAAATATTCCATATTATAAAACCTCCATATATTTTTTTATATTTTTTTGTACTTGTTTTTTAGTACGATTTTATTATATAGCGTTTTTTGTTATTGGTCAATAGTTTTTTATAAAATAATACAATTGTAATATAATTGTAATATTTTTGTAATGTTTACATAATCGCGCTTTTTTTGGCGTTACTCTGTTATTAACAAATTGTTAAAATGTCGCTAAAACGCGCTAAAATGCCCGCTAATTGATTTTTGTTTTTTGCTATATAACACCATAGACCAACACAAAAAAACGCGCTAAAATCGATCCTCGCGCTAAGGCTCTGAATTCCTACTCCTGCAAGGTTTTGAGCTTGTCAATAGTTTTTACAAAAATTTTATATATTTTTTTTGCTTTTTTCTATTGACTTTTTACTGATTTTATGCTATTTACATTATGTTAACCTCTTTTTGTTAGTCTCCTGATTATTTTTTTTTGTTAGTTGCCTGATTATTTTTATTTTTTTGTTAGGTGTCTTATTAAAATATTTTTTTTGATTTTATTAGTTACCTGATTATAAAAAAATCAAAAAAATTTTATTTTTTTAGTTAGTAACCGAATTATTCTAGCTGTAAACCTTTTTTGGTTTACAGGCTATAAAAGTATATCTAAACATAATTATATATACTTATTTTTGAAATAAGTTAACATAACAACAAAAAAACCGCCCCTGGTTTACAAAAATTTTTTTATGTAAACCCGAATTGCACCCTAGAGCACTTTCATTCACGAGTCGAATCAAAAATTTTAAATTTCGCGAGTCGACTTTAAATTTTAAATTTCGTGAGTCGATCTCAAATTTTAAACTTCCAAACAAAATTTTATCTTTTGGTTTAATAAAATAAAGAAAAAATTCACTTTTTTAAAAGTGATAGATGTTTTTTTTTGATTAAACTTTTTTTTTGCATCTTTGTAAAAAAAAAGGTTGTTTTCACAAGTTATTACGAAAGTAATAACGAAGTGAATCTGCTTTGCCAAGCTTTCTCAGAATAAGAAAGCGGGAATGGAAAAATAAAAGAAAGTGGAACAAAAGTGCAATAAAAACATGGGCTAAATAATAGATAAAATTATAGTACTATATATAGGAATTTCTACAATTATCTTGCACACATTTACAAGTTACTTTTACTTACTCTCGCAACGGATTGAGGTCAATTTTAGCGCCCTTTTAAAAAATGTCAATTTTCAAAAAAAATCCTTCTAGACTTAGCGGCTCTAAGGCTAGAAGAATAATCGACTTTTCTTGCACTCATTTACAAGTAAAAAGAAAGCCTTGAAGCACAATGGTTTCAAGACTTGATACTTGTTAATGGCACTAGCGGGGCTAGTTTGGTGGCACGACATATTTTTGATTTGGTGAATGTAAATTATCCTTATCGAGAGGAACAAGTGAGCCATTTTGAAGGAGGGGATTAATAATATAAGTAGTGGTGACATAGCGCGAAGAAATCTTCAAGAAGTCACGAATCTCTTTAGCGGACTTAGGAGTTTTACAAAAATCTTTAACGGCGTTAAATTTAGCTTGGTATTTAAGATGTGGTGGAATATTTTCTTGCAAGAAGCTTTTGGAAGTTTTAACGATCCATTGAGAAGTTTGTTTATTATCTTTTCTAACACGTTTAGCGGTGATGAAAAAGTCAAGATTATGATTAGCGAAGAACCTATTAAAGGAAGTAATTCTAGCGGTGGGGGCTATTTCTGAAATAAGTTCTGAAAGTTCTTGAGAGGTAACGGGCTTATTAACGTGAGTCTTCAAAAATTTAGCGAGGTCTTTACAACCTTCAAGCACGGTAATTTTACTATTAGCGAAAATTTCAGACCAATAGCCAATAAAAGTTTTTTTAGTAATTTCCTCGAAATGATTTTGCATAAAGGCTTGCATACAAAGTGCGGCTAGGTTGTCACTAGGTGGCATATAGTAGCGCAGATTATGAATCTGGTTAGTGGTAGGCACTTTAAGATATAGTGTTATTTGTGTGTCATTTTCAATACGTTTTCTACCCAATGATTGAATAATAGTAATCGGATCGGACACATCTATGACCACATTAGTAAGTTTTGGATCTTTAAGATTAACACCATTATCGAGGACTGTGGTAGCAATCGCAATTTTATTTGGTAGCATTTCGGTCTTAATAATAAAGTCAAGAGCTTCCTTATCGGATATTCTAAAAAGAGAATTAGACTTCGAGCAAATAAGAGAAATATTATCTTTTGTTTGAGCATAAAGGCTTTGAGCTCTTTTCATATCATTCATAACGCAAAAAGTTTTCTTTTTAGAGGTGATTATTTTATCCCATATTGTTCCGATGTCGGAATAAAAGACAACTTCTTTTATGCCGTTATAGTCATGTTTAATATTATAAGTATAATTAAATTTAATATTAGTATAGAATAGCGGCTCTGGAGTAGCGGATGAAAAAATCTTAATTTGGTTAGTTTTGGCGAGAGCATATTCAAGAACCATGCTAGTATTATAATTAAACGAAGAATCTTTAAAAAAGTAGTGACATTCATCGAAGCATATAATATCATAATAAGAGAGGCTCGCAAACAAAGCCTTTTGACCAAACTTTTCAAAAGACTGATAATTATAGCACTTAACATTTTTAGGTGCATGAGCCAAATTTTGTTCTTTAAGTGGATTTCTATTAGAGAACAAAAGCATATTCATATTATGTTTTTTACAATAGTCGGCCAATTGATTAAGGACAAAGAAGCTTTTACCGCGATCCAGTATGAGCATGAATCAAGATATTGTCGCCCCTATTCCATGTATCAATTATGTCTGGTGTAATAAGGTCACTAACAAACATATTTTCCTCCTTAGTATGAAACAAGTATAACACAGAAGATTTAACTTGTCAATAGTAAACAAGATAATTGTAGAAAAATATTTATTGACATATTTTGACAAATATGATAAATTATAGATGTGCTAAAGAAATTTGGCACTATTCATATTCTTACCTCCAAGAAATATAAGGGAATTGATTAGTAGGATTCCCTTATATTTTTTTTAAAAAATTTTACATAAAGTGTTGACAAATTAAAATAAATATGATATAATTTTATATATCAAAGAAATAAAGAATCTTTATAAGAAGAAAAGGAGAGTGATAGGCGAGTTGGAAGAAAGCAGATGTAGAGGATGCATCTGGTACGAACAATGTCAAAAGTATGGCGAGTTAGAAGAAGAATGTGAATTTTATGATGAATTAGAAGATGAAGAAAAAGAATACTTTTGGCTAGAAATGAGTTATTGGAAATATAGAAAAGGGGGTGAATAAAATATTTGCACCCAAACTATATACAGTAAGGAAATTTAGTTTTAGCGATTTATATTCGCACGAATTTAATTTAGAGTTAAGTAGCAAAGAAGAAAAGAAATATTACATTAAACAACAGGACAACATGCTATTTCGACAAATAAGGCTAATAACGGGAGATAATGGTAATTTTAATAAATATGTGATCTTTGTAGATTGCAAAGGTGCTAAAACGAAAGAGAATGGATTAAGTGAGATTATAAGGAATGGTTTTTATATAAATAATATTCATTTTGTATTAAGCGAAAGATCTGCAAGTATGACAAGAAATTTTATATGTAGCTTTGTTTCAGAGGAAATAGTGGGCGAGTTAAATCAAAGAATAAGCATGGACATAGAAATTAAAAAGACAGTATTGTCAAAATATTATGCTTATAGAGGTTTAATGTTTAGTTCTTGTCATTGTATTGAGAATTGGTATCCAAAGATAATAATTGTGCCAGATTATTTTGTCACGATTCCAAACCAAAAAATAAAATATGTATATGATGAAGAAAGCACATTTAAGAATAGTGAGGGAAAAGACATAGTTTGGAAACAAAAAGCGATTGGTGACAAAACAACCGACATAAGAATAAACGCATTTGATGGATGTGGAATACACCATCCATTGATAACGGCTTATTTAAAGGAATATTTACATAGTAAGACCAAGCCAACTAGTGTGCTATGGCGTTTGCCTTATATCAAAGGTGTAACGCATGAGGTTGACTATGTATCATTTTATCATGAAAGAGGAATAAATGAGATAACGGATGTATGGGGAGTAAAACACTCAGTTGATGACATAATGATTATCATGGGTGAGAGTATGTATAAAGGCATAAAATATTTTAAAAAATACAATGACTATCGTGATTGGGAGAACTATTGGGAAAAATTTAAGAAATACAACCATTGTGTGGGAGTAGCAAAATGGAATTTTAGTAAAGAGGAAGAACCTGCCTACACAAGGGGAAACTATCAAATATTTCAAGATTTAGACCTATCATACTTTGACTTTTCTTCATTAGCGCGCAAAAGCTTTGATTGGATAACGCGAATAATTGAAGGGGAAGATATTCACACATATTGTTTTCTAGGATTAATGGAAGATAGTCATGAGCCTTTAAACAATTATGTTGCGGCCATATTAAAGAACCCAGAAGTATTAAAAGATTCTACTGTGCGAAACTACATAATTTCACTAATGGAGAAATACATAGATGAAATGAAATGTGGAAAATTATGGATAAACGCTTGTTTTAAATTTCTAGTACCAGATTTGATAATGTTTATGGAAGCAGCAGGAGGGCTAGAGCCTAAGGGCTTCTTAGCCTATGATGAATTTTATTCGACAAACAGGGATGGTGTTTTAGAGGGGGAGTATTTGATTGAGAGAAACCCACACATATGTCCATCAGAACATGTAATTTTAAATGGTGTAAAAGATAAAGTAGCAGAAAAATATTTTAGTGGACTTGATAACATTTGTATGATAAATTGCAAAAGCATTACGCCGCAAAGGCTTAATGGGGCTGATTACGATATTGTAGTAAAACTCTGTCGTATCATATAGAAATATGTGAAAATAAAACATGGTGAACCTAGAAATCTAGGGTGTCAATTTTACGCAAGGAATTATAGGAAATGATAATTAGAAAATTGGCTAACAGGGAAACTCTTGTAAAAAGACAATCCTGTGCGAAGATAAAAGAAAGGTGAGATTGTGAAAAAAGAAGAATGGAAAGAGGTAATTGTTAAAGGACAAGAATATAAAGTTAGTAGTTATGGAAAAATTATTGGGAAAAGAGGAAGATTATTAAAAACAAGAATAGATGAAGATGGATATATTAAGATTACTCTTGGTAAAGATGGATTTTCTCGATGTCCTATTAGAGTACATAGGATTGTAGCAGAAGCTTTTATACCAAAACCAAATGATTATGAGAATTTTGAAGTTAATCATAAGGATTTTAACAGACAAAATAATCATGTTGACAATTTAGAGTGGGTAACACATAGAGATAATATTAAATATTCTTATGAAAATAATACAGAAGCTCAATATGTTGCAAGAGATGGTATAAAAAATGGTAGGGCAACTTTTCAAGATAAAGATATTATAGAAATAAGAAGGTTATACAATATAGAACATCTTTCCATAGCGAAAATATCAAGATTTTTCAAAAGTCCAGAATCTACAATTAGCAATATTGTTCACAATCAAACATGGAAACATCTTTTATAACGTTAAACGACTATCGAAAACACACTAAATAGTGGAAGTGAGTAGAGTAGCTTATAGGTGAAATTCCTATTTGCGAAGTGCCATGAACCTAAACTCGAAAGAGCATGGTTAAGATATAGTCTAAAGGGAGATTTAGTATTAGTAATAAATGAGCCACTAATGAAAAAAGGAGTACATCCAGAGAAGCCTATTGTAATAGATATTGAAGATAAGGCAACTTCATTGGATGAAGAAGATACACCAGAAAACAGATTAGCTCTAGTAAAGCGCACTATGAACTCCTTAATTGGAGAAACATCAAATTGTGCGACTGGCTTTTTGAATAAAACACCAAAGAGTGAAGAGCAAAAGAAAAAATATGAAGGATATGTAAATTTACTCAGCGTAATCAATGGAAAAGCAATTGATTTTGCTAAGACAGGAGTATTTTATAACATTCCAAGACACATAGCGAAATATAGCAAACCACTTCCATATTTTATGAAATATGCAAGTCCATATTATATGAGGCAAAGCAAATTTAACAATGCACCAAGCAACATGAATAGGCTTTGCAAGCAAATAGAGAAATGGGAGAAATCTTTCAAGTGGGTAAGAACATATAAAGATTTTGACTGGCATATAATGATAGATGAAGAAGTGGGAATTGATTTTAACACATTTTGTTTAGTCGAAAAAATATTTTTAGAATTTTGTAAAGACATGAAAGATTTAGTCGATTTACAAAGAGAGATAAGAAACAGAGAAAATTATGAAGATTATGAAGAATTAATGAGTTATAGTGAAGCAAAAGAATTTACTATTGATTGGCAATATTATTATGACATTTATCGAAACAAATGTTTAGCAGTTTGTCCTAATAGAAAAATGTTAGCCAACATTGTAGTAACGCTATGTTATGAAAAATACCCAACCAAGAACAAAAAGTTTATGTGGCGTGTAGCGGGTGATGGCATAGTAGAAAACATAAAGGCAATTGATATAGAGCTACCAGTAAGAGATGATGAGGGAACTTATTGTTATTTAGGCAAGCGTTATAGAAAGGAAAACTTTAATTATGATAAACGAGAAAATAGAAGTGGAAACATATCTTTCTCGGAAATGGTTTAAGAAAAAACGAATGCACTTTTAGGGTTTGCTATTTAATCGCGAAATATTATCATTTAGCGGGCTTAGAGCCAATTGATATAAGAAAAAAGATTTTTGAGTGGGGTAAAGTTAATAACATTTTTATTTCACACAATGTAAATGATATAATTAGAATGGCTATTGAAGATGATAGTCCGCTATTTGAGCAAGATATTTATATTAGTCAAAAAGATATAGAAGAAATAAATTTAAGATTTAGCACGAAAAATAGCAAGCTTTGTGCATTAGGTATTTTATTATTTGCGAAAGCACATGCCGACAAAGATGGAACATTTACTTTCAGTCAATCTGATTTTGCAAATTGGGTTGGAATACAACAACCACATGTAAGCACTTGTTTTGATGAGTTAGAGCTTTTTGATTATATCAAAAGAATACATCCTAATGGAGATCAAACTTTTGTATGGAATGGAAGGATTGTTGGAAAGAGAATAAGTTATAAATTAAAAGTTGATTATAGTAACATTGGAGAATATAAAATAGAAAATAATGACATAAGAGATATATTTAACAGGATATTTTCATAAAACGCTTATGTATTATGAGTACTATGATAAGATACAATACGAATATACACAAATTTTATACATAAAGAGGTGATTATAGAAAATGAATGATACAGATTTTGATATTAATGAAGATATAGAGAATGAAGAAGATAGTCCAGAAGAAAAAATAAATAGGCGATATGCTAAAAATAAGTTTTTAGATAGACTAGGTGAAAACATAAGAAACAATTGTAGACATGTATTATCTTTGGGCAATATAAAAATTGCACAACTTAACAAGGAGTTTTACAAAGATTTATCTTTGGCATTTACAGAAACAATTGCGGAAATGTTAATAGAAAATCAAAGTGTATATTTTGACCAATTTGGTATATTTAGAGTAACGAAGCAAAAAGAAAGAACGATAACCACGCCATTTATGAATAATGGAAAACCAACTGTAATTCCTTCTTTTAACCTAATAAGATTTAAGCCTTCTCCAAATTTAAAAGATAGGATTAGGGGAGATGTATTGGGAAGAGTAAAAAAGAAATATATGCACCAAATAGAGAGAGATGAGAATGGTAATGAGGTGTATGTTGTATTAAAGAAGGATAAAAAGAAAAAAGAAGATGATTTTATAGAAAGTGAGGTATGGGAAGATGCAGATTAGGCGTGAAGAATTTGAATTATTATTAAAGTTTCATTTATTAGAGAATGGAGAATATTATATTACATGTAAACATAAAAAATCAAGAAGAAAAAAATATTATATAGCGGTTGATACAATAAGATATAAAATAGCGAAACTTATGAAAAATAGGGAAGCACCAATAGAAGTAGTAAATTGGTTTTATTCAAGATTAGCCCCAAAGAAGAAAGTGGGTGCTTAATTGAACAAAGAGTATTTACGAAGGAAAGAAGAAAACGAATTAGATTATGCAATGCGTTTAATTAGTTTAAAAAAAGAAACAAAGCCAGATGATTTAGATTGGTGCGACATATGTGAACTATTAGATTTAGATTATAATCCTGATAGTTTAAGAAAAGCGCAAGATTCACAATTTGGTGGTTTAGCGGTATATAAACAAATGTTAGAAAGATTAGCAGATAATAGTGACACAGATTTAAAAGAAGATTTAAAAACGCTTAAAAAATTAAAGTTGGCTATTGCAGAGGAAAGAGCTTCACTAGCGCGCGAATATAGGCAACAAAATAGAGTAGAATCTTTAAGAGAAATTGCGATTGAGTGTGTTGGAAAAATGCCACCACTTGAAAAGCATGTTGAAATTAAAAATCTAACTGATTATAAAACAATGATTATAACACTTTCTGATTTTCATTATGGATTAGAAATTAACGAGTTTAACAACATATATGATTCAAATGTTTTTCATAGTAGATTTGAACATTTATTATGTGAGATTATCACGCACATAACTGCAAATGATATTAATCATTTAGTTGTGTTAGGAATAGGAGATTTTATATCTGGTATTATACACAATGTATTGAGAATAGAAGCAAGGGAAGATGTTATAAGTCAAGTAATTTCAGTATCCGAGGCGCTAATATCGTTTTTAAACAATTTAGCGGATTATGCAAAAATTGATTATTATGATTGTGTAGGAAATCATTCAAGATTATTTGAAGATAAAAATAATTGTTTGGCTAAAGAAAGTTTTGATTTATTAATACATTATATTTTAGAGCAAAGATTTATAAATGATAAAAACATTAACATAAATAATTTCACCATTAATGAAAAGATTGGTGAATTTGAGCTATATGGTAAAAAATATGCTTTTACTCATGGAGATAATTTTAATATAGACACATTAGCTAAAGACTTATCTCAAATGACAAAGCAATTTTATGAAGCCATATTTATTGGTCATATTCATCATTTATATTTTGAAGAACAAAATGGAACGCTAGTTGCTTCCAATGGTTCTTTTGCAGGAAATGATGAATATTCAAACAAATTAAGAAAAACAAGCAATCCATCTCAAAACATATTTATTGTAAATAAAGATGGGATAAATACAATAATACCAATAAAGCTATAATATTTGTAGATGCTAGAATTAATCTTCTAGCATCCTTTTTTTATTTTTTTAAGGAGGAATTTTTCTGAAGGTGTTAACAAGGTTAGTTACTTGTTTATTTATTACAACTATTATGTTTCATAGTGAAATAAGTGAACCAAACCAAGTTATAGAAACTTCTGGCGAAATTTTAGAACAAGTAGAAATAATAGAAGAGAATACAATAATTATAGAGGAAGATAAAAAATTAGAATTTGAAAGACCTATTACAAAGTATACCATAACTTCACGTTATGGTATGAGAAGAGGTAAATTACATAAAGGAATAGATTTAGCAGCACCTAAGGGCACAAATATATACGCTGCAGAAGAGGGTGTAGTTAAATTTGCTGGTTGGAATAGTACTGGCTATGGTTATTTAGTTATTATTGAGCATAAAGACAATTATGAAACATATTATGCTCATTGTAGCAAATTACTAGTAAAAGTAGGAGATAATGTTAATAAGGGTGATTTAATAGCAAAGGTAGGTTCTACTGGAAATTCAACGGGACCGCATGTGCATTTTGAGATTAGGTTAAATGGAGAACCATTAAATCCTTATGAATATATATTTGAAAATAAAATTTTGTAGACGAGGTGATTGAATGGCAAAAGTTAGTAGTAACATGGAAATTCCTATGTGTAAGGGATGTTCCAAACTTTTTAATGAGAACGATTTTTATTATATTAACAAAAAATATATTCCTTATTGCAAGGAATGTTGTGAGGAACTTTCAACCGATAATGGCACACTAAATATAGATATTTTTGAATCGTTTTTAAAAAAAATAGATAAAATATTTTCATATAAATGTTGGCAAGAATTACAAGATATGGGAGAACCATATTTTAAGAATTATTTAGATTTATTAAAGAAAAGCAATTTAATAAATAAAAAGTATAAAGATAGTGATACACCATCGAACAATGAAGAAGTTAAAGGTGATAAAAAGTTTTTAGAAAAATGGGGTGTTAACTCCATGAGTGATGTTGAATTTTTAGAGAATGAATATCATGAATGGGAAGTATCTTATGAAATAAATTCAAAAGCGATGGTAGACTCAGTAAAACAACTATGTTTAGTCGAACTCGATATAAGAAAAGCCAGAAAAGATAATGATGTAGTCGCACTAGACAAGTTGCTAAGATTAAAATCACAAATTTTAGGTGATGCAAATTTAAAGCCAGTTCAAGAAACTGGAAATGCCGCAAATGAGCAAGTTAGTATTGGAATGTTAATCAAGAAATTTGAGCAAGAAAGACCAATTCCAGAGGACACAGAGCCAGACTGGATTGATGAGATGAAAACATGGATAGTTGGACAATTAGCTCGAATGGAAGGATTGACCTCTGATGTATCCGAAAATTTTAATAAAGAGTTAGATAAATATGGTATTGATGTTGAAGCAGTTATGGAAGATGGTGATACATAATGCCAAGTAAAGGTGCATGGAGAATAGATAGGGATAAATTTACAAAGACTTATATTGCGGATGCACAAGGAAATAATTTTAATAAAACTACTGAGAATATGACAAAATCCGAAAAGCTCATGAATGGTGTAGGTGTTTGGACTGCCTACTGGAGAAAAAGACCAGATAGGTTTGCGGAAGATGTATATGGTATAAGATTAAAAAATTTTCAAAAGTTTTTGTTGTGTTTAATGATGCGAGATGTCTACACAATGTTTTTGGCTTCAAGAGGTCTTGGTAAGACTTTTTTAACTGCCCTTTATTGTATTATTAGATGTATTTTATATCCAGGCACTAAAATAGTTGTAGCAGCAGGACAAAAATCACAATCAATGAAAATAGTAACTGAAAAAATACCAGAAATCATAGAGGGTAGACCATTATTAAAGCGAGAAATAGAAGCCATACGAACTGGGCTCAATGAAGATCGACCCAATGTAAGTTTTAGAAATGGTTCTTGGATAAAGGTTGTAGCGGCTACTGATGGTGCTCGTTCTGCAAGAGCAAATATTTTAATACTAGATGAATTTAGAATGATAGATGAAAATGTTTATCGTGCGGTGTTAAGACCATTCTTAGCGGTTAATAGACAACCTGGATATAGAAGTAAGCCAGAATATGCAAATTATCCATTAGAAAGAAACCAAGAAATATTTTTAAGTTCTTGTTATTTTAAATCTAATTGGGCATATGATAGATATAAGGTTTTTAGAAATGCAATGAAGCAAGGAAAGGGTTATGGGGTATATGTATTTCCATATCAAATGGCTGTTAAATCTGGATTAAAAGATAAACGACAAGTAATAGATGAATTGCAAGAAGAAGATTTTGATCCTATTTTATGGCAAATGGAACAAGATGCAATATTTTATGGTCAGGCTGCAAACGCATGGTTTGATTATGAAAAAATTGATAAAGTAAGAAATGTTAATTATCCTATATACCCAATAAATTATTATGATTTAATGAAAGATAAAAAATTTATACAACCAGAAAAAAAGTCTGTTAGTATTGATGGCAAATTGATGCATGAAATTAGGGTATTGTGTGTAGATATTGCGACAATGGCAGGAAAAATAAATGATGCTAGTGCATATATTTTATTATCTTTAATTCCAGATGCAAGAGGTTATTTAAGAAAAGTAAGTTATCTTGAAAATATGGAAGGCGGTCATACAGTATTGCAGACTTTGAGAATAAGGCAACTCTATGAAGAATTAAATTGTGATTATATAGTACTTGATAGAGAACATGCAGGTATAGCAATTTATGATAATTTAAGTGTTCCTTTTTATGATAAAGAAACATGTAAAGAGTATCCACCAATGGTAAGTATGAATGAAGAGGATATAAGAGCAAGATGCGAATATGATGATGCTCTTGAAGTAATTTATACTGTTCATGGTACAGAAGTTTTTAACGATGAGATAGCTAGAAATTTGAGAGATATGATAATGAGAAGAAGATTACAAATGCTTGGAGATAATGAAGATATGATAACATATTTGAATCAATTTCCAGAGTATATAACGGCTTCTCCAGAAACGAAGGCTCTATTAGAATCTCCTTATATAGAAACCAGATTATTAATAAATGAAATGATTTTGTTAGAAGGAGAGTTTAGTGAAAAGGGAACATTAAAATTAAAAACTATTGGAAGAAATAGGAAGGATAGATATTCCGCATTAGCTTATGGAAATTATTTTGCCAAAGTATTAGAGGATGAGGCATTAAAGCCAATGAGAAGTGGAACATTAGCGGATGATATTATAGCTTTAAATAGACCAGTAGGCAATAAAGCTAGAAATAGTTTATTACACAAAATTTTTAGATAGGGGTGAGTATGTTGGGGAGAAAGAAAATGGCTACAAAGAAACAATTGCAAGATATAGACAAAGGTATCAAAGACTTGGGTATTGGCGAAAACTTGCAAGATTTTATTAATAAATACAATAAAGAAGAAACAAGAGAACAGTTTGCAAAAAGTTTGACCAAGAATTTGAAAGCATTAAGTCGAATTTCGCAATTAGACACACATAACGGAACATATCAACCTATGCTAAGCCAGACTATGTTTCAACAAATAAATATAAATCCACGAGTTGCTAGTTCAGAGCAACTTGAAGAATGGCTAATGCAACCTTCAAGATATGATGAACAAATAAGAAATTTAAGTCAATATTTAAATTATGCGGTTGGTCAATACAATTCATTAATATCAATAGCAAACACTTCAAAGGCTTATAATTATGTTCTAGTACCAACCGAATACGATATAAGCAAAGAACCAAAAGAAGATTATATGGAAAGATATAAGCTTGCATGTGAAACATTAAGAAAATTAAATGTTAAGACACAAATGCAAAAAGTAGATTTACAAGTAATGTTTGATGGTGTTGCGTTCTATTATATAGAAAGAACAACAGAAGAAATAACATTGTATCAATTGCCATCGGAATATTGTTATATTGTAGCACCATGGGCATTTGGTTATAGATTTGCATTTGATTTAATGTACTTTAATGATTATGTAAGTATTGGTGGAATAGCTTTTCCAGAATTAAAGGCGGCATATCAAAAACTTGTTGATGCAAGAAAAGCAGGTTTAGAAGGAGAAGAATTGGCTTCTATACAATATTATGTATTTGAACCAGATAAAGGATGGTGTTTTACATTTGATCCTATACATCCAGATAAAGTCGCACCATTTGCAAGTTCGATGTTATCTGCCTTAGATGTTTTATCATATAGACAATTAATTAAAAACAAGGCTATTTTTGAACTATATAAGGTTTTAGCTTTAAAAATACCTTTACAAA
The DNA here is from genome assembly GCA_017652345.1 of Methanobrevibacter sp. Next base: position 71,175 of record JAGCBE010000439.1, read on the forward strand.
AAGATAATCAAAAAATGGCAATAACATATGAAGAAGCGGCTGCTATTAGAAATGTAATACAAGCACAATTGCCAGAGAATGTAACATGTTATGCAAGTCCATTTGATTCAGAAGCAATTGATACAAATCAAGTTGATAACTTAAATGACCTAGTAAATTTAGGCTCTGATACATTTGCAAGTAGTAGTGGTTTAAATGAAGCGCTATTTGGTGGAGGAGATATGAAACAAGCCACCGCATTACAATTTTGTTATTCGGTATTTTTCCAAAGAGTATCTCAAGCCATGTATAGACAATATGAGAACTTTATTAACTGGGTTTTAAGAAGAGAATGTGGCAATAAATTTGCAATACATATGTTTGGAAGTACTGCAAGACCACAAGATGATATAAACATGTATTCTAATATAGCTAAGAGTAACAATTTTGGTTATGAATATTTATTTGCTGCTATGGGCTTAGAACCATTTAGTACATTATCAATGTTACAATTAGAAGATAAATTAAATTATCGTAGTTTAATGAAACCAATTGAATCTATGTTCCAAACCACAAAGAGTAGTGGCGGTGCAGGGGATGTTGGTAGACCAAAGAAAAATGAAAGTGACTTAGCCGAGAGTGGTGCAAGGTCAAGAGATTATGAAAGTTCTGTAAACACATAAGGAGGTGGATAAATGTTAGTTTCACAAATAACAATAGATAATGTAAATGCTTTAATTAAGAGATTTTTTCAACATAATAGAACATGGGATAATTTCCTAGGTTTTGCTAATGTAGAATGGGCTTTAAGTAATTTTGAAGGTGTTTTCCATCATGGATTAGCTCATTTATATCCACTTCTAGCGGATGTATGCTCTGAAATGTTATTACAATTTAATATTGTACCTCAATATGGAACAACAGAAGCAGATTTTCGCACATATAATGATTTAGATGAGTTTTTTCTAGTTAATTTAGAAGAGCATAAAAAGACTTATGAATTATTGGTAAAAACAAGAGAAGATGCGCAGGTTAATGGTGATATAAATATAGTTGAAGAAATCAACAAATTAATTAGAATGTTTAATAAATTTATTTCTCAGGCTATTTTATTATTAGATAAGGCAGAAGTTTATGGAGATAATCTATGGGCTTTTGATGCTGATGCAGATAAATTTTACATTTTAGACAACGAAAAGGAGGAATTAACAAGTGATAAGTAATGCTGAAGAAGTTTCACAAGGTTATAGAAAAAAATTATATCCTTGCTTTTCGCCAAATTTAAAAAAGTTTTTAGAGGCACATAATATAGTTCCTATTAAAAGTGCACAACATGAAAACAAGAAAACGGTTTGGTTTTTTGTTTTAACCGATGAAGTGTCACAATTACTAACCGAGTGGACTAATAATAAGCCTACAAAGGTGGTGAAATAATGAAACTAGATTTTGCGATAGACTATATGAATATACTAGAAGCAGATGATGACACTACTCTTGTCGAGCTATATTTATTACATACTGGCAAAAATAGAAATCAATATATTATTGAAAAAGAAGCAGTTGAAAAGGCGATTCCTTCTATTTATAATAAACCAATAATATATAGACTTAATAATGAGTTTATGCCTAGTATGGCAACAGATGTAGTAGAGCATGGAACAGTAGAAGATAGGGGTATGAGAATAGCGGGTGTTATTCCTGAATCTGCACCAATGGAATTTGTAGAAATGAATGGAAAAGAATATCTAAGAACTAAAGGTGTTATTTATAAAATATATCAACCTTCTTTAATGAATATTTTAGCAAATCGTGGAGGCAATGTAAAGATTTCAATTGAAATACTTGTTCTTGACAGTTTTGAAGAAGAAGATGGTTCATGGAATGTTACTGACTTTAAATTTGAAGGAGTAGCATTATTAGGAAAAGATATATTAGAAGGTATTGAAGGTTCTCAATTAAATGTTCTTAAATTTTCTGCAAAAGATTTTAATGACCACTATATGGGATTTGCAACAAAAGAAATACCAAAGAATGTAAAGAAGGCAGTCCAAGAAGCTCTTGATAAGAGAAATTTGCGTGGTGTTGGTGGTTCTAGTGCCGCTGTAAGTATGGCAAAGTACTTACTAGGAAATGATTATATTGATAATATTCGCTTAAACAAGTTAAAAGATTATTTCGATAAACCTAAAAATGAAGAAAAATTATCATTTGCACTATATGGTGGAAATACAACCAAAGAATGGGTAAATGAAATCTTAAATGGAAAGCGAGTAAACAATTCTATGAAAAATATAAGTGAAGAATATGTAAGAGATCAAATACATGAGTTTTTAGAAGAACTTGCAGGTACAGATAGATGGAGATATTGGATACCAATGTTATACATTGAACCAAAGCAAGTAATTATAACAGATGACTTAGAGAACAAATCATATTTAGTTCCATTTGATATAATGGGAGAAGCCATAGTAGTAAAATGGGAAGAAAAAGAAGAAGTTACAAGATGCTACATACCTACACAAGAAGTAGATGAAAACACATTAGTTTTCAAATTAAGAGAGGTATTAAGCATTGGTGAAAATGGTCAACTTATATCCAACACACATATATTAAGCACGGTTAATTCAGTCGTTGCTAGAAAAGCTGAAACTTTATTAAACAGCTTGGAAAAGGAGGACAAAGAAGTGAAAGAAGAAGAAGAAAAGAAAAATGCTTGTGATGAAGAAGAAGTAAAAGTAGACAATTGTGATAACGTAGACAATTGTGATAATTGCAAGAATTGTGACACTAAAATGAATGCAGAAGATGAGGCAGAAAAAGTAGAGGATGAAGAAAAAGCAGAAGATAGAAAAGAAGATGATAAAGAAGAAGATGATGAAAAAGAAGATTTTGCTGCTAAACTTGAAGCTCTAAGAAAAGAAAATGCCGAACTAAAAGCTTCATTAGATGTTTATAAGAAAAAAGATGAAGTAGAAAAAATGAATGCTTTGATTAAGGAGTTCTCTTATTGTTTCGCTGAGGATGAAAAAGCTGAATTAATTAAAAGCTTAGACACAAAGACATTTGCAGAAGTAGATGATATTGTAAATAAAAAAGTTAGAGAATTTGCAAAGACAAAAGTTGCAAAAGAAGAAGATAAAGAAGATAAAAAGGTAGAATATTCTATCGGTTTGCTTTCAAAGAATTTCTCATATAAAGATGACAAAGAAGTAAAAACTTTAAAAGATATTAAAGAAAAATATTCAAAATAAAGGAGTGATTAAATAATGGCTAACAGAGTATGCTATCCAATGACAGATGTTCCAGAATATCTAATTGGAAAAGTAACAGTTCCTTCTGGTGGTTTGAAGCCAGGTGATGTAGTTGTTGTTAATACTATTGATAGTACTATTGCAAACAATGTTGAAGTATATGTTGCAACAAAACCAACAACTGCTTTACTAGCTAATGAAGCATTAGCAATTGTAATTTCAGGTGGTAATTTTGAAAAGATGTCTGATGGTAGACTTCCTGATGGTAATCCAGATTATACAACTTATGAATATTTAGAGGGAGATGTAGCACCAGTTCTATTCTTAGAACCAAGAGTAATCTTCTATCTATCTGATGATTGTTTAGCAGCAGCAGCTGAAGCTAACCAATATGTATATGGTGCAAACAATTCATATGGTTTAGTTAAAAATGCTGCAGTTCCAAATGATATTTTAACAGTTGCTAAAGTTCAAGCTAAACTTAGCTTTAGACTTGGTGGAATGTTTGGTGGAGAATTTGTAACAGGTAATGTTTGTAGAGTTCTTCCATACAACAGACAAACTGCGTAAGAAGGAGGGAAAATAAATGAATTTAAACTATGCGATGTTTGCCGCTGAAAATAGCGACATTGATGTACTAAAAAATTCTTTAAGTGATTTAACACTTGCTGCTTTATCTGCAAACTATACAAAGTCTGGTCTAGTTGCTGATTTTAAAGTAGACAATTATAATCAAATGACAAAAGAAGCAAAAGAAGCATTACTAGCTTTCTGTGCTGCAAAAGCTGGAATTAAAGTTCCAACAAACAAAACAGAAGTATTAGCAATGTTCTCTAATCCAGTTGCAGAGAGCCTATTCAATTCTATAATTGCAGAAACAATTGCTGATGTTAGAATTAGAGTAACTTCTCCACAATTAATGGCTATGGCAGAGATAGTAAATGTTGAACCAGGTGATTCTTATACTTGGGAAATTGAAACAAAAGCTCTACCAGTAGTTCAAAAAGCTTCTCTAGCTTCAAATGTAGCTTATTTACAATCTTGGAGTAAAAAAGGTATCACAATTTCTCCAGATGAATATGGCTTAGGTTCTACAATTGATTTCATTAGAGTATTAGCTGCTGATTTTGATATTGGTAAAGAAATTGCTAGAATGGTATATGCAACATTAATGGCAGAATATTCTGCTGTTGCAAATATAATTTTCGCAACAAGTGGCGATTTAGCTACAAAGACACCTTTCTATCAATCTACATGGAATGGTGCAAACTATGTTAAAATGGCTGAATACATTTCTGCATTAAATGGTGGAATGGGTGTAACTGCATATGGTACAATTGTAGCATTCAATGCTATTTCTGCATTAGCTACAACAAGTTTCGGTTTTGCTATGCAAGATAGATACATTGAAAATGGTTACTTAGGAAAGATTTATGGTGTTGATTCTGTAATTCTTGATCAAGTAGTAAACTTCAATGCACCAATTGGAACAAGCTTAGCAGGTCTAAATGGAATTATTCCAGACAACCTAATTGTTCTATTATCTGCTGTTGGTGATAAACCAGTTAAACTTGTAAGAAGCACATATGTAAGAGTTAAGAGAGATGAACCACAAGATGGTGCATTAAATAGAATTGCATATAGATATTTCTTCGGATTTAATGCTGCACTTGCAACTCAAGCTCACTTTGGTTTACAATCAACTTCTGCTGGTTAGTAGATAGTTTTGAACAAGCCCCCTTTAATTAGGGGGCTTTTATATTTTTTAAAAGGAGATTTTAGAATGGCAGTTAAAAAAGAACAAAAAAATAAAAGCGTAACACAAAAAGTCCATGAGGATAAAAATGTTAATTCTACTAATTTAGTAGAAGAAAACGCAAATTTAAAAGAACAACTAGATGAAATGATGAAAAACTACAAGGAAATGCAACTACAACTACAAAACATGTTGTTAGCTCAAAAAGCATCAATTCCGACCAATAATGATGAAGAAATTATTGTTGGTTGCAGAATATTTAATGGTGCTTTTCTTTCCTCGGTAGGTGGAGATATCTCTATGCAAGTTAATTATAGAGAAGAAATTGGCATAAAATATGTTGAATTAAGAGAAATTTTTAAAAGCCCATTCAATTATAAACAAATGTTTAAAAAGGGCACTTTGTATTTTGCAGATGAAGAAAATTATAAAAGATTTGGAATCACAAAAGAAATTGATTTAAGTGATGAAAGCTTAAAAGAAGAATTAGAAAAAAAAGATTTCTCAAGTGCAATAGAATGGGTTAAAAAGATTACAAACGATAAGAGAGATTTAAATGAGGTATTTGCTCTAATATACCAAATTGCTTATTTAATAGACAATAAAAAGATAGACCTTGATTATGAAGTAAGAAATGGATTAGAGAGATATTTTAATGTTGATTTTAAAGATATTATAGCAAATCTAAAAGGAGTATAGGGGGAAATAAAAATGGAAGAAATTAGAGAAGAATATAAAGTAAAAAATGAAGCAATGAAAGAAAAATATAAAGATATAATTTATTCTATTGCAGATAAAAATGGAGTAGATTTGGGAGTAGCTTTTGACATGCTAAAAGCCATTGCAAGAGGTGGCGAATATGCTTATGAGGGAGAATTAAATATAGAAGAGCTTAAAAAAGAGTATGCCGAAATTGTGGAATTATCTGAGAAAATTGCACAAGGATTAGGTATTATTTAATTAACTTCTCATAAACCCTAACCAATAATTTGGAAAGGAGGTGGCAATATGCATCCCACTAAAGCACAATTAATGGTTTTAAATGGATTACGGTGTATGTTATGTGGAAAAGAGTTTTCTTATAAAAATTTGAATTGGCATCATATCAAATGGAAAAGTATAAGTAAAGCAAATAACGAACCCATAGATAATTCTTATGAAAATGGATTGTTGCTTTGTGTGGATTGTCATCATTATGTCCATACCTTTCCATACCATTCTTGTGATTATCGGGAACTTATGTGTATTGCACAAAAAAATCGAAAGCCCCTTGAATAAGGGCTTTCAACTTTTAAAGAAAGAGGGGTGGAACATGACTGACTTTAACGAAATTTATTGTTTAAATCTAACCATGAAAAATGATCCTAGACTAGCAGAAATTCCACTAAATATGTATTATAGTTTATGTTGGAAATATTTACAAGTAGCTATTTCAAGGTTTCAATATGAAAGTTTACCAGATATAACTGATAATGTGCCTTTTTATGAATTAGATTATGAATATGAGTGTAATGGTGTTGATACTGAGTTTGCACTAAATTCAAGTGAAAGTATACCAAACCCAAATTTTGTAATTAGTCAAGAATATGGAACAGAAATTACTCCTATAACTTCATATACTTATGATGGCGAAAACAATAAAATTATTTTAGATAAAGCACCTTTAAATGGTGCAATACTTAAAATTTCCGAATTTGAAATAGGATATTTTAATGCAGATTTAAACTATCGTGAAAAAGAAATTTTAGCACAGGGTATGTTAATTCCATTCCTAGAAGAAAATAGAAATAGAGAAAGTTTATTGAATCAATTTGTTTATGGGGGAAGTGTAAAAATACATTCTCAAGCAGAGCATTTAAAAACAGTAGAAAATGCTCTAAAGGAACAAATTAAAATTGTAAACAATCTTATTATAGATTACACATATAGGGCTAATACCGAAAATTATAATGGGCTAGGTACTAGAAAAGCACCTTTAAGAAATTATCCGAATAGAGGTGGTAATTAATGTTATCACCAAATAAAGTTTCAAGTGTAAATTGTTTTGATCGCTTAAATTATATCCGTAGTTATGATGGAACGTATTCAAGTGGTTTAACGGAACAATTAAAGGCTAGTTTTGAACAAAGTCCAGATTATGTAGAAGTATATAAAAATTATAATTTTGGAGAAGCATATAAAACAAGAATTTATGAGGGAAATGAATCTGATAAAAAGCTTGGTTTTAAATATATGCAATCCTATCCATATGATTTGCCACAATTTCAAATAGGTGATTATATTCATTGGAAATTTGACCATAAAGATTATTCTACTTGGCTTATGATTTCTTTTGATTCACAACACTTATATAATATGCGTGGTAGAATTATGAAATGTAATAATCGATTAAAATGGATAGATGAAAATGGCGTTGTAAAGTCTTATGAGTGTGTATTTCAAGACTCTTTAACATATGCAAGTTTTAAATATGGTGAAAGAGGAATAATTCAAGTTAATGGAACTATTGGAGTATTGGTGCAACAAAATGAAGATACAAGAAAGATATATCGTAATCAAAGATTTCTTTTTGATGGCATACCATATGTTGTAAATAACTTTATTAGATCTGTTAATGAAAACTTTTTAGAATTGGATTTAATAGAAACACAAAGAGTAGATAAGGATGATTTAATTAACAATATTGCCTATAATGGAATAGAGAGTATTGAACCACCTGAAATATCTACAACAATAGTAACGCCAGAAACAAATGATATTTTAGAAGGCGATACTGAAACATTTAAGATACAAAGATATTTAAATGGCGTAGCACAATCAGATACTTATACATTTAGTGTGAGTGGCGTTCCTGCTTCTCATTATGAATTTAGTATATTAACTAATAATTCTTTTAGTATAAAAAATATAAAGACTTATGATAAAAAAGCATTAAGCGTTAGTTGTTTTAATGAAACCACAAAAGAAACATCTATGATTGACATTTGGCTTACAGGGGGGTGGTAATAGTGGCTGTAATGAATAACGCATATAATAATTATTCTGAGGCTAGAATATTACCAAAGAAAATAGTTGATTATTTATTTAACAATGTTCCAGGGTTATGGAAGCTATTATATTATGATGTAGATCCAGATTCTAAAAAAGATTTGACTAATACCCAAAAAGCAAAAATGATATGTAAAAGTTCTGCGGGAGATACGAGTAAATTTAATATTTTATTTCAACATTATAATAATGAAGCATTAACAGATGCAACCACACAAATAAGAATTGAAATAATGAAAATAGATAGTTTAAATCGTACAGATGCAGAAGTAAGGGTATTATTTCAAGTAATAGTGAATAATAAGCTTATGGTTGTTAATACAAATGTTTCAAATGTTGATAATCGTGCTATGGCTATAACACAAACTCTTGTTGAAGCATTAAATGGCACAAGATTAGATGGTACAAAAACCCCTTTAAATATAGATTATAGTAATGACAGACTTACTGGTGTTACTAGTGTTTATTTCAATACTGAATTTAGTGGATATGAAATTATCATGAGTTGTATTGTATAGGTGTATTATGGAATTTTATGATTTTAGAAACAACCTTGTATTTGATGAATACGTTGAATATAAAGGAATTAAAATTTATCCTATCACTATTAAATACTATCAAATCGTTAAGGCATCATCCGATGCATTTTCACAAGACATAGTGAATGAAAAAGACATTGAGCTTATTGGGCTTCCATATATGGAATATATGCAAAAAAAAGCATTGAAGTATCCAGATTTTTTAGAAACATATGATATTTTTAATACTGTTATACAATTATCTTTAAAAGAACAATTGCATTCTTTTAGGCGAGAAGGCGAATTTTTAAAATTAGTAATTGCAATCCCAACAAAAGATTATAGTGAAGAAAAAATGTGTGTGTATAGGAAAAAGTTGAATGATTATAGAGAATTGACTAGGGATGAATTTCATAGAATTTTAAATAAGCTACAAGCCCAAAAGCTATATGAAGAAATAGAAGATTTGGCGAATGAGCTTTTTACTTTAAATGTGTTTGATGATAAAGATTTTGAAAATATTAAAAATATTATTTGTAATTTAAATGATATAGATACAACAATAATAAAAGATTTGCGTTGGAAAAAAGAATTAGAAGAAGCCCAAAAAATAATGAATGAATTAAATAGTGGAAAAAATAATCCACAATTTGAGGATTTAGTTAATGTAGTAGCAATGTCTTTAAATAAGCTACCAAGTGAAATAAAGGATATGACCATAAGGCGATTTGATCGTTATTTAACGATGATATTAGATAAAGAAAATTATCTTTTATGCAAGCAAGCCGAGTTAAGTGGTGTAGAATTTAAAACACCAATTACTCATTGGCTAAAAGGTTATAAAATGAAAAGTAGATATTCTGGAGTTCAAAATGTTGGCTCTGGAATACAAGAAGTATTAAAGGAGTGATATAAAAATGGATCAAATAGGACAAGCTTTGGTTTCTGTTGCTAAAGTAAGATTTTATGATCCTCTTACGGATTATGAATTAGGTTCTGCTTATGCTCTTACAGATTCTTCAATTAGCTCTGATATGCAAAGTGCTGAAATCAGAGGCGGATTTATGAATCAATTGCTATTCGATATTAAGCATACAAGAGCATTCTCTGTAAACTTTACATCAGCAACATTTAAACCATATTACTTAGCATTCCAAACTGGTACAAATGTAGTAGTAGGTGCTAAAAATGTTTATTTGTTTGATGATTGTGTAACTGCAACTGCTGGTGTAGTAACATTATCTAAGACACCAGTCGGCCCTGTAAATGTAATATTCCCAGATGGAAGCATTCATGATTTTGAAAAACCAAGTGGAAAATCATTAAACTTAGGTGACAACTCAATTGAAGGAGAATGTCTATGTACTTATGCTTATGCAAATGGACAAGTTTCAAATATTTCTATCAATTCAGATACACAACCTAAGACAGTTAAGGCTGTTATGCACATTAGAGCTCAAGAACAAGATGGAACAATTGGTACATATGAAATAGTAATTCCAAGACTTAAATTTACAGGTACAATTGATTTTTCATTTACTGCTGATGGAGTTTCTTCAACAAATATTTCAGGTACTGCTCTATCTTATATTGAAAGTGGTTCTTGTGGACAACAAAAATATGCAGATTGGACATATATTCCAGACACATCTTCTATTGTTAACCCAATAGCTATTGCAGCTGTACCAAGTAAGATTTCAATGAAAGTAAATGAAACAATTACACCTGCAATTTATGCAATAAGAGGTGGATTATATAGCAACGAGCTATTAACAGATAAGCTAACATTTGCTTCTGCTGCAAGTGGAACTGCAAGTGTAGGTGAAACAACTGGTTTAATTACTGGTGTTGCAGCTGGTACAACAACTATTACTGTAACATATGATTCAGAAGGTTTGAATTTAGGAACAACAATAACAGTTGTAGTTGCCAATAACGAATAATGGCTTGTATTGAATATCCCCTATGCAAATATGCTCACTATGGAAAAAATGGCGACTTGCTATGTATTAGTGGTCGCCCTTGTACTTTTCAAAAGTATTGTTCCTCTTTATTGAAAAATATCCATACGAGTTCATATAGAAGCTGTAAGGAGATGAATAATTTGGCAAAAAAGAAATCGGTTCAAATAGTTCAAGATGTTGAACCAATTCAAGAAGAAGAAATTCAAGAGATTGAAGAGGTTCAAGAAGTTGAACAAAAAATAGAAATTATCGAAGATATTATAGAACATGTAGAAGTATGTAAGGCTCGTTATGATAATGGTCTTATGTATATAAACTTTAAGGGTTATGGTTTAGTTTGTCCTGCCAGAATGGATAAAAAGGGCATAGAAGAAGTGTCTGTTTATTATGAAGGAGAAATTGGACAACCTGACTTCAAATTTAGAGTTTAATAATGTGGTCTTACACTATTTTTGATAGTGATAAGACCATTTTTTTAGAAAGGTGAAATATGAAACTATTAAGTTTAGATATGAGTACTAGAAAAACGGGTTGGGCGGTATTTAATGACAATAATTTAGAAGCCTATGATCTAATTGAATCAACAAATGAGAATATGTTTGACCGTTTAGAAGATATGTATAATGCGATTCAAGAATTGATTAAGATTTATGGAATTGACCATATAGTATGTGAAGATGTTCCCGTTTCAATGCACTCCAATTTAAAAACAGGAAAAGATTTATGTGTTTTACAAGGATGCATTCTTTCTTTAGTTTTTAAACATAAAATAGACTATGATTTTTTAAAGCCTACTTCTTGGCGTTCATCAATAGGGTTAAATAGAACATTATATAAATGTAAGGTATGTGGACATTCAAAAGAGGATTTATCTGGTATAAATTTTACATTATGTGGAGAATGTGGAAACAAAGTAAAAAAAATGTTAGAAAAAATCGCACTAAATGATAGAGAAAGTTTAAAGCGTAGGGCTGTTGAAATGGCAAATCAAATATTTAATTTGGATTTAAAATATTTAACTAAGAGTAGTAAAAAGAATGATGATGATATAGCGGAGGCTATTTTAATTGGTTATAGTTATTTGAAAGGAGATTGCAATGGAGAGAATTAAATTAAATTTTAGTGAAGCCACACATAAGGTTATGTTGGGAGAACAAGAAATAGAAATTAAACCTTGGATAGAGGCAGATGAAGCACTTTATATTATTAGTGATGTTTTAGAAAAAACTCGCCAAAATATATTAAATAAAAGTGATGACCATATTGTTTTATATTGGGCGATAGCACAAATGAATATGCTTATTGCACAATTTGCAACAAATATAGATTTAGAAGATGTTGACATAGAAAATTTAGGTAAGACTGGTATTTTTAAATTATTAGAAGAAAATGTGACTAATTATAATATGATAAAAGATATGGTTGTTGTTGGTTTAGAAATGTTATTTAATGGATTAATATTAGATAAATTATCTGATGTGGCTAGTCTTGATGATTTAGAAAATGCCAATGACAAAATAGAAAAATATATGACAAGTAATGAAAACTCTGATAAGGTAAAAAGTTTAATAGAAATTATGCTTGCAAATAATCCTAAATTGGCAAATGAATTAGATAAAATGAATATGTCAGGTGATGGTAAAGATGGCGGAAATGAGAAATGATAGAGAAGTATATAATGTATTAAATAATGTTATTAGAGATGCATTAGATGCAACTGCTGGTTATGTATTGGGTGTTATAGAAAGTTATGTTATGAAAGATGTATATGGAAGTGGAAATATTCCACATATGTATCAACGAACAAATGAGTTTTTTAATAGTTGGGTAAAAGAGATTGAATCTAGTAATAGGCTTGATGAAGTGGTAGCCACTATTTTTAGTGATATTGATTTAATGCACTATGATCCCTCTAATCATATTCATGGAAGCTATTTGTCTGGTGACTTTAGAGAACATATGGCAGAAGTAATTGAAGAAGGTCTTGGTTATAAATATTTTCCACAAACTAGAAAAGATGGAACACAAAACCCTGCAGGAAAACCAAGGAGATTCTTTAGTCATACGATAAACGAATTAAATAAAAGTGGTCAGTTAAAAAAAATTTTTGAAATGGAAATGAAAGCAAGAGGAATTAATATTATGAGAAAAAATGATGTAATTAGTTCTTCTTTTAATCTATTATGATAAATGAATGAGAAGGTGGGTGAAATAATTTGTCTACAAGAAATCAAAGTGGCAATTATCAAATTGTTTTATCGACTAAATTAAATCTTGATACTTTAAATAATCAAATTAAGCAAATAAACAAAGCACCTCCTGAGCTCAAAATAAAGGTTACTATTGATAAGAAATCATTAGAAAGAGTTAAGGAATTAAATGATTTACTTAATAAAACACAAGCTTTAAATAATTACACAAAAGGTTTAACACAAATACAAAAGACAATGCAAAGCTATGAAAAGACTGCTACTAAAGTTGTAACCGCAACTTCTAATATGGCAAAAGTTATAGATAGTAGTGGAAAATCTTCTCAAACCGCTGCTAAGCATATTAAAACTTTTGGTGATAGGGCTTCGGATGCTTTCCAAAAGTTTTCTCTTTGGTCGGTTGTTTCTGGAATATTCTATCAAATTGTAAATGCCGCTAAAGGCTTGGTTGATACTGCGATAGAATTAGATAGGTCTTTTACTGAATTAACAAAAGTAACAAATTTAACAAGAGATGACTTTGATAAATTAACAACTCAAGCTTATGAGTTAGGACAAGGTTTAGCAAAAACAACAAAAGAAGTTGTAGATGTAATGACAGAGTTTGCAAAGGCCGGCTATACAGTAGAAGAAAGTACGGATATATTGGCAAAGAACGCATTAATGTGGACTAATATTTCTGATGGTACTGTTAGTGCCGCGGATTCTGCTAATATGTTAATTTCTGTAATGAAAGCTTTCAAAATGGAAGCTAGTGATACAACACATATAATTGATCGGCCTAAATGAAGTATCAAATAACTTCGCAATCAGCTCTGGTCAGCTATCCGATAGTTTAACAAAATCTTCTGCGGTATTAGCAAATGCGGGTGTCACATTTGAGGAACAACTTGCTCTTATTACTGCTGGTACAGAAGTTATAAGAAATGCCAATACTGTAAGCACGCGGACTTAAAACTATCAGCCTTCGCCTTCAAGCTGTTGAGGAAGATGGAACAAAAATTGATGGATTGTCTGCAAAACTTGAAGAAGATTTTCAAAAATTAGGCTTAACTTTGTATGAAACAGATGGAAGTTTAAAAGATACATATCAAATTTTGAAAGAATTAGCAGAAGTATATCCAACTTTAACAAGTGCACAAAAGGCTTATTATACTGAATTAATTGCAGGTGAATGTTTTGCCTGAATATATGGTGACATATATAAGAGAACAAATCTAATTGCTGGGATTTCGTGAAGGTAGTCAAGCTACAACGTAACTAGAAATGGTAAGCGTGATATGCGAAAAAATTGACTATTATATGATAATCAGCAACCAAGTACCTTAAAAGGTAAAGGCTCAACGACTATTCCGTAAGGAAGTACACTCAAGTGAGTGGAAAGGGTTTGCATCTTATTAAAGATGAAAATATAGTCTAAGCCTATATGAAAGTATAGGAAGGAATGTTATTATGAAATTAAAATGTTTAGAAAAAATAGAAAATACTAAAAAAAAATATAAATATATGGATGAGGAAGGTTATTTATATAGTTTAACGATAGATAATACAAGAGATAAAAGAAGTCAAGGACATAGTCGCTTTGCTACTTATAATCCATATACTATTGATAATATAAAATTATTTTTAAAAAAAGATGGAAATGGAACAATATTATTAAGTGACAAATATATTTCGAGAAAAAATGGTAAATTATTATGGAAATGTAAATGTGGAAATGAATTTTTAAGAACATGGGGATGGATGTATGTTGGAAAATATTGTTTATGTAATGAATGTATAAAAAAAATAGAAGCGGAAAATCGAAAATACACATTAGAACAAGCTAAAAACATTTGTAATAAATATGGTCTTACTATATTAGATGATAAATATATTAATTCAAAGACTAAAATACATGTTAAAGATTCTAAAGGATATGAAGGTATGAGTGCTTTAAATGATATTAATACTGGAAGGCATTTTATAGTTTTTGATAAAAAAAATCCATTTTATTATCAAAATTTGCAACATAGATTAGATTTAGGGGGGTATAATTGTACGGTTGTTCCTTCTAATATAAATAAGTATGAAAATATTGAATTAATATGCGAATGTGGAAATCATTATTATGCAATAAAAGATCAAATTATTAGTAAGCAACCTAAATATAGATGTCCAAAATGTTCTAAAGCAATTTCCAATGGAGAAATAGCGGTTAGAGATTGGTTAAAATCACATAAAATTAAATTTATTCATCAATACAAATTTGAAGATTGTAGAAACAAAAGAGTTTTGCCATTTGATTTTTATTTACCAGAAAAAAATATATGTATAGAATTTGATGGTGCTTTTCATTTTTACAAACAAAAGGTCGTGACAGAAGAGCAATTTGAAGATCAAAAGAAGAGAGATAAGATAAAAGATGAATATTGTTCAACACATAATATAAAATTAATTAGAATACCATTTTGGTTTTTATATAATAAAAAATATAAAAATATATTAAAAAATAACATCCTTACATAAGAGTAACGAACTTATGTTAATATTTTGAAAACAAGAGCCCAAGTAGCCGCACGGAATTTTGGGCAATTTCCAAACTGCATTAAAAGCAACAGAAACCGCGTATAATTCAACTGGTTCTGCTGCTAGAGAAAATCAAAAAGTATTAGAGAGCTTAAATGGTTCAATTCAAAAATTAAAATCTGAATGGGAATCTTTGGTTAATAGCAAATCAACACAAGACACATTAAAATTCTTAGTTGATTTAACCACAAACATTGTTAAAGTAGTAAAGGCATTAGGAGGATTAAAAACAATCCTTATTTTATTAGTGGCTCGTTTTGTAGCTACAAAAGTAGCGGCTTTAGGATTGGCATTTGCAACAGAAGTTTGTGGTGCGGAATTTGCCGCTGGTTTAACAAAAGGAGAATTATTTGCACTAGGTTTAAAGAGAGTACAATTAGCCGCTAATTCTGCAAGTATATCAATAGGGGCTTTAACGGCTGCAATAGCAGTAAGTCTTGTTGCTGTTATTGGATTTGTTGCATGGATAGACAATCTTTCAAAAGCCTATGAGAGAAATGATGAAGCTGTTAGAAATGCAATTGATGCTTATGAAGAAAGTGAAAATAAGCTTAAAAATATAGAAAGTGAATTAAAAAATGTTCGTGATAAAATTCAGGAAATTAATGCTCATCCTTTAGATCCAACTACTGAAAAAACACTAGAAGATTTAAAAAAACAAGAGGCTCAATTAGAGGCAAATTATAAATTACAACAAAAATATAATGCTTTAAGTAGAGAAAATGAAATTATTGAAATTAAAAACAAATTGAGTGGTGAAGGTAAATACTCTTTGAGGGAATTAGAACAAAGAGGAATGAATTTAGGACAATCATTAAATGAAACTGAAGCTGCATTATTATTAAATCCTAGCACTTCTCTTATAGGTATTGGCTATGAAGTTGGTGCACAAAATAGTCGTTTTGGTTCTTATACTTATCAAATACAAGAAAGTGTTAATCAATATAATAAATATACGGATTCTATTAATAATTTATCTAATGCACAAGAAAAACTTAATAAATTATGGAACGAAGGCTCTATTTCTCTTGAAGAATATGAGTCGTATCAAAAAAAAATAGATGATAGAACAGCAGAAATAGAAAGCCATACATTATTACTTAACCAAGATTTATTAGAATATGCAACAGAATTATCTAACTATCAAAATATTTTAGAAGAAGGTACTGAAGAATATAATACTGTTTCATTTTTATTATCTATTGTGAATGATGCTATCTCGCGTCATACTGAAGTTACAAATAAAGATACGGAAAGTATAAAAGAAAATATAGAAACTCTTAATCAATATGAAGAAATTCAAAAAGATGTTAATTCTAAACTTGAAGGAGTTTATTCTTTAGTTGAAGAAGCTGATAAAAAATATAAAGATTTATCTGCCGCAGTTGAAGAGTATAATGAACAAGGTAAATTATCTATTTCTACATTATCTAAAATGATGAAAGATTATCCAGAATATTTAGATGCTCTCAATAAAGAAGGATGGAGCATTGAAACTGTTAACAATATGCTTAGTGCTAATATTAAAATTAAGCTTGAAGAAGCTAAAATTGCAGCACAAGCAGCTAAAGAAAGAATACAAAATGCTAAAACTCATTTAGAAGAGGCTAAAGCTGCTTTATTAAATGCAGAAGCTAATGATACATTGGCAAATAGTCATGCTAAGATTGCAAAAGCAACTCATGATGCACAACATGAAGAAAGAAATGCAACACAAGAATATAATGAACAAATGCGTAAAATAGCAGAACTTGAAGCCGCATTAGCTGGTGGTTTTGGTGGTTATAGTACAAAGAAAACTTCTGGTTCTTCATCTTCAAAGAAAGAAACGGATGCTTGGAAACAAGCATTTACTGATGCATATAACGAATTAAAACATAGGCGTTCTTTAGATTTAATTGATACAAAGCAATACATAGAAGAATTAACCGCACTTAATGATAAATATTTTAAAGATCGTGTGGAATATGAAGATGAATACAATAAATATGTAGAAGAACTTTATAAAGAAAGACAAAATTTATTTAAAGAACAATTAAATGATTTAAAGTTTGCCTTTGAAATGTTAGAAAATCAAGGTGCAAATAAACAGACTTTAATATTAAAATACAAAGAAATACAAGATGCATTACATCAACAAGCAGAATATTATCGTTCTTTGAATTTAGCGGAAAATCATGATTTAATTCAAGATTTACAATCACAATGGTGGGATTATCAAAAAAAGATAAAAGAATTAGAGCAAGGTATCGCGGATGAAATAGAAAAGCAAAACAAAGAAATAAAAGAGCAAATGGATAAAGAGCTTGATTTACTTGATGAAAGATTTAAGGCATTAAAAGAATATGCGGTAGACATGATAGATAAGGAAATCGAGTTAAAAGAACAAGCATTGCAAAAACAAAATGATTTACTAGATGAACAAATAGAAAAATACAAAGAAGAAGAAGATAACTTAGAGAATCAAAAAGACATAGAAGATAAGTTATTAAAAATTGAAGAAGCTAGAAAGAAATTAGCGGAAGCAAAAAATCAAAAAGTGCGTGTATATCGAGCAGGCAAAGGATTTGTATATGAAAGTGATTTTAACGCGGTTTCACAAGCACAAAAGCAACTAGATGAATTATTAAAGGAATGGAATTTATTTCAAGAGAAGGCAAAAATAGCAAACATTATCGCGGAATTAGAAGCAGAAAAAGAAGCAAATGAAAAGCGTGTTAATGCGGAAATAGCGGACTTAAACACATTAAAAGATGCATGGGATAAGAGCTTAGATATATCAAAAGATGTAGAGAATTACAAAGGTTGGCTAACAAAAATAGAAAGTAGTGAAAAGTTAAGCTTTAATCAAAGATTAGCACAAGTAAAGACATTTGTAACAGCATATAACAATGAAATGGCATTGATTAAGAGTAATTATCCAACAACAGATGAGGTTTCGGCAGTAGTAAGCAAAGATTCAAATAAGGCAGCCATAACTTCTGGCAAGAATTATGGGGGAGTAACATATTATCCAGATGTAGATTATCAAGCATTAATTAATAACACACTAGCAAATGCTCCTGAATCTGAAAAAGCTTCATTGCTTAAAAATTATGAAACAAAGCGTAATGCAAAGATAGCTGGAGAAGGCTCAAGTCAAGCACAAACTTCATTATATGGTGGTACTACATTTAGTACTACTTCTTCAAGCTCTTCAAGATCGAGCTCTAGCTCGAGTTCAGGTTCTTCAAGATCTAGTTCTTCAAGTAGTGGCTCAAGAAGTTCTTCAAGTTCTAGTTCTTCTGGTTCAACAACTATGAGTAAGAATGACCAAACAAAAATTGCGATAGCAAAAGAAGCATATAATACTGCTAAGGCAAAAGGAGATACTGCAGGAATGGCTGCTGCACATGCGGTTGCAGAAAGTGTAAGAGCAAGTTATGGATATTCTGGCGGTGGTGATGGAAGTCAACACATTGGACTAGCGAGTGGAACAAATAATGCAGATGGAAACATTCACTTAGTTGGTGAAGAGGGGCCTGAGTTGTTTATACCACCAAGTGGTTCTGGAATAATACCAAACCCTAAGACTAATAATTTAATGCAATGGGGAACAATAAACCCTGCTAGTTTATTAGCGGCAATATCACAAGGACAAGGAACTACAATTGAAGTAGACAATATAACCTTACCAAATGTTCGAGATGCAGAAAGTTTTGTAGAAGAATTAAAGAATTTTAAAAATTATGCAATACAAAGACAAAGTATAAGAAAGTAGGGGTGTTTTATGGATAGTAACAATGAGGCATTAAGTGCTTTATTATCTGGAATTGAATATTTAATCGAGCAAAAAATAAGAAACGCCCCTTTTGCTCGACTAAAAAATGGGCTAATAATTGGTAGCAATAATGATGGAACTTACAATGTAGAGATAGATAATAAGATTTATAGTATCCGTTCCATTAATAATAGCACTTTAGCGAATGGAGATGTTGTGCAAGTAATAATTGCACAAAATGATTATAGTAATATGTTTATATTAAATTAAGGAGAGAAGAAAATGGAATTAACGGCTATAATTAAGGCGGTTTCGGAGGTGGGTATTTTGCTATTGTGTGGTGCAGTTGTAATTTGGCAAGTAATTAATGATAGAAACAACGACCATAAAAGACAAAAAGAAACCGATGAAAAATGTGACACCTTTATACAAAAAATTATAGACCAATTAAATAATCAAAATTCTATAATGCTTCAACAAATATTAAATAAAGTAGATAGTGGACATATTATAACATCTGATGAAGATAGAGATATATCAAAGGTTGAAAAAGAACTCGAATTTTATTTAGATGAGATTTTAAAAGAAACAAATGCTAATAGAGTTTCAGTTTTTAGATATCACAATGGTGGAAAAGATTATAACGGAAAATCATTTTTGCGTATGAGTATGACAAATGAAGTTGTAAAAGGGGGAACAGCCATAATACAACCACAATGCCAAAATTTATTTAGAAGTATGTTTTTTAGTCTAATTCATTCATTAGAAGATAATGATGTAGATTTAATTAAAAATATAGAAGATATAAAGGACAAAGATGGTGGACTTTATGGCTATTTAAAAGATTTTGGAATAGAAGCAAAATATACTGTTTCATTACATAATAATTATGGTGATATTGTAGGATTTATTACATTAGATTTTTCTAATAATGATGATTTAAATATTGAAAAATTAAAAATATGTTTACAAGAAAAGCGTGTTAAAATTGAAGCATTATTAAATTTATAGGTGATATTATGAAAATGATAAAACATTATTTAATAAATAATTTGTGCTATAAAAAATATGTTTCATTAAATCCAAAAGGAATTATGATACATTCAACTGCATGTCCACGGTGCACCAGCGGAGAACTTTTTATCTTCTTGGAATGTTGAAAAACCTAATGGTGTAAAAGTATGTGTTCATGGTTTTTTAGATATAACTGGATTTTACAAAACATTACCTTGGAAAATAAAATCATGGCATTGTGGAGGAAGAGGTAATGATAGCTTAATTGGTTTTGAAATATGTGAACCAAAGAATTATCAAGACAAAGAATATTTTAGAACTGTAAGAGATTATGCAATAGCGGTTTGCACATATCTTTGTTTAAGGTTTAATTTATCGGCAGATAGCATAACAACACATTGTGAAGGATATCAACGCTATGGTTCTTCATATGCAAGCAACCATTCGGATATTCATCATTGGTGGAAGATGTACCAAAATTACACAATAAGTGATTTTCGTAGAGATGTCGCTAAAAATATAGAATTGAGGAAAAATGGTATGGAATTTAAGAATGGAAAAGAAGCATTAGATTTTCTTGAAAAGGAAGGAAGAATTAATAATAGAAACTATTGGGATAAAGTGCTAGAAACAACTAGAAACGTAGAATTTCTATTTATTAAATGGGCAGAAGATTATTCAAAGAGTTTAGCACTATATCCTGAAAATTTAGAGTAATTTAAGATAGGTGGTATTATGCTAAATGAAAAGGAGTTTGAATTTCTTGGAATTTCAAATTGGCATAAAAAGGGATACAAAGGAAGAAATGTAATAATCGCTTCAAGAGAAAATGTTTTGCCAGATATATTTAAAGATGTAGAAGCTTATCAATTTGAAAAAAAGAATAGCGAATGGGCTAAGCATGGAACAAATGTAATGGACTTTATAAGTCAAGTTGCCCCAGAATCAAGAAAGATAACTTTTGAGTTTCATGGAAAGTCTAGCGAAATTTTTACAAGCCCACATAGCAAGTATATACAAGATATTGTTCCTGATGTTTTAACAACTTCTTTATTTGGTAGTGAACATTTAGGAATTTATGTAGACTATTTTAAAAGGCTTTATGATAGTGGCACATTTTTGTGTTGTGCGGCTGGAAATGCTGGTAGTCAAGGCTTGGTTCAATTATCAAATGGAGATATGTGGAAGGCAATAGGGGCATGTCATTATAATAAGGGAAAGCCAGTTATTGCTAATTATTCTTCTAAAGGTGAAGAGCTTGATTTTATGAGTTTTGATTCACTTAGAGCAACATGGAGTGAAAAATTATGTACTGGAACTTCTTTTGCTTCTCCTTTATTTGCAGGAATGATAGCGCTAGTTCAATGTTTCTTTATTGAAAAAACTGGACATAAATTAAATCATGAAGCATTACAAAGATTTATTATAGATAATTGTAAAGATATAGACAAAGAAGGAAAGGATGTAAATAGTGGCTATGGAATATTTATATTACCAGACCCAGACACTATTGATATTAAAAAATATACAAGTGTTATAGATATAGAAGAAGTGTTTGAATATTTAAGAGAACAAAAAGAATTGTTAGAGCCAGATTATTGGAGAATTAAAATTCAAGAAGAAAACAAATTAAAATGGATGTTTATCAAATGGGCTTGTGCAGTAAGATTTGCTCGTAACAAATATTCAAATGAAAACATTTATAATTACAATGTAGAGCCAGTTTTAAAATGGCTTAATGAAAATGGCTACTTATATGAACCAGATTACTGGAGAAAGAAAATTGAAAAAGAGCCAAAATTAAGATGGATGTTTTATAAATGGTATAACGCGATAAGGAGAGTGAAATAAATGGAATTTAATATTTGGGAAATTTTAACACCTATTTTAGCAACTACATTAACAACCATATTGTCTTATGTAGGTCTAAAATTAAAAGGTCTTTATGAAGAGCATATAAATACAAAAGAAAAACAAGCAGTAGTAAAAAATACTGTAAAATATGTAGAGCAAGTATTTAGTGATTTAGAAGGTTGTGAAAAACTAGAAAAAGCAAAGGTAACAGCAATTGATTGGTTAAATGAAAAAGGCATTAAAATAAGTGATGCAGAATTAACCGTTCTAATTGAAAGTGCAGTTCAAGCATTAAAAGGTGGATTTTATATTGATATGACAGAGGAGAATGATTAATCTCCTCTTTAAAATTTGAGAGGAGGGGATTTAGTTGGCATTACAAAAACCAACGATAGATACAATAGCGGCTTTTGATGCCTCTAATAGCCAAGTAATCAAGTTTAGTGTTAGTGGGGGAGATCAAGTAACTGCTAATAGACTTGTAATAAAGTCTGGCTCTAGTGGCGTAACGGTTTATGACCAAACAACTACTACTTTTGCATTAGAACATACAATTCCTGCCAATACATTAACAAATGGCAACTATTATACATTACAAATACAAACATTAAACTCTTCAAGTGAAACTAGCCCAATGAGTTCACCTGTAACTTTTTATTGTTATACAACCCCTTCATTTAGTTTTAATAATATTCCACTTGGAGGTATAATTCCTAACTCTTCATTTGCTTTTACATTATCATATAACCAAGATGAAGGTGAAGCATTAAATTCTTATATAATAAATGTATATAGTGGTGGTTCAATTATATGGAGTACTGGTACGGTTTATGTTGGTTCTTCTGGAAATCCACCTTCACTTTTCAAGGCAAATGTTTCTGGTTTTAGTGATAATAATTCATATTCAATAAGGGCTTTTGGACAAACATCACAATTTACCGAGTTAGATACTGGAGTAGTAAGTTTAACAACTCAATTCGATGCAAGAAATATTTATACTCAATTTTCACTAGAAAACAATGTTTGTGATGGTTATATAACTATAAATTCTAATGTTATAAGTTTGGATGGTATAACCAACCCAGATCCTCCTACATATATTGGTGGCTCTGAAATAGATTTAACTACTAATGAATCTTATGTTAACTGGGAAAACTCATTTGGAATATATGAAACCTATACTGCTAGATTATGGTTTAGAGATCCAAATCCTAACTCTCTATTAGCGACAATTTATAGCTCGACAAATGCAAATGTGGGCTTAACTCTTTATGAGAGAGAATATACAGAAAGTTCTACAACATATATGTATGTAGAAGCTTTTTATAGGGATGTTTATGGATATACTGGCTATGTTGTTAGTGAAGCAATTGAGAAACCTGCTAGTGGCACAGATTTAATGATTTGGTTGCAAAAATATAATGGTCTATATGACATATCGGTAGCGGAGGTGGTTTAATGCTATTATTAGGTTACAACTTTTTTAGTGATAAAAATGCAATTGATCCAATAGCGTCTTATATACCCTCTACTAATGGTATGCAATTAGAAAATGCGATTTATAATCATATGACAGTTTCAAATAATGGAACTGAAGCATATAGTACAACTCCACTAACAGAGTGGGATACGACCACAATATTGAATTGTAATTTTGCAGAAAATGTAAATGCTGGTAATTTAGATTATACAACAAGTGATTTAGCGGGCGTTAAAATTAAACGTAGAGAAAAGGGAACTTTTGCGTGGCTAACGATTTATGATGTTGAGCTTGATAGTGTTACTGGTTTGGTTATGACAAAATATGATGTTATGAACCAAAATGGAGTAACTTATGAATATGCTTTTGTACCATATTTAGAAGATGGAACAGAGTGTGCCTATATTATAGAAGAAGTTTATAGTGAATTTAATGGTGTTTTTGTATGTTCTGCAAATTCAATAGCGAAATTTTTCGGACAAGTTTCTTATGATTCCGCAGAAGTAGTAAACCCAACTGGAATATTTGAGCCATTAGGCAGTAAATATCCTATTGTAGTTTCAAATGCTATAACTCAATATTATAAAGGCAAATTATCTGGTGTAGCAATGAGCTTTAACCAATTAATGAATGATGATTTTAATAGAAAGCAAAACACAGAGTATTTGAATGCACTAAAACAATTTTTATCTGATAAGAAAGCGAAAATAGTTAAAGATTGGAATGGAAATTTATGGCTTGTATTAGTAACAGACAATATTGGAATTACATACAATGATAATGTAGGTATGGGATTAGGCAACGTAACATTTAATTTTGTAGAAATAGGTGATCCATTAGATCAAGAAGCCTTAATACAAAATGGTTTAGTTAATGTTGATTTCACACCTGCAACAAATAGCATTCCTTCGTTTACTCCAAGACCTGCTAATCCAGTTGATACTGGTATAACTACTATTTATGATTTAAGCAATATAGTGTTTACATATGATCCTTTAACTGGCAATATTTTAGCGGATGGAGATCCTATCATTGATGAAATTTTACATTTCAATGTAGGTGCAACAAATGGAAATTTAACATTAATGGAATTATTAGAAACAAACGGTACATTCTCATTAGAAAACAACGGAAACTTAATTCTTGAAGTTTAGTTGGGGGTGTTGAAATGATTACTGAAAAACTATATCAACTAACAAAAGCTAATAATAGGCGAATAAAGATAAAAATAAACCTACTTTCATTTCAATTCAACACTATTGCAAGTCTTGAGGGTAATACCATTAGTGGTTCGATACAAATAGATGCCAATGCAGATATTAGGCGTGTTGCGGATATTTCTTTAGTTGTAACAGATTCTAGCTTTAATGTTGGAGAAGATAAAAAAATTTGGCTAGATAAATATGTTCAAATATATATGGGAATGGTTGATTATAATGATGAAGTAGAATGGATAAATATGGGAATATATTTAATTGATAATCCTACAATGTCTTATGATGCTACTTCATATACTCTTTCATTTCAAGCATATGATTTAATGAGTAAAATGACTGGTTTAAGAAATGGACAATTAAAGGGTGTTCCTTCCTTAATTCCTAGTGGTGCTTCAATAAGAGGCGCTATGGCATCAGCGGTTTCTCAATTAGGTGGTTTTAATAAGTTTATTATTAATGACAATCCACAAACAGTTCCTTATGATATTAAAATAGATTCTGGAGGATATGTTTATGATATCATAGCAAAATTAAGAGATATTTCTCCTAATTGGGAAACATTTTTTGATGTTGATGGTCAATTTATATATCAACCAATAAGTGCATATAATAGTGATGAGGTTATTGCAGATAGTGACTTATTTAATAAGCTTTCACTAAAATATGCAAACAATATAAATTTTCAAAATGTAAAAAATGTAATAGAAGTATTTGGTAAATCATTAGATCCAGAGCATTATGGAGATGTAGCGACACTAGCAGGTTCTACTTATTCTATTTTATTAACAGGAGTAACTTCAATAACCCCTGGTATGCAGATAGGTTTTACAACACCTTCTAACAATGGAACTGTATCTAATGCAAAGCTAAAAATTAATAATTTATCGGCGCTTCCATTAGTTGATGAAAATGGAAATGCGGTAACAATAGCAGAAAATAGTGAGTATTTTGTTGTTTACAATCCTTCCAAATTAGTCTTAAAGGCTAGTGGAGATACAGGAACAACATATAGCGCGACCGCAGATGTTGATGGCAATACATATAAGTTAACAATATCTTCTTTAACAGATTGGACACAAGGCACTTTAATTAATATGACTGTTCCTGCTATGAAAATTGTACTAAATGGTGGACAAACTTATACAATATCTGGTTCTAATTTCACAATACCTTCAGCGGGCTCAACATGCTATTTTAAAATAACAAGTTCAAGTGCGGCCTCAAAGTTGGCTTCAAGTAGCACGGTTAATTATGAAATTTCAAATGTAGAAGTTGATGGATTAACCTATTATGTAGAAGTTCCAGACATTAGTGCTTTTGCCACTAATGATATTATAAAGTTTGAAGCACCATTTGTAAACCCTTGTCCAAATATTTTAATAAATAGTTTTGTTCCATGTCAAGTATATAGTAGTGATGGAAAAGAATTACAAAATTTTGTAACTATGGCAAATCATACATACAATTTAAAAATTCCAACTATTTCTAATTTGGTTTATTTAGGACATCAACAAGTATATGCAGAAGTAAAGGATGAAAATCCTAATAGTCCTTTCTATATAGGAAAAGACTTAGGAGAAATAAGGCTTGTTCTAAAAGATGGAGAGTATAACAACATTTATAGTGACCAACTTGCAAAAGAACGTGCCGACTATGAATTATATTTGCATTGTAGAATGGAAGATACGATAGATTTGGAAATGGTTCCTGTATATTGGTTGGATGTTAATAAAAAAATTTCATTTAATATGGGAGATGTTAGTGGAATTTATGTAATAAAGCGATTACAAATAGATTTAAGCCCAACTGGAACCATGCAATTAAATGCAATAAATTTTATAGAACCAAAACAATAATTATTTATGAAGGTGGTGAACAATGAGTACAACATATTCAGATTTAACTTTTACAAATTTTCCAGAAGCCGTAGACACTTTTACAACCATGCTTGATATAACCGCTGCGGATGCTTCTGCTTTATTGGCTTATCAAAATGCTATGGAAAGTGGAAATATAACACAAGCAAATGCGGCTTTAGCGGGAATGACAGATGCACAAAAGAAAATAATTACTGCATCTCAAATAAACAAACTAACAAATGCTGTTATAGCATTGCAAAGATTTTATTCTAGCAATATTCAATCTTATATTTCAAATTTACAAACACAATGGCAAAATGAGGTTAACAAACTTGCTTTTAAGGGTACATATAGTTCTTCTACTGCCTATAAAAAAAATAACATAGTAAATTATACTGTGGGTGCTTTTACATATTTATATATTTGTATAAGTGATGCAAATGCGGGTATTAATCCAACTAATACTACATATTGGAGGCAATTTACTATTAGGGGAATACAAGGAACTAGTGGTCAGGCATTATCTTTCTTGTATGAATGGAGTAATGCCACTTCCTATTTAGTAAATGATTGTGTAACTCATAATGGTATTGTTTGGGCTTGTATAACTGCAAATTCAAATAGTGAACCAACTGCCACTAATAATAAATGGAAAGAAATCATGAGTTTACATTCTAGCATATATCCTGTTCAAAGTGCTCAACCAACCGCACAAGAGAATGGTGAACTTTGGTTTGAGGTGATCTAATGAACTATCAAAATTTACATTTAGCAGACAAATCATTGTTCACACAATATAGAACTCTATTTAAGACCAATATAACCAATGCACATGCGGTATTGGAAGATTCTCAATTGGAAGGAAAATCATTTTTAGCTGAGGATTATAATGATCTAGCGGATGATATTCACACGTTGGAGAACAACTATTACTCTAATGTGCCAGAAACATTAAACTCGCTATTAAGTGCTTTTAATTTAGATGTAACACGAATTGTTTATCGTGGAACTTATTCTTCAAGTGCAACATATTACTTATATAATGTAGTAAGTTATACAACTGGTGGTGCCACTAATTTATATTTATGTAAGCCCGCTAATCATAGTACGGCGATAAGTAATATTGTGCCAACAAATACATCTACTTGGCTAAATCTTGGACTTCAAGGTGACCAAGGTGCACCTACAATTGGGAATTTAAAATATGAAGGAGATTGGGTTTCAAGTAAAACATATTCTGTTGGAGATGTAATTTTTTACAATAGTGGAGATATAAATGATAATACTATATATGTATTAAAAACTGCTTCTCCAGGAACTACTCCACCTCCATCAAATTCTAAGTGGGTGGTTTTAGTGAGTGTTGATAGAAGAAAAATTAATTTTAGCACGACTAATTTGCAAAATGGCGATATATATTGGCAAGAGCTAACATAAAGGTGGTGATTAAATGTATTTAACGACTATGGGTGTAGTAAATAAGACCTTAACAATAATGTCACACACAGAAAAATATGAAACTGGCTCGCTAGAAATAGATCAAATACAATTTAATTTCAATGGAGAAGAATGGGAGGGCTTATCTAAGGTAGCGGTTTTTGTTGCCGATAACGGAAAGGTTTATGAGATACCTTTATTAAATGATTCTTGCACCATTCCTTATGAAGCTTATATTTCTTCAAAAATTGGAGTAAAAAATATAGAAGGTGTTTCTAGTATAGCAGTTGGAGTTTATGGAATTTTAATTGAAGGAGATGTTATTCAAAAGGTACATCCAACTAATTTAGTTTCTTTGCCATTAGAAGTTGGCTCTTATTTTCAAGGTGTAACACCTAGTAATTTACCAACGGCAGATCAATGGCAAATTTACATTCAAACTGTAAGCGATCTCATAACCTCGCTAAATAGTTTAGAATTTTATTTAGATCCTCAAACAGGGGATTTATTTTATTCAATGGATTAAGGAGGAAAAATGGCTACAAAAATAATAGGAAAAGTAAGTATAGTTCCTTATGGTGATTGGCAAGAGAATACCACCTATCCTCGATTAGCGGTTGTTGGCTATCAAGGTGGCTCTTATATAGCGGTTGTTGAAAATACTAACATCACACCAATAGACACTTCTTCTTGGAAACAAATAGCGGCCGCTGGTAATGGTATTTCTTCAATAGAGAAAATTTCAACTGTTGGTTTAGTAGACACATATAGAATAACTTATACAAATGACGACTATTTTGATTATACAGTCAATAATGGCGCTACAAAGACATCTGAGCTTATTAATGATAGTGGTTTTATTGATAAAGATGTTAATAACTTGACTAATTATTTATTGAAAACTGATACAGGTGCGACTATTGAAATTACATATAATTCAAGTGCCTATACTGTAACTGCAAATTTAAAAAATTCGAGTGGTACAGTTATCAGTACTTCTACACTTCAATTACCTTCGGGATCTTCTGTGGTTGATGCTTCTTATGATGAAGGAACTTATATTATAACATTAACTCAAAGAGATGGTACAACAATAACTTTAGATTTGTCTAATGATTTTAATGCAAAAGAAGATATAGCAAATAAAACAGATGAATTAAATGGTAATTCAACCGAAGATGAATATCCTAATGCACAAATAACTTATGAGAAAGTTCATGAACTTCAAGAACAAGGTGTATCACAAGAAGCTCAAGGTCAAGAAATATTTCTTTATGATGCAACAAACTTGCCACCAAAAGAAATTGAGATATTAGGTAATGCAACACAAGATGGCACACCTACACCAGATACACCACAAGACATACACGTTGTTACAGGAGATAATACTGTTTGCATTAAAGACAAGTATATACCAATAGAATATTTGGAAAGCACAGGAACTCAATATATTGATACTGGTGTAAAAGCAAAGGGCAATTCTACTAATTTTGATATAACTTATCAAATTGCTCAATTCCCTACTGATAGTGGTATTGGTATATTAGGTTCTTGGGAAACCAACAAACAATTTAGAACATTTTGGAGTTTATCTGGTAATGGTTTGAGAATGCAATATTATAATGGCTCTAACAATGTAACAGGTGGAAACAACACTGATGTTCATAATATCAAGTTAACAGATGGCAAATATTATTTAGATGATAGAAGAGACTTAACATTAACATTAGCAAACTTTGAGGCAACTTTAAGTATGTATATGTTTGCAACGCATTCTTCAAATGTTGAATGGTCACATAATGGCAAATTAAGAATATACAGTTGCAAAATATACGATGGCAATACATTAGTACGTGACTTTATTCCAGTATTAGATAACAATAAAGTTGCTTGTATGTATGACAAAGTAACAGAACAATTTTTCTATAATATTGGTACTGGAAGTTTTAATGCAGGGAAAACTCTTATTGATGGAGACGCCCAACTACTATCACTAGGCAACATAGAACTAGCAAAAATAGGCGACTATACTGATAGAATATTTAAGAGTAGTGGTAAGTGGTGGTTGGAGAAAAATATAGGTAAAATTGCAAGCTATAATGGTGAAACAATAACATCTGCCTATATTTCAACAACAGGCGGACTTGATACAGGTGCAACAGTATATTATGTACTAGCAACACCAACAACAACAGAAATAACAGATACAACACTTATAGGACAACTTAACAAGCTTGAAGCAATTTCTCTTTTAAGAGGTTATATTTATATTTACCCAGAGATTGCAAGTTCTAATGCGAATCCATATATAAAGCTTGTATATATAAAAGATTTAAATATCGTTGTAGATGAATTACAAAGTTTTAATGAACTATTATTAGATCAAGTACCTATTCAACAAGTTAGTGGCGACTTTATCAACGTACAGGATAGCTCTAATTTACCGCTTAAAAGTTTTACACCACTAGGTAACGCTACACAAGATACAAATATTTTAACCTATAAATGTGATGGAATGGAAACGGGAGACTATTACTTTGTTTATGATAACACAAATTATCAATTTACAATGCCGACAATAAGTGCAGGCGATATTTTAATATTTAACACAAGCACAAAAAAGCTATATCAAGGAACAATACAAATAACTACAACAACATCAAGCACAGGCACCTTGATAACTTTAAGTTCTACACCAAACCCAGACTACCCACAAGACATACACGTTGTTACTGGGGATAATACATTTGTAAAACACAATAAAAATTTAGTTTTGCCTATGACTAGTGGAACTTTGGTAGGTTTAAATATTACAGTAGATAATGATGGAACAACTCATATAAGCGGAACTTCAACAGGTGTTTCTCAAAAGTATGGTGCAACTGCAAATATACTTTTAAAAGCAGGTACATATACATTATCAACAAATACAGTATCAAAAACTGCGATACTTTCAAATAGCAGCCAAATAATTCTACAAGATATTAATAATAACAACATCGCAACAATAAATTTATGGAGTGCCACTACGAAAACATTTACATTAAGCCAAGACACTGTTGTAAAAAGGTTTTATTTTTATACTGGAAGCAATTTTACTTATGACTTCACAATAGCAGTTCAACTTGAATATGGAAGCACCGCTACACCATACGAGCCATACACCGAACAAACACAACTCCTATCACTAGGCTCAATAGAACTAGCAAAAATAGGCGACTATACTGATAGAATATTTAAAGCAGTACAAGGCAATAGTGTATATGATAGTTTAGATAGTACAACAAAAGCAAGTTTAACAGTTGGTAGTTGGTATAAGCAAAACATATTAAAGAAAGTTATATTAAATGGTAGCGAAACTGTCTTAAATACAACTTCAGTTGGAACTTATTATAGACATATTATTTCTGTTGATGGTGTGAAAAATGTTGCTGGTTCTTTAAGTTCACATTTTAAATACCAAAATAGTTACACCGCCGATAATGAGCATTTTTATGTTGGAGTAGACCAAATTGTAATATTTGATAGCAACTCAACTTCACAGGCGACAAAAGACTGGTTAGAAGATAACAATGTTACTTTTATTTGTTTATCAGCAACACCAACCTATACAGAAATAACAGATACAACGCTAATAGAGCAACTAGAAAATATACTACAAATGTACACCAACAAAAATGTTACTAATGCTTGGATAGAGCCTAGCGGAGATAATGCACAAGCTGGTATGGTGCTTGTGTATAGACAAGATTTACAAACTCTTACCGATAAAATATCTTCATTAGAAGCACGAGTTGCATTATTAGAATAGGGAAAACTACTTAAACCCTTCCCACATAGAGAAGTAGTGTTGAAATGTTTAGATGCTTGTATATTGTGTGGAATATGCAAGCTTAATTTTTGCAAGGAGGGAAACTTATGACAATAATTGAAAAATCAAGTAAAAGAAAAGCCAATGCAATAAGATATTGTGTTGAACATGGGGAATATTCTCCTGGGTATGCCTCTGATAGATTAGAAGAGCTTCATGATAATGGAAAGGTTTTAGATGTTGATTATGAACCATTAGCAGAATGGCTTGACAGTCTAATGAATGCAGAAGATATAGAGGAAATGCCAGTTGAGGAATAAAATTTATAAAATAGGAGGCAACAATGGCTCAAAAAAAAGTAATAAACAAAGTTAAAAATGGAGATGGCTATGATACGTTATTTCCACAAATTTTAAGTCAAATTCATTATGCAAAAACCGTTTCTGGATCATCAACCACCTATACAATAACCATAGATATGCCTGCAGAAGAAATAACTGCCCCTATCATAGTTTGCTTTACACCGAATGTAACTAATGGTGCAAACGCGACTATAAATATAAATGGTCTAGGTGCAAAAGCATTATATTTAAATAATGGTGCAATATCTGCTTCTCAAATATCTAATAGTGATAAGTGTTTGGTATACTATGATAAAACTGCTTCTAGCGCGACTTTACTATCTGTATCTAGCTTTGTAAAAATACCAAAGGCAACATCTGCACAAGCTGCCGCATTGAGTGATAATAACTCATATATTACTCCTTTAGCTTTAGGAAGTGGTGTTTTAGCGGCTTCAAGATATCAACCAAAATCACCTATTTCAAAAAGTAACACTAATTTTAATGACACATATGCGGTTACTGGTGGTAGAATTATTCATTATGACATTTGGGCATCAGGATATAATAGTTCACGATATACAAAAGTAAGAATAAATGGAACTAATATAGGAGGAACTGCTACCGCAAATCAATATTTACAATGGAATGCTCAAAGATTTAGTTATGATGGTACTTATAAAATTTCTATTGATATTGATACATTTACTCATACTTTAAAAGTAATTGCAAATAATAGTAGCTCAGATGATGCATCAGTTAATATTTATTACTATGATAGTTTATCAAGTTTAGTAATATCTAATGTTGGTAGTGCAAATTCAGATGTGGGCTATAAAATTTTTGGTTATTCTATACAAGCATAATATTGAAAAGGAGATGAACATATGAATTATATTTGTTATCCAATGACCAATGTTCCAGAACATTTAATTGGTCAAGTAACCGCACCAGAAGGTGGTTTAAAACCTGGTGATGTAGTTGTTGTTAATAAGATAGATTCGACTATCCCAAATAACTTTACTCAATATGAAGCTACTAAACCAACATCAGATTTATTAAGAACCGAAGATTTAGCGATCGTTATTTCTGGTGGCAACTTTGAAATGACAAGTGATGGGAGAATGGCTTCTGGCAATCCTAACTATGCAACATACATTTATCAAAAAGGCAAAACTGTTCCAGTATTATTTTTACATCCAAGAGTAGTGTTCTATTTGTCTGATGATTGTTTAGCTTCGGATGCAGAAGTAAATCAATACTTATATGGTCAAAATAACTCAAATCAATTAGTGGCTAATGATAGTCCTTCTGATTTAGTTTTAACAATGGCAAAAGTAATGGCAAAGCTACCATTTAGATTAGGTGGACAATTTGGTGGAGAATTTGTGACTGGAAATGTATGTGTAGTATTAGATGATGCAGATTCAATTCAACAATATAAAGTATATTTTGACACAGATGGTGGAAGCGAAGTTCCAACACAAAGTGTAGATAGCGGCGCTAAAGCTACAAAGCCAAGCAACCCAACAAAAACTGGCTACACATTTGATGATTGGTATACAACAGAAGAGCATACAACAAAATATGACTTTGATACACCAGTAACATCATCTATAACAATTTATGCAAATTGGGTAATTAATACATACACAGTAGAATTTGACACAGATGGTGGAAGTTCAATAGAAAATCAAACAATAGATTATAATGCAAAAGCTACACGACCAGAAGATCCAACAAAAGATGGATTTACCTTTGGTGGATGGTATGCAGATAGTGAGTTAACTCAAGAGTTTGATTTTGATACACTAATAACACAAAACACAACAATTTATGCTAAATGGACTGAATAAAAAGAAAGAAGAGTAGGATTGATTTTCCTACTCTTTTTTTAGCACCACACAAAGGTAGTCCTTATACATAATATAACTCTGGCCGAATACATATTACAATTATATATTAGCATATTTTTATAATTTTGTCAAGACTTTTTTAAAAAATAATGGGTTGCATGAATCGAACATGCCATAAGGTGCGACCTTACTACCCAAAACCCACAATGTAGGAATCGAACCTACTACAAGTTGCGAACTTGCTTACCACTTCTATATATTATCATAAATTTTCAGATTTGTCAAGATATTTTTTCATTAAATTTATAGATATATTATAAAGCTCAGTTAATTCCTCATCAAGCTTACTAGGATCTAATTCTTTAATTATAGGTTCTAGTCTTGACAATAAATAACTTGGTTGTAGAAAGTTTGATTTTGGAAAATTTTCATCTTCGGTATATTTTAATATGCGTGCATACCAAAACCAATTATATTTATCTATATCAACATTTTCAAAAATATTTTTATCAAATTTTTCCCCCATATAAAGTGCATTGACTGCTCTCTTGAAACCTTTAATAAATTCAATGGCTTCATTTGAGTAATTTTTTGCTAGTTTTGGAATTATGTCCAAATATTCAATTTGAAGATTTTTCCTACAAATGTATTCTGTAAATATTTCTTTAACGGAATCAATTGGTCTCTTCTCAAGCTCATTTAATATTTCTATGTCTTTTAGACTTATCACTTTAATCACTCTCTTCTTCTTCAAAATATTTGCATTTTTGCAATAAGTTTAATGCTAATTGCATATAACTATTTATTTGTTCCTCATTTGGATATCCATCTTCATAATTGTGAATTCTTTGTAAAGTGTCACAATATGAACATGAGCCATAATATGTGTCTGTATAAACATAGTCCTCTATATTTGGTTGACAAACGTTTTTGTGAAAAATAAAAATTTGTGTTCCTTGATAATGTCCATCATCAATTACTAGAAAATTTTCGGTATCAAATCCATAGTCATCTTCTTGGTTTATAACTTTTTCAAATAGCAATTTAACTATGTCACTATATTTGCTATATTCTTTTTGTGGGGTATTTCTAAAATAATCTTCTAGTTCATCTTTGTATCTATACCATCCATCTACAAATTCTGCTATCATATATTTTCATCTCCTAAAATTTTTATTCATAGTTCTTTCTTCTTCTTGTTCATCAAGTTCATTTACTTTGTCTATTATTTCATTAATTTTTTCAACTAGTAGTTTGCTGCTTGGCATAACGACAGTTTTTATTCCTTCTTTTTCAATTATTTGTTCTGTTATTTTTTCTATCATCTCAACAACTCCTCTATACTATATTCTTTGTCGGTTTCAAGTTCAGTAAACAAGTGGCAAAACATATTAAAGTCAGTATAGACACGATAGTCTTTCCTATCTTTTTGCCATAATATTAAGCCGTTCATATCATCTCTTTCTATTGTTTTAAACTGTTGGCTTTTGTTAAGACTTTCTAATATTGTTTTTTCTAGTTCAGTTAATTTCATTTTATTTTTCCTCCAATAATTCTTTTATCTCGTATTCTTCTCCGTTCTTTTATGAATTGGAAAAGGTGTGAAAAACTGCTCATCATTCTTCCATTATCATAACTCCAACCAGTTTTTCCATCTCTTTTGGCTTCATCATATGCCATTAAGCCATACCCTTTTTGTCTTGCTATATATTTTGGATGGTCTTTTATATTCTTCAATATAACTCTTTCATCTTCGGTTAGAGTAGGTGTGACTTGTTCTTCTAACCATTTTTCTACTTCGTTCACACACCAAAATTCTTTTCTATTTGCTCCTGCACTATAACCATTAGAAATTAAAGTGCCAATTTCATTTGCAAATTCTTCTACACTTACATTATCTTTTAAGTATTTTTCAGCGTTAGTCATTATTTTCCACCTCATATTTAATATTTTCAAAACTTTTATACCACCTCAATTTCATAAGTGGTATTTTGAGTTTCAACTATCAACTTCTTTATTCTTGTCATGTTAAGATATTTACCATCATCTCTTTCTATGTGCAACTTTCCATCGCCTTCATAGTCTAAAATAAGATTTCCTTCCATTCCAATAAATTTTTTTCCGTGCTCACTAGTCGCGCTAATTATTTTTCCTCTCATATTTATGATTCACCCATCCTTTCAATTAGTCCTGCTTGTATTAAATCATATAGTGTTTCTAATTGCCATGTTAAAATCCATCTAAGAGTATAGTCTTGTTCTGGTACAATTGTTATTTGATTTTCACAATGGTCATTTTCTATGAGTATTGTGTAATGATTTCCTAAATTTTTAAAGGCTCTTGTGCAATAAAAATTTTTAGGATCTTCTTCTAGTTGTTTCTCAAATAATTCATCATCTATAAGAATTGTAAAGCCAAATTTTTCAAGTTCTCCTATATTAACATTGTCTTTTAGTTTTAACATTAATTTTTCCCCCTTTTACATTTTAACAAACTATATCATCCCAATTATCAAGGCTAAACATATTGGTTGCGAAACCCAAGTCAAGTGCTTCTTGAGGACACATATAAAAATCTTCTTTAGATTTTTTAATTTCTTCTAATTGTTTTTTCTTCATTTTTGTTCTTTCTAAGATATATTTATCAATTTTTTCTTGTTCTTTAGCAAGATATTCATGATATTCATGGATATCCGCAAATTTGCCTTCAGAGCAAGCAGAAAGCTCATGAAACATTAAAAGTGAATGTTCCATAACGAATCTTTTGTCGCCCGCTAGGAATATTTTTAGACCACCACTTTCTGCCATTCCTAGTGCATAAGTATATATTGGAATTGGACTATTTAATATTATATCTATAAGAGCCCAAGAATCATCAAGGCTACCTCCAAAACTTTCAATAAACAAATTGATATGTCCTGGTTCAAAATTTTTTATTACCTTTGCTTGCATAATGATCTTACTAATCATTTTTAGCAATTCACAATTTGTTCTTGCGATAGAATTACTATCAATTTCACCAGAGAAATACAAACTTCTTTCTCCTATTACATTTACATTAAAAATATTTAAATTATCGTTCATTTTTTCTTTTTCTTATGTCCTTTCGTTAAATTTAAGCCTTAACTTTGTAGTATGAAGATTTAATAATAAAAAATAGCGCGTTAAACTTACAAGTAACACTATTTTTTTGTTGATTTTTCGGTATTTCTATCACTCCTTTCTCCATACTTAAAATATACATCTTGTGTGAAATGAGGTATATCATAAATGTATTGTGTTCCAAATCTAACAATTTTATATGTTAAAAGTGGTCTAATTTTGTTAATATTGAGTTCTTTTTTTAGTTCACTAACTTTTATATCTTTTGAAGAACGAAGTGGTGAATTAGAATCAATTTCTCCAAAAGAAAAACTCCAACCTCGACTAGAATTTCGACTAACAAAATCATAGAAATTTTTCTCGCTAAACAAATATTCATGTGTTTTTGTTTTAATCAAAAATATTTTACTCATAATCTTCCCAATAGTCCTTTCTCTCAATTTGAATGTTATTTAGTCCAGTTTCATAAAGTAAATCTTCTAAAATTTCTAAAGTAAGAGTATCTTTTTTTGAGTTTGATAAAAGCGAATTTATTTTTTCTTGTTGTTTTTGATATTTATTAACGAGTTTTAGGCAAGGCTTTTTAAATACCGATAAAACCATAGTGGCTTGTAAAAGTCGATTAATATTTTGGACTAGCTCGGTTAAATCAAGTGTCTTGATTGTGTGTTCATTAATAACTACATTCTCTAAATATTTAATAGTTTGAGCTAAATCTTCTGTAACATAGGGGCTTCCACTAATAATTCTAAAAACCGATGACTTCGACTTTGTAGTCTTGTAACCACCATTCAAGTTCTTCTGTTTCAACCCATTCTTCACCTACCTTCTTCATTTTATTCTTTTGTATTAGTTTACAATCGCTAATTATATCTCCTTTTTCTACTTTCTTTTTATTAAATGTCTTTGCATAAGTTTTAACTATTGTAGTTTTTCCAGTTCCTAAACCATAGGTTGTTAGTCTAGGTGAACCTTTTGTGTTTATATCTATTATATAGGCATAGCCTTTAAGTTCTGGAGTAATAGTTGTAGGAGAACCAAAGTATTCAATTTGAGCCGCAATTTTCTCTTTTATTGGTAAATCTATATCTTGAAATTCCATTTCATTAAGTGCTTCAAGTCTTTTAATTTTTGTCTTTTCACAATATGTTTTTTGATATTTGAATTGACCTTCGCTAAACTCTTTGTAAATATTCATTAGCTTTCCTGCTTTGCCAAACTCTTCAAAAAAGTCCAATTGAATAAGTATTTTTATTTGTTTTGAATTAACGGTTGAATTTTCTTCAAGATCGACTAACAACTCTATAAAATTATTGTATACTTTCTCTTTTCTATTGTAAAGTTCTTTAGCGCAATTTTCATTAAGAAATTTTATTGAGGCAATTCCTTTGTAAATCGCATTGTTTTCTCTATCATACATATACTCTGCATCTGAATGTCTAAATTTTGGAGGGTGTAATGTAATATTCCAATAAGACATTTCCTCTATTAGTCTTGGCGTTCTATCTAAATCATCGCTATACATGTTTAGTGCGACTGTATAGTATTCTAATGGATAATGAGCTTTTAAATATGCGCCATACAAAGAATCATAGGCATATGATAAAGAATGTGATGCATTGAAGCTATAATGAGCAGCATCTTCAACAACTTGCCAATTTTCTTCAAATCCTTCTTCCGTATTTAATTTATTTTTCCATCCTTGCAATAAGGTTGCTTTCAA
This sequence comes from Methanobrevibacter sp., assembly GCA_017652345.1. The sequence goes on from JAGCBE010000439.1 coordinate 109,922, forward strand.
TTCTTTTAATTCTTCTTCTTTAAATTTCTTTTTAGCAATTTTTTTAATAATATCATAGCTTCCAGTTTCAGGAATACCAAGCCAAATAAGATATTTCATTATTAATTCTTGATATAGCATTCTTTGATTTCCTTCTTTTAAAAGATTATCTAATTCTGGAATATTAGTAGAATATGGTTTTCTATCAATATAATCTTCTAGGAAACTAGCACATCCGCGGTCTAATAACTGCTACAAAAGAACTCATTTCTGCAACACTTTTTGGCTTATATCTTTGCACTAATCTTGTAGCCCATAAACTATCTGCTTGATTTATAGTACAAGTCAATCCTTTTGCATATATGTCAAATGTTTTATCATCTAAGAGATTATCAAGCTCGCTAATCGTAGGAATCTTTATTTTTGCCATTTTGCATACATCTGCAATTAAGTGCCAGACTTCAACTGCAAGATAATCGTTTTTAAGATATTTATATTTATCACAATTATAGCCATCAAGTAGACAACACGGTTTTGTTTTTGTTCTAATCATTCCTAGGTTTTCTCTAACATTATTTGTTGACAAAACAATGCTACATGGACTTTCAGAAATTCCTTCAACAACACCTACAAATTTTCTACTCTCTTCTATAATTGGCTTCCAATTTTCATCTTTGTAATATTGTGAATCTGTATATGGCTTTTTATTTTGTGAAAGTTCCGCTAAATCTTTACCAACTTCTTCATAATCTTCTATATTCATTCCTATGCCTTTACAATAAAGTCTTAAAGCAGAGGAATCTTGAAGTGGTTTCCAACTTATAAGCCATGCACAATTTTCTTTTCCTAACAAATCTTCCGATGCTTTTATAAAAGGCTCTCTATTAGCAGAATTAAGATCTATCCTATAATACCGTTTCTTTCGAAATATTTTTTACGGAGTAGACTATCTCTTCACCTCATAAAGGTGTGTGGCACTTCGAGTGGTGCTAATCTCCACCCTACATAATAGTCGTTACACTTTTTTAAATTAATTTAATTTAAACTTAGCACGGTATTGCCTTCGACTTCACGTTAAGGTTTTCACCGTTAGCAGTATTAAATACTACACCGTTTTTGCATACGTTCACCACATTTTCATTGGCATATCACTATGCCACGCGACAAAATCTATC